>DHFN01000085.1 GCA_002402275.1 Anaerolineales bacterium UBA4823
TCATCACCATACAAACACCAGTTTATTGCATTCAACAGGTTGGTTTTGCCAGCACCGTTGGTTCCAACAATTATGCTCAACCCCGAGTCATTTCGTGAGAAGAAACTAATTGTTAAATCTTTATATTGGCGGTAATTTTTCAAGTAGATTGAATCTATTCTCATTGCTCCTCCATTTTGGAGAGTGATTCGTCTAATTTAAACGCATAGTACTCCTTAAAATGAGCAGGGTCTTGGACCTCATACTCAATCAACTCACGCAAAAGGTCGAGTATTACAATATTGCCATTTGTCTCAATATCTATTGCCTTTAATATTTCAGGATTAATATCCACCTGTGCCTCCTGCAAGGTTGTTAATTTGAATTAATGCTTCCGCACTATTGTCAGCATTTCCTGCTATTTCTAGAATTCTAACCAATTCCTTCTTGAAAATACTTCTTTCTAGATCCGAGACCGCAGGGTCTGGGTTGTGAAGATCTGGAAACACAATAAAATCGTAAATGATTGCTTTGGTTTTATCCTTATGGTAACGAATAACTCTACCGATTCTTTGAATATATTCCCGCGGATTAGTGCTACTTGACAGGAGAATTGCGTTCTCTGCGTTTGGTATATCGATTCCTTCATCCAACGCTTTTATCCCGATTAGTACTTTGATAGACCCCCGTTTGAATAGTTCAATGATGTGCGCTCTTTCAGAAAGACCTCCAAATTTTCTTTCTGCTTTTGTGCCTTCTTTTTCTGTGAACTTATGAAAGGTTAAACCGTGTTTACGCAATATCTCCATACAGGGTTGCACTTGAGAAGGTGAGCAGTATACAATCGTATGGCTAAGTTTAATCTGGTCGAGTTGAATGAGTTTATCTAATTGTTCAACTTTATTGGCAGCACTCTTGACTATATTGGCTCTTTTTATAAGCAAATTAGTAATTAATTCTTTAGAGTTTTCATCATCCTTCCTAGTCATAGCAAAAATGATTCTTTTGGTTAGAATCTGATAATTCTCTTGCTCTTCCTCATTTAAGTAAACAGGGATAGGGATATATCTGTACTTAGTTAAAAAAGTGCAGCCAGTTAGAGGATTGATTGTGTAAAGTGCGTCTTTGATACTGAATTCATAGACAGTGTCACAGAAATACTCATACAGTTCTTTTGTTCCGGCTTCGTCAAACCATCTTTTTGGAGTTGCGCTTAATCCTAACCGATTTTGATATACTTTGAGCAGGGCGGCTTTTGACTGGTCTGCGCCTAAACCATGTACCTCATCTCCAATAAATAAATATGAATAACCTTTCCCAAAATCTTCGATGCAATCTGAAAATTTCTGCGTTCTTGCGGTAGGATGAAGTGTAAAAACAATCAGGCTATTTATTACTTTAAGTCTGATGTTGATAAGACTGTTCTGCATCTCAGGCAGCCATCTTGAATTTGTTCCATCTGCAATAATTACTTTGTTAAATGGCAGGTTAAACTGTCTTACAGCATCAACCCATTGTTGAAGTATTGTGTGTTGTGGTGAAGAAATAATGACAACATCAATTTTCCTGTCATTTATCGCCTTATAAATACCAGCAATGGCAGTTCTCGTCTTTCCAGTCCCTGTGGCCATTTCAAGAATCCCACAATAATTATTTGCTGACCACGCTTCTAAGGCTTGTTTTTGATAATCAAACAGGCTGAAATCTTTCATATGATTGGAAAATTGATTTTTCAAGAGATTGGTTTTTCGTTTCTCAATACTGTATGGTCTATCCATTGACCTGTTATCATTTAGTACTTTCAATACCCCTTCTGGGATTGGATGAACGGCTATGTTGGGGTCGTCCCCCATCCAAATTCGTTCAAATTCTTTTAGGTGAGCTTGAACTAAAGATGATTGATCAGTAATCCAAGACTTTACAACCATAATCGATTCATAGTTGTTGTCGGCATTTGCAGTATCATTATAAGATCCTGTAAATGCGATCCTATTATTCTCAATGTCCGTAAAAACTCCAAATTTTGCGTGAAACATTCCACCTAATTTACAACGTGGTATAGCAATTTTAAATGAAATTACTTCGTCTGCTATCAACCAAGCCAGTTTTGAAAATGTGTCAATCCTTTGTTCTTGTTTTGCTCGAACAATTTCACCTAAAAGAGCGTGATATATTAATTCGCTCCGTTTAGCTTCTTCCCCTAGTACAAACGCTTCTATATCATCTGCCTGTAGATTTGGGCTAATTATCCACCTTGCTTTGCCGCCGTTTTCAATGAATTTTTCAATTCCATCTATGTTATTACGAATCCAACCTGACGTGAAGTATCCTACTCCACGATCGTAGAAGATTGAATTGCTCAATGCAGGAAAAAAGAAATCCCTCTCGAGATTCTTAGAAGATGTCTCTAATATTGAATGTAGTTGAATATCAGCTAGTCCCATATCCACTCAAACTCTTTTTATATTTTACCAGCATCTTCAATTTTGCTTTTGAGGATCAATTGAATTATCAATTATGACTTAATATTTGTGTCTATTGAGTGAGTTGATGATTATCCCAACTATGATGTTTTCCATCAAATAATCTGTAAGGGAAATGTAAAGTCATCCCTTCTTCCACTAATCCAAATAAAATCAAGACTAAATTCTTAGTGCACAATTGGTGCACTGGGGTTTGATACACTCACTTACAGTAAAGGCAGGTGACTATGTCCCAACGGCAGCAGTTGGAACGGATCATGGAAATCGATAGGCGCATCCGGGAGGGGGGCTACCCGAATGCGGAGAAGCTGGCGGAGATCCTGGAGGTCAGCAGGCGGGTGATTTTCAATGACCGCAGAATGTAGGGTGGGTTCCGGTCCTACCCTGTCAAGGGTTGAACCCACCATCAATAAGATTGCTTGGCTATAACACTTATGTCGGGAGACCATGGAAGGTCTCCCCTACAATAAAAAACAACCTCCAACGCACCCCACAACTTTGTTGCGGGGTACTTCGCAGCAGTCACTCCGCGGCGCTAGGCTTCACGGATCAGGACCCCTGGGGCTAAGAACACCAACGTGTTCATAA
>DHFN01000119.1 GCA_002402275.1 Anaerolineales bacterium UBA4823
CTTGAGGGGATAGTGGAAAATCAAATTGCCCTTGGTGAATATTATTTGCATTCGCAATTGATTCTGCATGGCGGAGAATGATGATGTGGAAATAATCAAGATCAGTTCGAAGATGCATATTCGTTAAGAAGGTAATGTAATCTTACCCCAGGAACGGAATCCATTGAGGAATTCTTTACCCGAAACAGGTTTTTTGCCCGCCATTTGGAGAGTCACAATTGCTAGGCATTTATCTGAAGTTACGATTATTGGCATATTTTCCAAAATAAGAGTCTGTCCAGGTTGCATGTCTTTTGGTTGTTGATGATAGATTTGTGCTTCGAGGATAATCATTCTCTGGTGGTTTATTGTTGTGAAGGAGCCTGGCCATGGGTTGTAAGCCCGTATTTTTCTCCATAGCTCAATAGCTGGTAAACAAAAATCGAGGAAACCATCATTTTTATCAATCATGGGTGCGTATGTGGCTTGAGAATCATTCTGTGGGATTGGCAAACATTCTCCATTTAGATAATCAGGAATTGTCTCAAGCAACAAATCTGCCCCTAAGACGGACAACTTTTGAGACAAGGATAAGGTGTTATCCTGGTCAAGAATTGGGATAGTCCGTTGTTTTAAAATAGGTCCGCTATCAATTCCTTCGGCCATTTTCATTATAGTTACACCAGTTTCCTGATCGCCTGCAAGAATTGCGGCCACGATTGGTGCAGCACCGCGCCAGCGAGGTAATAAGGAGGCGTGGATATTTAGGCAACCATAAGGGGGGAAATGAAGGATATCCGGCTTTAATATTTTTCCATAAGCAGCCACCACGATTAAGTCTGGCTGCCAAGCCCTGATTTGTGCTAATATTTGAGGATCATTCAATTTTAGGGGTTGAATGCAAGGAATTTTTAGCTTTTCGGCAAGGGTTTTGACTGGCGGGGGTGAAAGCAAATTCCCTCTACCAGCAGGTTTGTCGGGTTGGGTGATGACTCCTTGAACATCGTAATTTTCCACTAGTTTGGAAAGAGCAGGTAGAGCGAACTCTGGTGAGCCCATGAAAACAATTTTTGGGTTCAAATACCATTCTCCATGTCCGTTAGATAAATTATCATTGTCTAGCTTGTAGAATAAAAAACCTGTTTCAATAGTTAATCTCGAAACAGGCATAAAAGCAGAATGGGGCGGGTGGGAATCGAACCCACAAGGAGTGTCACCTCCGGAGGATTTTAAGTCCCCTGCGTCTGCCTGTTCCGCCACCGCCCCGTTAGTCTATATTCTACTCAAAATAAGCAATTGGTCAAGTTATTTTGGTCTTTTTTTCCATTTTGCATAAAGAGAAAAAAGATGAAACCAGGGTGCCGACAACCTTGGATAACTTTTGGCATCCTGGAGGGCAATTTTAAAAGATTCTGCATCTTGAAAATCTGGCATCCTCAGATAAGATTTTCCTACCTCTCTGGGAGTATGGGCATCAGAGCCAATAGTTTCGAGTAAATGATGTTGTTTTGCAAACGAAGAAGCCTTTCGATTATCCTGATTCAATAAACATCGGGAATTAAAAGTCTCGATCGCATCAATTTGGTCCAAGATTTGGAGAAGGTTTGCTTCGAGCCAATGGCCTTTTCTATAACGGTCAAAGGGATGGGAAACACTAATAAAGACTCCCTGAGCATGAAGTTCGGGTAAGATCTCTTTAGCATTATAACCTCCAGGGATTTCTTCTCTCATGAAATAAGCCAGGATTTCTCCTTGCTTGGTCATGATTTCTTCCCCAATAATAAATATATGTGGATATTCCCGAACTGCTGTTTGAGCAGCTTTGATCGAATTATGATCAGTGATCGCCACTTTATGAATTTGTTGCTTTTCACAAGCTTTAAATAGCTGAGCAATCGTCATAAGACTATCGGATGATTGATTGGTGTGACAATGGAGTTCTACATTGATGCTCATATAATCAGTATTTTGCTAGTCATTTCATGTAAAATCGTATAAAATGAAAGTACCTTTGATTATAACTCAGGAAAAAATGAATAGAGAAAACCCAATTTTGAAACCAGATCTGCCTGTATTAGTAATTGGTGCCGCGGGCGTGGATATTGTTGCAAATATTAACGAGGAAAGCTTGGAACGTATTTCTAATCCAGCTCAGATTCGGAATTCTTTCGGAGGAGTTGCTCGAAATGTTGCTGAGAATCTAGCCCGATTAGGGCAGGAAGTGGTCTTATTGAGCACAGTAGGGGATGACTTTTATGGGGATCAGTTAATCAAAAATGCATGTGCTGCAGGCATCAGTACCGATTATATTTTGAAACAAGCTCAAAAATCTTCAGGGATGTATATCGGGGTCTACAATTCCGCGATGGATAGATTAATTGCAATAGATAATATGGAAATAACCTCTGCGATCACCCCTGAGTATATTCGGGATAATAATCGGCTGTTTAAGAACGCTGCCTGTGTTTTTATGGACATGAACCTTTCGAATGAAACGATCCGAACGATTATTGCTTTAGCTAAAAGTAATCATTTGGCTATTTGTGCTGATACAACCTCTCCTCAATTAGCCAGCAAATTAATCCCCTATCTGCCATATTTATATTTAATTACTCCCAATTCAGCAGAAGCTGCCCTTTTAGTAGATCCAACGAGGAAAATCTCATCCCGTAAACAAGCTTTATTAAGTGCTAAAGCAATGGTCAGTAAAGGGGTCGAAATTGTTATTATTACTCTCGGTCAACACGGCTTATGTTACGCAACATCAGAAACGAATGGATATATTCCTGCAATTCAAACCGCAATTTCCGACCCGACTGGCGCGGGAGATTCTTTAACTGCTACAGTCCTTTTCGCGCTTTTGAATGATATTCCTTTGGATGATGCAGTGCGCTTAGGGGTTTCTGCAGCAACATTGACCTTGCAGTATGCTGGTTCTGTTGTACCTGATCTTTCACTTGAAAAACTATACAATCGGTTGGTGATTTAATATGGTTCCTATCAATAACTATTTTTCTTTAGACGAACGAGTAAAAATAGCATTAGAAAAAAAACAAGCAGTTGTTGCTTTAGAGACAACTGTAATTACCCATGGATTGCCCTATCCAGAAAATATTGATCTAGCTCGGGAAATCGAAAATACTATTAGCTCTGAAGGTGCCACACCAGCGACCATAGGAGTGATTCAAGGCAAGGTTAGGGTTGGTTTAAACCAGATAGAAATCCAAGAATTAGCTACGTATCCGCAAGCGGAAAAAGTGAGCTTAAGGGATTTTTCAAAGTTAGTTGTCCGTCAAGGTTGGGGGGGTACAACCGTGGCTGGAACAATGTGGGCGGCTCATCAAGTGGGAATACAAGTGTTTTCAACTGGTGGAATTGGAGGAGTTCATCGCTCTACTTCGAAGCACTTTATTTTTGATGTTTCCACTGATCTACTCGCTCTTGCTCAAATTCCACTCATCGTAGTTTGTTCAGGGGCTAAATCTATCCTCAATTTAGAAGCCACTTTAGAGTTATTGGAAACCTTAGCGGTTCCAGTCGTTGGTTATCAGACTGATTCATTTCCAGCTTTTTATACTAAAGAAAGTGGAGGATTGAAAACAAATGTGACTGCCGCTAATGCAGAGGATGTAGCCCAATTTGCTAAAGCCCATTGGGGACTTGGTTTTAAAAGCGGCTTATTAGTTACAGTTCCCCCACCCGATGGACAATCTCTTCAATATGATGAAGTTGAAAAATATATCGAGATCGCCATTCAAGAAGCAGAGACAAAACAAATTCGTGGGCAAGCAGTAACACCTTTCTTGCTAGACCGGCTTAATGATCTTTCACAGGGGAAAAGCTTACAAGCAAATCTTGCTTTGTTGCTCAATAATGCGCGAATTGCTGCTCAGATTGCAAAATATATGTGTGTAGTTTAAACTTATTTGGCTGGTGTGGGTGTACGAGTTAATGTCGGTTGGGGGGTAATTGTTGGAGTAACCGGAGTGCGGGTAAGTGTTGGATAAGGTGTTCGGGTTAATGTAATGGTTGGACTCTTATACGGTGTTCGAGTAAGAGTTATCGTCAAGGTTAAAGTTATTGTAGAAGTTGGCCGTAAAGTTAGAGTGATGGATGGTGTCAAAGTAGGATACCGGGTACGGGAAGGGGTAATGGTAGGACTTAGATAAGGAGTTTTGGTTGGACGCAACTGGGGAGGTAATGTCATCGTCCGGGTCGGGGATGGGGTTCGGGTGGGTGGTAAGGTTTTGCTAGGGGTAGGAGTTTTACTGGGAGTTAACGTTGGTGCCGCAGTTGGCGGGGTGCCAACCACCGTAAATTGTCCGGAACTTTTGAAGAGAAGACCATTAAAAATTTGGACTTCATAATTGCCAGGTAACCATTCTGATGGATCAGGTTCCCAATCGGTATAACCATATCCGCCTGTACCGCCATCCCATGGGCGGGTTTCAAAATAAACAAGTTCTCCGTTTCTATACCAAAGGGCTGTCCATTGAGAACCATCCACCATTTGATCATAACTAAAAACAGCATACAAATGACCAACCGGATTTTGAAATTCTGTTCCAGGCGCAACTGGTTGATAAAGGGTATCTATACCTTGGGTAAATACCAAATCACTAAATACGGCGTCGGGATTCGGAGTAACCGTAGCCTCAAAACGTGCTTCAATGGCAGTGGGTACAAATGGCGTTGGTGTGATAGTGGGAGTATAACTTTCAGCTGGCGTCAGGGTAATTGTTGGGCTTAAGGTTATGGTGGGTGTTTGGGTTATGGTTGGACTGAGAGTGATGGTAGGTGATAAAGTGATGGTAGATGTTGGTGGAAAAACTGTATAGATCATTGGCTCAAGATGGGCGTTCATGATGATTATGATCACAATAAGCAAAACAGATCCTCCCAGTAAACGCCATCCCTTGAGAGTTCGGTTTCGGCGCAATCGAAAGAAAGGTAACCGGCGAGCTTTTTTAATAGCATTTATACCTTGCCAAATCATAAGGATCACTACAATAGCGAGGATAACTAGAGTTACCTGAACTGCAGAATGAATATCGAGAGACATGCCGATTTAACTAGTGAGCTGGTTCTGCTTTTACATTATTCTCGAGGCTGCCTATACCCTCAATAGAAATCCGAACCTGATCGCCATCTGCTAAAGGGCTAACTCCCGCAGGTGTGCCAGTTAGGATGAGATCGCCTGGTTCAAGAGTCATAACCGAAGAGATGAAAGCGATCAGTTGGGGAATGTTGAATACCATATCATGAGTTGATGCCATCTGTCTCACGTTGTCGTTCACATAACAGGTAATCAATGCATCAGTTGGATTGAAATCTGTTTCGATCCAGGGCCCTATCGGACAAAAAGTATCAAAACCTTTAGCGCGAGTCCATTGATTATCCCTCCGTTGTAAATCCCGGGCGGTGACATCATTGGCAATGGTATAACCCAAAATATAATTTTCTGCTTCATCTGGGAATATCCAGCGACCTCTTTTGCCAATCACAACCGTTAATTCTGCTTCATGTTCTACTTGCTGGCTTTGAGGAGGAAGAATGATCGTATCTCCTTGACCAATCACTGCGGTAGGGGGTTTGAGGAAAATCAGGGGGACTTCTGGCACTTCTACACCGTGCTCACTAGCATGGGCAGCATAATTACGTCCAATACAAATAATTTTGCTCGGGAGAATGGGTGGTAAGATGGTAATATTTTGGATATCCTCTTCAGCTTCAAGACGGCGAAATTCCCTGAAAATGGAACCCTCGATTGGTCCCACCTGATTATTAAGGATCCAACCTTGGCGCGCTGGAGAGTCTCCTTTTTTGTAACGTAATAAGCGCATGAGATTTACTCCATTGGTTATATTAAATTACTTTGTAGTCGAGTAGAAATATCATTAATAGCTTGTTCTGTTCCTGCAAAGCGGTCAGCAAACCGCCAACGTAAAACTTGGGATAATGCATAAATCATGCCTTCAACGGATACCGTTGAGACGCCGATCGAGGGATGGGCAGCTGAAGTGATCACGATATCAGCACATTGTGCGGAAGAGAGTGAGGATGCACCCAGGATCGCTGCAGTTGGGATTCCCTTCATTTTGGCTTCGCACAGCGCTCTCGTGATGTATACAGTTTGACCTTTTATCTCAATCGCGATCAGCAGATCTTGCTCTGTGACAGTATTGATAGTTCTAGCAAGATCAACTACACCAGACCGAGCGATATATACGGGGAACCCACCTTGCTCAAGATACTGGACAAGACTATATGCATTAGGCTGAGCGGGTCCTTCTGCTAAAATAATAATCCTTCTAGCGTTCCCGATCATTTCCACCAATTCCAACAGGGCATCAGTGTCTAAGGATAAACGTGTTTGTTCGATGGCGTTGGCTATTTCATTCAAAGCCAAATGCGCAACCTGAGTATGGCTATTTGAAACCATGGCTTGCTTTGGCCTTAACAATATGTCCCGTTTTACTTTCTCACGGATATCTTGTTGAAGTTCAGGAAATCCAGCATATCCTAAATATTGAGAGAAGCGAACCACTGTTGCGGCATCTAAATTAAGGGTATGGGCTAATTCGCTGGCTGTCATGAAAGAGGCTTCGATGTAAGAGTCGAGTAAAAAATCTGCTAACTTTGCGAAACTCTTGGACATTTTAGGACGATCGGCACGAATTCGATTTTCGTACTCCATAAAAACTCCTTATACTCTCTTCAATCCATTTGTATAAAATATATATTACCACATCTCCTAATAGATTACAATTCTTTATGAATATATAGTTTAATTTGCAAATTATTTCTTAATGTTTAAGTAGTAGAAAACAGAAAACTTCAGGTATAATAAGAGTATGATCGGGCGGATAGCTCAGTTGGTTAGAGCGCCTCTCTTACACAGAGGAGGCCGGGGGTTCGAGTCCCTTTCCGCCCATTATAGGTTCATCCTATGAATAAACTTTCATAGGATGTTTTTGTTTTTATCGAGGGAATACAAACTACTTTTGTTTGATCAGGAAACAATGTATTAAATAGGTATTAATCTGGCAGATAAACAATGAATGAGAATCTAGCCCCAAAAACCAATCCACTATTGAGACAGATTATAATAATAATAGTAATCCTTTCAATTAGCGTTTTAGTTTTTATGCGTTTGGGAATTTTTACGACAAGGTCGGTAAATTCTCATTCAATTACTTATCGTTTGGAAGGGAGCGCTTCGACTGCTCAAGTTTCTTACACTTTAGCAAATGGTGTTACTTCAGAATTAATAGCGGTGACAGTACCTTGGCATATCACTCTAAAAATTCCTAAAGGAACCGTGGTGATTCTTACCGCCGGAAACCCTACCCAAACAGGAGATTTAGGTTGTGAATTGTTATTGGATGGAAAAGAGTGGAAAAGGGCATTTGCAAAATCTCCAGAAGATAAAATTTCGTGTGCTGGAATTGTCCCTTAATATGAAAATATTTCATTTAGCATTAATCATCTACCCAAGCATATTAGATAATCCGATCGGATGTTCAAAATCATAAATTTTTTAGGAGTCTATTATGAAAGATTTTCTATTTCGAGGTTCGACAAAAGAATTTGACCCAAACCTTGGTGAATTATTAGAACTCGAGGCGGAACGACAATCACGGAAACTTATCTTAATCCCAAGTGAAAGCACAGCTCCGTTCGCAATTAGAGAAATACTGAGCTCTCCTTTCCAGAATATTTATGCAGAAGGATATCCGGATGAATCCACCCGGAAATTTACAGAAGACGAGATTTTCGATTACGAAGTGAGGTTATCAGAGTTGCGAAGGTTTTCAGACCCTCGCTATTATAAAGGGGTGGAATATGCGGATATCGTCGAAATGTTAGCCCGAAGGCGTTGTGCAGAATTGTTCGCAAACTCTCAGGTAGGAGCGGATGATATATTTGTGAACGTTCAGCCATTATCTGGCGCGCCAGCAAACAATGCTGTATTCCATGCCTTGATTAATCCGGGAGACCCAATTCTTGGAATGAGCTTGCTGCATGGAGGACATTTATCCCATGGCTCATCCGTAAACCGTTCTGGAAAATATTATCAGGCATATCATTACACCATTAATCCTCAAACAGAACAAATTGATTACGATGAAATCGAAGCTCTTGCAAAAAAAGTCCAACCGAAGATAATTATCGCAGGCTTTTCTTCATATCCTTGGTCAGTAGATTGGGCACGATTTCGGGATATTGCAAAATCAGTTGGGGCTTACTTGATGGCTGATATTGCCCACGTAGCTGGGCTGGTTGCAGCTGGAGTTTATCCATCCCCAATTGGTTATGCCGATGTGATCACATTTACGACTCATAAATCCTTATGTGGTCCACGCGGGGCTTGTATTCTAACCACGAATTCAAGTCTGGCAAAGAAAGTCGATCGAGCTGTTTTTCCAGGTGAGCAGGGAGGGCCGCATGTAAACGTTTTTGCAGCGATCGCTTTGACTTTTAAACTAGCCAAAACCGAACAATTTCGAGAGCTTCAGCAACAAATTGTCAAGAATTGTGTTGCATTTACCGAGAAACTCCGATCATTGGGTGGAAAAATCCCTTATGGTGGGACAGATACCCATTTGACAAACCTCGATTGTAGTACATTTATTGGTCCTGATGGCACTACTCTTTCAGGGGATTACGCGGCTCGAATTTTGGATATTGCTGGAATCGTCGTAAATCGCAACACTATCCCAGGAGATACCTCTGCGGTTGATCCATCCGGTATTCGAATGGGTACACCCTGGGTAACTCAGCGTGGTTTCAAAGAAGAGGAAATGCGTCAATTAGCAGAGATTATATATAAATTATTAAGCTCAACTAAACCTTACACTTATGCAGTTCGAAAAGGAAATTTGCGGAGGTCAAAAGTAGATTTTGAAACGCTTGAAGAAACCAAACTGCTAACTCGCTCTCTTGTTGAAAAAGCCGGGATTGATTTCAAAGCTTCTCAGCATGGATACCCTCATTTTTATTATATTGATGACCAATTTAAGACTAAAGACAATCTCGGGTCCGTTTTATTGAAGGGTGAACATATCCGAGAATTTTTGGATTATGCAACTGATGTAGATGTATCTATTCTCAAGCTTGGAGAATCCTGTTCGGTCAAGGTGACCACTCCTAAAGGCGTTGGAGAAGGGTGGTTGACATGTCAATCTCCATATGAATATCTCCTACAAATTGATACAGAAAACATTGCCATGATTGCGACATGGCTGCGATCCCTTTCCGATGGTTATGTGGATCTTATGGGTTTGGATCACAGCCAAATTGGAATAATGAAAAAACTACCTGGTCCAATCATTACACGAGAGGTTACTCCCATAGGCATTCCGTCTTCTCTTAAAAATAATAACAAAGAGCAGAAACCTTATTTTTTAGGAATGGATCTTCAGAAAGGGGCTCACCCATTGCCAGATTTTCAATGGGTTGAAATGGAAACTGGGCTTAAACAGACTCCAATATATGAGATTCACCGTGAGTTAGGGGCAAAAATTATCCCATTCGCTGGTTGGGAAATGCCAGTTTGGTATAGTTCAGTCATTGAAGAGCATAATGCTACCCGGGAAGCTGCTGGGCTATTTGATGTGGCTCACATGGGAGTGTATCAAGCAGAAGGTGCTGATGCAGCGGCATTTCTTGATTGTGTTTGCGGGAACGATATTGGAGGTCTGGAAGTAGGCGAATCTTGTTACACCCATTTTCTGGATCCAGACGCCAATGTGATTGATGATACGTTGGTTTATCGTCGCGAAAATGAGAAATTTTTGATTGTGGTAAATGCCTCGAATGATGATAAAGATTGGGCATGGTTAAATGCAGTGAAAGATGGTAAGGTAATAGTAGATCGGGAGCATCCCTGGGCACGTGTGTTTGGATGGGGAGTCTGGCTGAGAAATCTCCGCGATCCCAAAGAAGGTAAAGATATGCGTGTAGATATAGCTTTGCAGGGCCCCAAATCGCGCGACATTCTCCTTGCTCTTGGCGCAGATGCAGAAAACCGAAAGAAGATTATGAAGCTTGAACGTACTCATTTATGTGATGCCCAGGTAGGAGATTTTGATTTAGTCGTCTCTAGAACCGGGTATACGGGGGAGCGGATGGCGTTTGAATTATTTGTTCACCCGAACCAGGCAAGCCGGCTATTCAAAGAGTTGTTACGGGTTGGGGAACCGTTCGGAATAAAACCCATTGGTTTAGGAGCCCGCGATTCATTAAGAACCGAAGCAGGATTACCGCTTTATGGTCATGAGATGGGTTTGGGTTCTGGAAAACGGGGAGAAAGCGATCTAGGAGTAGCTGAAGGCGGCTTCGGCAGTTATGTAAAACTCCATAAACCGTGGTTTATTGGCAGGGATGCATTTGCGCAGCGTGAAAAAGAGAGAAAGGGTGTAGTTGTTCGATTTCAATTTCCCGAAAAAGGAGTACGTATGGCGCATAATGGTGACCCAGTTTTAGATAAACGAGGAAAAGTCATTGGCTGGGTGACAAGTTGTGCAGTTGATCGGCAAGGATTGTTAACCGGTCAAGCTTATGTTGAGTTAAAGAGCGCTGACGAAGGGATAAAAATATTCATTTATCAAGGTGCACCGGACAAACCTGGCAAAGCGCCCGCAGAAGTGAAATTAGGGGACAAGGAAATATTACCCACTGAAGCAGTGGTAATTAGCCGATTCCCTTAGTAAATATTTTCAAAAGGAGGTATGAATGGTTAAACCCACCATCAAGGTAACGGGTAATGCACGACAAGAACGTGGTTTACAGACTCCATGGGATCATCGCTATGCTCATCGCACAAAACAAATGACAAGTTCTGCAGTTCGAGAATTGCTCAAGTTTACTGAGCAGCCCGAGGTCATTTCATTTGCAGGAGGGATGCCTGCTCCTGACCTCTTTCCGATCGAAGAATTTGCAGAAGCTTGCCAAAAAGTACTTCACGAGCACGGTGCTCAAGCATTACAGTATGGTATAACAGAGGGATATACTCCCTTACGCGAACAAATCTCTCGCCATACTGCTCGATATGGGATTTCTATCAACCCTGATAATGTTTTGATCACAACTGGCTCTCAACAAGCTCTCGATTTGATTGGGAAGATCTTTATCAACCGAGGAGATCGGATATTAGTTGAATCACCTACTTATTTAGGAGCCCTGCAAGCTTGGAATGCTTATGGTGCTGAATATATCACTGTTCCGTTAGATGAAAATGGGATGGACACCGATGCTTTAGAAGAGGCTTTACGTTATGGGCCAAAATTCATCTATGTTTTACCAAATTTTCAAAACCCGACCGGTGTAACTCTTTCAATGGAGCGACGGTATAAACTTGTCGAACTTGCTGATCGTTATGGGGTTCCAATCATAGAAGACGACCCTTACGGACAACTTCGTTATGATGGTGAACACCTTCCTTCAATTGTAGCAATTGATCATCAATATCGAGAGAATCACGACCATTGTTATCGCGGGAACGTAATATATTTAAGCACTTTTTCCAAAATCTTGGCACCTGGTCTGCGTTTAGCCTGGGTAGTTGCACCACATGAAGTCATTCGCAAAATGGTGGAGGCAAAACAGGGTGAAGATTTAAATACTTCAACGTTTAACCAATTAGTTGCCCATGAGGTATCGAAAGGTGGTTTTCTGGACGAGCATATTAAATTGATCCGAAAAGTCTATCGCGAGCGGCGGGATGCAATGCTTGCTGCAATGGATCGCTATTTCCCCCCCGAAGTTGATTGGACCCATCCCGATGGAGGGCTTTTCCTTTGGGCAACCTTACCAGAATACTTGACCTCAAAGGATGTTCTAGAAGAAGCACTGAAGCAAAAGGTTGCTTTTGTCACAAGTGAACCTTTTTACCCTGATGGAAGCGGTCACAGGTCTATGCGATTGAACTTCTCGTATTCTATGCCAGATAAAATAAATGAGGGCATACATCGTTTAGGTTCTGTGATTAAAGCAAAAGCAGAAGAAAAGAAGAAAGAACTGTAAGATTATAGCGTTTTAGACTCTCACAGAGGTTGCCCTGAAGTCAAATTGGGCAACCTCTATTTTTTAGGGACAGGATTGTCCCAAATGTTCCTGATAAGTGTGTGAAAAAATGTGCCTACCACTATGATCGCAAGCTGCTCGAAAGTAAAAATAATCGCTTTGGGCAGGGTATGCAATAGCGAGCAATGCTTCTAAACTTGGACTACAAATTGGGGAGGGTGGTAAACCTTTATATAAATAAGTATTATATGGGCTGTCTATCTGTAAATCTTTTTCACTGAGTGGATTAGTCCACCAAGTTTTTTGGGTTTTATTAAATCCTAAAGCATATTGTACAGTAGGATCCGAGTCAAGTTTCATATCTGCATTCAGGCGATTCAGATAAACTGAAGCAATCATAGGCATTTCGTCCTTTATGATCGTTTCCCTTTGGACGATGGATGCCAAGATAACTGCTTCATAAAGAGACAATCCTTGTGAACGAAACTCGTTAATAATGGGGGGTGTAATTTGTTTTTGAAAGTTGTTAATGAAGAGTTGGACTAGTTCTTCACTAATTTCTTGATGAGAGATGAGGTAAACATCGGGTAATAAAAATCCTTCGCTGATTGCTTCCTGATTGGTATTGATATTGGAGAAATAGAAAGATAATGGTTTTTGTGCTGAATGGAGAAAATCTTCCTGCTTGGAGACGATTCCAGAGGCAACTAATGAATCCGCAATCTCTTCTAACCGCCATCCAGCAAGGATTTCATATTGGACAATTAAGTTGGATTGGATAGATAATGCTCGAGCAATTTCGATTTGGGAAAGTTTGGGATCAATGCGATGTTTTCCAGCAAGAAGTCGTTTATCCAACCCTGTATATAATAGGTAAACCCGTAGCCCTTCTGGATCGGAAATAAGTTGCGCTTGTTGAAGTTGATTAAGGATCTCGCGAATGGATTCATCTGGTTGAATTGTAAATTCAATTGATGCCTCAGGAGTTGACTGATGGGCAATTAAATCATTCTTATGCCAATAAAGAATTAGCTCATAGTATCCTTTTTGCCATAAAGTGAGCTCTGGATCGGGAGGACCAAAAATATCCTGAATTTGGACGTGATTTTGGATTCCAATTATTAAAATAAAACCTATACCAAGAAAAATTGCCACTATAACAAAAAAAATTAACCAACGAATGAGGAATTTGGATGTTTTACTCATTTTTCTCTTCTGGTTGATTTTCTAAATAATTTTGTAAAATGACAACCGCAGCAAGTGCATCGATCGGTTTTTCCCTTTGTTTCCGTTTCTTTGACGGTTTAGGCATTAGATCTCTGATTGTTTGAGAGCTTCGATATTCTTCCCACATTTTGACAGGGATTGGGGTGAGAATCTGGATAGCCTTAGTTAAATTCTCTGAACGGCGACTTTGTAGAGTGGGCAGATTATTACTATCGAGGGCTTGCCCAACGAGGATTAATTCCGCGAGATTTTCGGAAGCAATTTGAACAATCCGAGCTGCATCAATCTGTCGAGAATTATGAGGAATCACCATTAAGGGAAGGGCTACTTTACCCGAAGGATCAGTAATAGCTAATCCAATTCGCCTTTGGCCAGGGTCAACAGCAAGGATGATCATAAGACAGTCTGAATGGCTATTTGCATCGGCAGAGCCGGTAAGAAATTCCACCAGGACGGTGTCATCAGAATCTCGACCGGCTGCTGAAAAGGATAAATACTTTGAATACGCTGGCGAGCTAAATGAATAGGCTGCAGTAGGACCTGACGCTGAATTTCCTCTAAATCAATTGCGGGGATAATTTGACGGCTAATTTCCATCTTACAGGAATAACTATTATTTTCATTTTTTTGGATTGCATTTAGACACTGAGTTTGAATAGAGGTATTTGCGGGTTGAAAATCTTTTGGAATATTGGCATTCATTAATTGGTTTGCTAATTGCAGAATGTTATTACCACTGCCAAGGGCAAATGTTGCTTCTATTTCCAGTTCGAGTTTGACCGTATCACTTGGTTCATTGAGCGCAGGTGAAAAAACACTTCGAATATAGGAGATATTGATAGGATCCTTATCCAATAGAAGGTCATCTTTTCCAGTTGATATCGAAAGTTGTTGGAAAGCTTGTTGGATTAGTTCTGTTTTAAGGTCCGAGAATAGATCCTCTTGATCCACTTTACTCACTGCCGGGGCGCTTTGGTCTGTGCCACCCTTAATATTGGCCGGGTTGGCTGCACTAACTTCTAATCCTAATGCTCCCTCAATGGATTGAATTGTATTGGCAGGAATATTTTCAGAACTCCCAGCCACTAACGCTTTAATCGGCAAGGTTAAAGTCTTTCCCGCACCGGCGGGTATGCTGCCCAATCGGGTAATTTGATATCTATGAATGGGAGCATTGATTGTTGTCACGATAGTCCCCAATGGTATATCTACCTCATGATCAGTAAGGTTTGTGAGAAGAACTTCACCCTCTGCAATTGATAATGGGATAGTGATGATTCCGGTGGTTTTTCGAGATTTTTCACCTTGGACTCGAATGGTTTGCTGTGTAATAGGAATCTCCCCAGTTATTCGAATTTTTTCCAATTGAGGTTTAGCAGTTAGATAAAATGTCATTTTTTGTTGGATAGGGTCAGGGTGGATGGTTATCTTGGCTGATGGGAGAAGGGTAGCTGCCAGGGTCAGGACTGCTAAAACACCCAATGAAAAAATAAACAAACGGGCGATAAAGGTATTTGTCCAGGGTTTCGATGAATTTCGTAATTGTTTAATTTTTTGTGTGGATTCGGAATATTTTTCATGGACCTGCAAAGAATGCTGATCTTTAAAAATAAAACTATCTGGGTTCTTCCACTCGGATTTTGTTGCTTTAGTTATGGTATGGAAAGTTGGGATAGAAAGTTCTTTCGCATAGGTTTTTGTTAATCGATCATTTGTGACAAAGGCAATCTGAGCGCCAATTTTCTGGGCATGTCTTAAAATTAATTCTTGCTCCAATTTATTTTGGAATACTTTATTTCGTTCTGGAAGAACTAGGATTAGACGAGATGCTCTTGCCCAACCCATTTTGTCACGGGTGGAAAGGCTGTCGTCATGTGGTTCTAATTGAATGATCTGGGTTTTCATTTGAATAGGATTTTATTCAATTAATCCCTTATTTGATTTTTTCTCGGATCCATGTCTCAGCCAGGATACCCACTTGGTTTAATTTTTCAATGTCTCTTCCTCCTGCTTGGGCTAAAGTGGGCTTTCCACCGCCTCCTCCACCTAGGGGAAGAGCAAGGTATTTTACCAAATCAACCGCGCTCCATCCAATTTTCACTAAATCATCCGAGATGCCGACGATCAAAAGAGGTTTTTGATTGATGTTGCTACCCAAAACAATTACACCATGATTTGGCACTTTTTGTCGGAAACGGTCTACTAATTGTCGCAGAGTGTCTTGGTCAACATCATTAAACAAGAGAGAGAGGTACGCAATTTCGCCAATTTGTTTTATATGACTTCCAAATTTTTCCTCATATTCTTGCTGAACTAGTTGTTGTTTTAACAAGCTGACTGATTTGGAGAGACTATCATTCTCCATGATGGTTTGGTTGATTTTATCAACCATATTTTCTATCGAAGTGTTGAGCAAGGAAGCGGATTCTTGTAAAATGGATAGACGTTTGGAGGCAATTTCATAGGCTTTTCTGCCTGTGACAGCTTCAATTCGACGAATACCCGCTGCTACACTACCCTCTGATAAAATAAGGAATAATCCAATGTCGCCAGTTTGGTTTACATGAGTGCCACCGCATAGTTCATTTGAGATAGTATTGTCATTTCCGATAAGAATATTGCGCACAATTTCACCATATTTTTCCCCAAATAATGCTGTCGCTCCTTCATTGATTGCTTGCTGAAGGGGTTTAAATTCAATACGAAGAGGGAAATTATCAAGAATATCTTGATTTACGGAATCTTGAATCTGCTGAATCTGTTCGGGTGTTACGGCATCGGGGTGAGTAAAATCGAATCGAAGTCTATCAGGTGCGACTAGTGAACCAGCTTGGCGAGCGTGCTCTCCAAGAATCTTGCGTAAATGGCGGTGCAATAGATGAGTTGCGGTATGATTGCGCATGATATCCTGGCGGCGTTTACGATCCACCACCGCAATGGCTTGATCATTCACTTTGGGGGTACCTTCGATAACCTCACCTACATGAACGATTACCCCAGCAGCTGGTTTACGTACGTCTTTGATGGCGATGCGCCATGAATTTCCAGTTTTACTCTTTATCCACCCTTGATCCGACACCTGTCCACCACTTTCAACATAAAAGCAGGTTTGGTGCAGCAACACTTCGATCTGGTCTCCAATATTTGCGGAATCAACCAACTTTCCTGACTTGAAGATAGCTAGAATTTCACTATCAATTGTGGTAGTTGTATAGGGATCATATTTCACACCCGGTTGAGTTAACTTTCCTTGGACAATTAATTTATCTAAAACGGGACGATAGATATCTACATCTTCACCCCCCAGCTCTCCAAATGCCTCCCCCGCTCCAGATGCAAAACGATGATTTTCCATCGCCTCATAAAACCCTTTTTCATCAACAGACATTTTTTGTTCTCCAAGAATGTCTTTAGTTATCTCCAAGGGTAAACCAAAGGTTGCATAAAGGCTAAAAGCTTGCTCACCTTCCAAGGTGTTGGAATTGGTCTCTTGTAACTTCTCAATTAAATTCTCCAGCTTGGTTAATCCACCTTCCAACGTTCGGTGGAATCGTACCTCTTCTCTGGTTATATAATCCAAGATCGTTTGCCGATTGCGGGTTAATTCAGGATAAAATTCACCATATTCCTGGATAACCACATCCGCAACTTGGGCAAGAAAAGGTTCGTTCAAACCGATTTTGCTTCCGAAACGAGATGCGCGGCGGATGATCATCCGGCAAACATAATTTCTGCCGGTATTTCCCGGAATAACTCCATCTGCAATCAAAAAGGCAGCCGCGCGGGAATGATCTGCAATGACACGATAAGGTGTAAAATTATTCTCGCGTTGTTCATCGCTATGACCGCAAAGTTGTTGGACGCGCACCATCATAGGCCAAAAAAGGTCGGTACGATAATTCGATTGGACATTTTGTAGTACCGAGACGATACGCTCTAAACCCATACCCGTGTCAACATGTTTAGCAGGTAGAGGTTGAAGTTGGGTTGGGCTTAAGCGATTATATTGAATAAAAACCAGATTCCACAATTCCAGGAAACGTTTACAATCCCCATTTACTTGGCAGATATGTCCAGGAATGCCCTGCTTATCACAGAACTCTGTGCCACGATCAATATGTATTTCACTACAAGGGCCGCAAGGACCTGTCTCAGCCATTTCCCAAAAATTCTCTTTACGACCGAAATATAAAATATGATCAGGATATATCCCAAGTTGTGAGCGCCAGTGGATAGCAGCTTCAGAATCTTCGGGTATATCCCCATGGTCATCCCGAAAACAAGATACCCACAGTTGATCTTTAGGGATCTTCCAAACCTCTGTCAGCAAATCCCAAGCCCAAGTAATCGCTTCTTTTTTGTAATAATCCCCAAAAGACCAATTTCCAAGCATTTCGAAAAATGTGTGGTGAGTATCATCTCTTCCCACATCTTCAAGGTCGTTATGCTTTCCAGCCACGCGCATACATTTTTGGGAATTGGTAGCGCGGGTATAAGGACGTTTATCCGTTCCCAAGAATACATCTTTGAACTGTACCATACCCGCATTTGTAAACAGTAAAGTTTGATCCCCACCAGGAACTAAGCTTGACGAAGGAACAAATGTATGACCATGGTTTACGAAAAAATCAATAAAATCCTGTCTAATTTTTGAGCCACTTATAATATTAGATTGCATAAACGCTCCTTGAAAAAATATAGCATAAATTATACCAAGATGAAAAGATTTATCCCATTTGAAAAGGAAAGGATTGGAAAGTAGGTTATAATCCAACTAAGAAATTATTTGAAATCATGGTGAAATTTTGATAGCAAATGATCATAATCAAATTAATTCAAACCATTCTATTGCAGCGATAATACCTGCTTACAATGAATCAAAGGGAATTGTAAAAGTCTTAGAGGTTCTCCGAGATATAAATTATCTCTCTGAAATTATTGTTGTGGATGATGGTTCTAAAGACGGAACTGGGAAAAATGTGATCAAGCAAGCTGAAAAGGATCCAAGAATTCATTTAATCCGTCATGAAAAAAACCAGGGGAAAGGGCAGTCTGTATCTGATGCAATTAAGATAACCAATTCCAATCTCATTATTACATTGGATGCTGACTTAAAAGGATTAAAACCATTGCACATTAGCCAATTGGTAGAACCTTTATTGACCAGTGACGTTGATATGACTTTGGGAATATTTAAGGGTGGCAACTTACGAACCGATTTAAGCCATTGGTTAACTCCCTGGCTTAGTGGACAGAGGGCTTTATGGTTGAGCCATCTTGAGAAGATATATTGGCCTGCTGCTTCAGGTTATGGCTTAGAGACGGCTATCACAGCCGCCAGTCAAAAATATCAATGGAAAACTCGCCGAGTCTTTTGGATGGGGGTCTCCCATCCTCCTAGCGAAGTACATCGTGGATTAATCAGAGGAGTTTATAATCGCTCAAAGATGTACTCTCAAATTCTCAAAGCCTGGATCCTGGCCACCTGGGGCGACAGGAAAACGGATAAAATCAAAATCTTCAATTATTAATCTCTTTCCATGACAAAAACGAACCGGCGCATTATTAATATCGCTGTATTTGTTACCGGCATGACTTCACTAGCAATAGAGTTAACTGCATCGCGCTTGGTTGGAACGATTTATGGGAATAGCAACTTAGTTTGGGCGACGATTATCGGATTAATTCTGATATTTTTGGCTACAGGGTATTTCCTAGGGGGACGACTAGCAGATCGAAAACCTATCCAATCAACCATGTATCAATTAATGTTTTGGGGTGGTTTTGCAACTGGTTTTATCCCGGTGATTGCCAAACCCATAATGCGTTTTGCCTCTGATGCATTTGATCAATTGCAAATGGGAATTTTATTTGGATCGTTTGGGGTGGTTTTACTCATTTTGATTATTCCGATGACTATGTTAGGTATGATTTCTCCTTATGCAATTCGTCTCTCGATTAATGGGAAGGATACCTCTGGCAAAATTTCAGGACAACTTTATGCCATTTCTACGTTGGGCTCATTTATTGGAGCCTTTTTACCCGTCCTTGTTCTCATTCCAACCATTGGAACATTTTTTACTTTTGTTACATTTGGTTTTCTTACTTGTGTGGTAGCTTTGATTGGGCTCTGGGCAGGTGGAGAGCGAAAGTCAATTTTTCTTTATATTCTTTCTCTGGTAATTCTGCTGATCGTTACATTTTGGTTTAAAGGGCAACCCCTTAAAGCAAGTGAAGGACAAGTATTCGAAACTGAATCAGCTTACAACTACATTCAAGTTTTACAAGAGGGGGAATATCGGTATTTACGTCTGAATGAAGGACAAGGGATACACTCCGAATGGCATCCTTCTCAACTTTTCTATGCTGGGCCATGGGAACAATTTCTAGCAGGTCCATTTTTTAATGTTGGAGGAGGAGAAAATAGTAGTTATGATCCATCAAATGTTAAAAGAATCGCCATTATCGGACTAGCCGCAGGAACAGCTGCTAGGCAAGCAAGTGCAGTGTTTGGTGCGATTCCCATTGATGGCTATGAGATTGATCCGGAAATTATCGATATTGGAAAACGCTATTTTGGCATGGATTTACCTAATTTGAATGCCGAGGCAGTGGATGGACGTTGGGGAATTGAACATAGTCCATATAAATATGATTTAATTATTGTAGATGCTTATCGTCCGCCTTATATTCCCTGGCATTTAACAACTCTAGAATTTTTTCAAATTGTTGCCCAGCATTTAACCTCTAAGGGAGTACTGGCAATAAATGTAGGCAGGGCTCCGGACGACCGTCAATTGATCAATGGCTTTTGTGGAACTCTTGCCCAAGTTTATCCATCTATCTACGTAATGGATTTGCCAGACACATTTAATTCCATCATTTATGCTACCATCCAACCAACGAATGTCGAAAACTTTTATCGTAATTTATTGGCATTTTATCCACGCAAGGATATCCATCCATTACTGATTGAAGTAATGGAACGCTTTGTCGTTTATCAAAAACCAGTGGAAAAGTCTTCTATTGTTTTTACAGATGACAAAGCTCCAATTGAATGGATGACCAACAATCTTGTTTTAAATTTCCTACTTTCTGGAGAGGTTGAAAAATTACAATGAAGGCTTTTTTTGTAAAACTATTTAGTGGGTTAATTTCTTTGATAACACCAATATTATTAGTATTGACAGTTGTACGCTTACTCCTTACACCAGTCTTTTTGCAGATCGAATATCATTTACCGGCATTCCCGCCTGACCAGTTTGGCTTTAGCCAGCAAGATCGTCTTTATTGGTCAGGGTTTGCTTTGGATTATCTCCTAAATGATCAAGGAATTGAGTTCCTAGGAAATTTAAAATTCGAGAATGGCAATCCTGTATATAACCAACGAGAATTACAGCACATGATTGATGTTAAGGTCGTCGTACAAAAAGTGTTACTGGTTTGGTATGCTTTAATTGCATTTTTTATTTTGGTTGGAATTCTGGCATGGAAAACCGGAACGTGGGGAGATTTTCGTTTGGCATTAGCAAATGGTGGATTATTTACAATCATCTTGTTGGCGCTGGTGATAATTTTTGTTTTAATTGGATTTGGAATGTTTTTTGTTGCTTTCCATAATGTCTTTTTTACGCCAGGCACGTGGACTTTCCTTTGGTCCGACACATTAATTCGATTATTTCCAGAACGTTTTTGGAGGGATGCTTTTTTATTTGCCAGTGGGCTGGCAATGATTTTGGGGTGGGTGCTGTGGCGGTGTGGAAAAAGGGCATAGACTTTTAAAAATAAACCTTCCGAAGAACTGATTCCTTCGGAAGGTTTTTTGATTTTATGCTTTTGCTTTTCCTTGTGCCGCTACAGCTTCAGCCGCTTTTCGGACGGTTTCCTCATCACCTAAGTAATAATGAGTGATCGGTTTAAGGTCAGCATCTAATTCGTAGATGAGAGGGATTCCGGTTGGAATATTCAGCTCAACAATGTCTTCTTCCGAGACGTCATCGAGGTATTTCACAAGTGCTCGTAGACTATTCCCGTGCGCTGAAACCAAGACCTTTTTTCCGCTTTTAATAGTTGGGGCAATAGTACTAAACCAATAAGGAAGCATTCGAGCAACTGTATCCTTGAGGGATTCACATTTAGGTAACTCTTCTGGTTTTAGACCTGCATAACGTGGATCAAACCGAGGATGTCGGGGATCGTCTAGATCAAGAGGGGGCGGTGGAACATCATAACTGCGCCGCCATAATTTAACTTGCCCCTCCCCAAACTTTACAGCTGTTTCTGCTTTATTTAAGCCTTGCAAAGCACCATAATGGCGTTCATTCAACTGCCAGGCGTTAATTATCGGCAACCATTCCAAATCCAGTTCTTCTAACATAATCCAGAGGGTCTTAATTGCCCTTTTCAAAACGGATGTATAGGCAATGTCAAATTTATAACCTTCTTTAAGAATTAATTTTCCCGCTGTATGGGCTTCTTCAACTCCTTGGTCACTCAGTCCAACATCAGTCCAACCTGTAAAACGATTTTCCAAGTTCCAGGTGCTTTGTCCATGGCGGACTAAAACTAATTTGTAAACACTATTTTGAGTACTCATTGTTAGCTCCAGAGAAAAAAATATATTTAAATAGTAAGGATATTTTCACAATTAATTTCTATTCTCCATCAGGAATTTTTTGATTTAGAGACTGCTGATAGCTTCATATTTATCGGACTGCTTTTTCGGTTTCTGCATCAAATATATGCATATTCTCCATGTTGAACATCATTTGAGTATGCTCACCGATAGTATAGCGTGACCGAGGATCAACCCGAGCGATAAAGCTATGATCGCCTGTCTTCAGGTATACGAATATTTCATTACCCATGAGTTCTGTAACATCTACAATCGATTCAACTGGTTGGGCTAAAATACCAGGTGGACAGAACTCTGGATTAAAGATATCCTCGGGACGAATACCTAAAATGACTGGTTTATCAACATAATTTTGGTATGGAGCAGACCGATCGGAAGGAATTTCAATTCGGAAGGAATCGCCATCTACGTACAATCTACCATCTCCACGGCGAATATGAGCATTAAAAAAGTTCATAGCTGGAGATCCGATGAAACCAGCCACAAAGAGGTTATCGGGTCTATCGTAAAGTTTTTGAGGTGTATCAATCTGTTGCAGCACTCCTTGATTGATCACTGCAATGCGGGATGCCATTGTCATGGCTTCTACCTGGTCGTGAGTTACATAAATAAAAGTTGTCTGCAGTTGTAAATGAAGTTTGCTAATGTTCGCACGTGTTTCAACCCTCAATTTAGCATCTAAGTTAGAAAGGGGTTCGTCGAATAAGAAAACCTTTGGCTCGCGAACGATCGCCCGACCTACAGCTACCCGTTGACGTTGACCACCGGAGAGTTGCCGTGGTCTTCGATTTAATAAATCTTCAATACCAAGAATTTGGGCAGCTTCATGCACCCGGCGTTTGATTTCGTTTTTTGGCTCTTTACGCAGTTTAAGGGCAAAAGCCATGTTATCAAAAACGGTCATGTGAGGGTACAATGCATAAGATTGGAACACCATCGCAATATCGCGATCTTTTGGCGGAATATCATTTACCAGCTGATCACCAATGAAAAGTTTTCCGTCTGTCACATCTTCCAAACCTGCCAGGCAACGCAAGGCAGTGGATTTACCACACCCCGAAGGTCCTACCAAGACAAGAAATTCCTTGTCTTCCACTTGAATGTTGAGATCATTAACTGCAATCACATCCCCAAATTTTTTAGTAACATGATCATAAGTAACACTAGCCATAAGGTTTTCTCCTTTTCTAATAAAATATAGTAATATGATTATAACTTTTTTCAACAAATTCGGTAAATAAATTTTGATTCTATTGTTGCATCTTGTCGAATAGGGGAGGACAATTTAGAATGGTTATATGAGAGATAGCGAAGAGATTACACCGATTCGTAAACAATATTTGGAGATCAAAAGCCAATATCCCGATACGATTGTATTTTTTCGATTGGGGGATTTTTATGAAACGTTTGATCAGGATGCTGAAATTACATCCAAGGAGTTGGATATTGTCTTAACTTCCCGCAATGTTGCCAAAGGTGTTAGAGTTCCAATGGCGGGGATTCCTTATCATGCGGTGGAAAATTATTTAGGGCGTTTGATTGAGAAAGGTTATCATGTCGCAATCTGTGAGCAGATTGGCGATCAACCAAATAAAGGATTGTTTGATCGAAAAGTAATTAGAGTTGTAACACCTGGAACTGTGCTCGAATCGGGGTTACTACCATCCAATGGGAACAATTATCTGGTGAGTTTAATTGCAGATGAAGAGTCTCAAAAAGCCGGTTTAGCTTATGTGGACATTTCAACAGGAGAATTTGCGGTTACAGAGATTTCTCACACCGATTTATGGACAACCCTTCGGGCTGAAATCAATCGCTTGCAGCCAGTAGAAATCCTAATGAGCGATAGCCAAAGTATTGAAAATGGAATCGCTGGACACATCACTCGGTTTCCAACCTGGAGATTTGAAACCGGACGGTGTGAACAAGAGCTTCTACGACATTTCGAAGTCCTTTCATTGGAAAGTTTTGGATTAAACAATTATAGTGTCGGGATACAAGCAGCCGGAGCCATTTTACAGTACATTCGGGAAACCCAACCCGAGGCATTGCAACTTCTTGATCAATTACGGACTTACTCATTCGATGAATTTATGGTTTTAGACCCTGCAACCCGACGTAATTTAGAGTTGACTGAAACCATTCGAAGTACGGTGAACAGAGGAACTCTCATCTCAATTTTAGACAAAACCATCACTCCAATGGGTGGCCGGTTAATCAGACAATGGATTAATAAACCGCTTCTGGATATAACGAAGATCCATGCAAGACAAAATAGAATTAATCTATTTGTAAAAGATGGGGTCTTGCGGGTTGAAATACGGACTGCTTTAAAGCCATTCGCAGATATCGAAAGGTTGATCAATCGAATTATTAGCGGTATAGCTCAACCGCGCGATCTTAATTCCCTTAGAAATAGTTTACACCAATTAACAATTTTATTTCCCTTGCTCAATAAAATTTCCCCGCTGTTTGAATTAATGGATAATCGTTTTGAACTTTGTGACCAAGAATTGGATTTGTTAGAGAAAGCCATTGTTGATGACCCTCCCCAAACTCTGCAAAGCATTGGCATATTTCGAAGTGGTTATTCAGAGGAATTGGATGATGTCATCAATAAATCAAAGCATGCCCGCGAATGGATTGCTAGGCTTGAAAGTAAAGAACGCGAAAGGACAGGGATTAAAACCTTAAAGGTTGGGTATAACAAAGTTTTTGGATATTACATTGAAGTCAGTCGTGCAAATAGTGCCAATGTCCCCTCCGATTATATTCGGAAACAAACCTTAGTGAACGGTGAGCGCTATATCACCAGTGATTTGAAAGAATATGAATCTTTAGTTTTGAACGCAGAAGATCGGATCAAAGAAATTGAAGGTAGATTGTTTCAAGAATTGTGTGTCAGGTTAAGTCAATCAAGAGAAAGGATTCTGGAAACCGCTCATTTTTTAGCAGAATTAGATGTGATTTGTGGGTTAGCGGAAGTAGCTGTTCTCGATCAATATACTTGTCCAGAAGTAGTTGAGGAAGATGTGTTTGAAATTCGAGATGGCAGACATCCCGTGGTTGAACAAACTCTCCTTAAGGAAAAATTTGTCCCTAATGATACTGAATTTGCTGGAAATGAAAGAATCCAAATTATCACTGGACCAAATATGAGTGGAAAATCAACTTATTTAAGACAAGTAGCCCTGATTGTTCTGATGGCACAAATGGGAAGTTTCGTACCCGCCTCCTCTGCAAAAATAGGTTTAGTTGATCGAATATTTACTCGAATTGGAGCGCAAGACGAAATCCAGGTTGGTCAATCAACGTTTATGGTCGAGATGATTGAAACGGCAAATATCTTGCACCATGCTACGCGAAGGAGTTTATTAATTCTGGATGAAATTGGGCGAGGAACTAGCACGTATGATGGAGTGTCAATTGCTTGGGCAATTGTTGAATATATCCATAATCATCCAAATTTGAAGTCAAAAACCTTGTTTGCAACTCATTATCATGAATTAACCCAGTTAGCGGATTTGTTACCCATGGTTGGTAATCATAATGTTGCGGTAAGTGAGGTTGACGGAAAAGTGATTTTTCTGCACAAAATTATTGCGGGTGGTGCAGATCGTTCTTATGGAATTCATGTTGCTCAGTTAGCCGGTATGCCCAAACCAGTTATTCAACGGGCAAATGAAATCCTAAAAGAATTAGAAAAAACGTCCGGTAAAGCAGTTCAAATGAATCCTGAATTGCCAAAACAATTAGCGTTCTTTCCGGAAACAAACCCACTCATTGCAGAATTGCAGGCAGTGGATTTAAATTCGATCACTCCCATCGAAGCATTAAACAAGCTCTATGAATGGCGGAGTAAGTATTTGAAGGACGAATAACCATGAAAAATCTCATAGAAACGATTTTTTCGGGTAATAAATTGAATATAAAGGATTTCCAGAATAAGGGGATAGGAATTGCTTTTTTAATAACCTTTCTCCTATTTGGCTGTGTAATGCCAAATCAGTCGGTACCCGAGTTACCTCCGCCAGCTCAAGGATTAATTGAGACAGCAGTCCAACTAACTCTGATTGCTAATGGGGTGATTACCCCTGCTCCGACTTCAATTACCGGTACTCTACCTGGAATACAGGACGGTGGTCTAGCCAACGGAAAAGCCAAATTATATTTGCCGTTGATCAGTAGCGGCGAAGGCGCAGTCATTGCTCAAGAAACCATTCAAATCACTTCCACTTCAACAGCCATCGGGCCTTCCTCCACTCCCACTAAGACTTTTACCCCCACAGCGATTCCCCCTACTGCTACCCCAGTCACACCAACGGCTTTACCATGTTTGAGTGCTAAATTTATTCAGGACATTAATGTGCCACCCGGAACGGTTTTTGCTGGCGGAACAAAATTCACGAAGATCTGGCGAGTGCAGAATTCAGGTAGTTGCCCATGGAATCGTAACTTTACATTAATGTGGGTTAGCGGAGATATGTTAGGAGCAAAGACGCAAGTGCCTATTCCTGGCACAGTTCAACCAGGTGAGACGGTGGATTTACAAATAGATTTAGTTGCTCCAAAAGTTGATGGAAAATATAAAGGTGGTTGGATGATCAATGACAATGCTGGACACATTTTTGGAGTGGGGAAAAATGCGACAAATTATCTATGGGTCGAAATCAAGGTAAAAAATACTGGAACGACAGTATCGAAATCTTCAACTCCTACATCGAAGCCAGCCAATACCTCAGCACCCACTAAAACGAATGCTCCAACCCAAACTAAGACATTCACTCCCACACCTACAACAGTTCCACCGACTGAGACGCCAACCCCAATGTTGACGCCAACACCATAACCAATTTGGGAGAATGTGCTTTTATTCTACTAGTAAGGCAGGAAAACTGATCTCGCTAGGTAAAATGATCAAGAGTCGAGTGGATTTTGTTCAAGGTGTGTGGGTGATAAAATCCAAGATTGCTTGATTGAATTGATTACTAGCTTCCAGATTGGGCAAGTGACCACATCTATCTAAAATAACCAATTGTGAATGTGGAATGGCAGTTTTCATCGCTTGTGCTTCTGAGACAGGAATTAGAGGGTCGTCCCTGCCATGAATGATTAAAGTCGGAACGGTTATAAGCGGAAGCAGGGGACTTGAATCTTTTCGTTCTTTCATCCCACTTAAATCACCGATTATTCCTTCTAATGTGACAGATTGCATAATTCTTCGTAATTTTTCAACCAGCTCAGGGCGGTTTTGTAAAGAGTAGGGCGAAAGCAAGTTGGGAATCATGTTCTCAATAATTGGCGCTGCTCCATTTATTTGGGCATTTTGAATTGTGTGGTCTCGATTTGCTTTGCCTTCTAACGTGTCGGGGTTTGCTCGAGTAGAGGTTAAGATTAATCCAGCTAAGCGATGTGGATATTTATTCACAAAAACGAAACTGATGTATCCTCCCATAGATAATCCACACAAATAGACTTTATCAATTCCAAGGTGGTTTATCAATGAAAGGCAATCATCAGCTAATAATTCCATCGAATAAGTGCCTTTAGTAGAAGTTGAATCACCATGACCACGCAGATCAGGGGCGATAACCCTTAAGGATTGGGAAAGACCATCCATTTGGGGTTGCCACATAGCGCGGTTTAATGGATAGCCATGAATAAACAAAATGGCTTTTCCTCTGCCAATATCTTCATATGCCATTGTGAAATCCGGGAATTGAATTTTATCCATCTTGACCTTCCTGAAGATCTTTAATTTGTTGTTCGATTTTTTGAGAAGCGAGCTTGTAATCAGCAAATTTTTGCTTCTCTTTTTCTACGACTTGAGTTGGTGCTTTAACAGCAAAATCACTGTTGAGTAGTTGTTGTAAACGGGTGATCTGGCTATTAATCTCTGTTAATTCTTTGTTTAAACGCTCAAGTTCCCGATTATGATCAATTGACCTCTGGGTATCTAAAAATATTTCGATTTCACCGACCACCAAAGGAATCTTACCTTGTGGTTTATCCGGAAGATTTGAGAAAATTTCTATCTGGTTCTGATCCAAATTTGCTAAACGAACAATGCTATCAAGTTGTTCACGAAGTAAATCTGAATATTGCTGGGAGATAAAAGTAGCTGAAATTTTTTGCCCCAAGGGAATTCCTTTTTCAGAACGAACATTGCGAATTGTTCGAATGAGCTCTTGGAGCAAGTTGAAATGCGCAATTTTTTGTTCTTCCCAGCCTTCGATGTCTTGATAGGTAGGCCAGGGGGCAATGATCAGGGCTTCGGGCCAATCTTGATGTGGCTTTAATGCCGGATATTTTTGGCATGCAATTTTCAGATGCCCCCAAAGTTCTTCGGTGACAAAAGGAGTAAAGGGGTGAAGCAACCGTAAGCACAGATCTAAGACGGTCACCAAAGTTTGTGATGTATAGAATGCTCGATCACCACCCTGTTGAAGTTGAATTTTGGCAATTTCGATATACCAATCAGCAAATTCACTCCAGAAGAAATCATAAATTTGGCGACCAGCTTCGCCAAATTGATAATTTTGGAAAAGGCGGTCAACATCTCGAATAGTGGCTTGCAATCGAGCCCAAATCCATGAATCTGCTAGTGTCCATTGAGGTAGATGAATGGGTTGATCGGGGGTTTGAGCTAAGTTATTAATCACAAACCGACCAGCATTCCAAATTTTATTTGCGAAATTACGATTCGCCTCAACTTTCTTAACGCTCAGGTTTGTGTCATTCCCTGGAGTCGAACCCACTAATAAAGTGAAACGCAAAGCATCTGTTCCAAACTCATCCATGACTTTCAATGGATCTATTACGTTTCCGGTAGTTTTACTCATTTTACGCCCATATTCATCGCGAATCAAACCATGCAAATAGACAATTTCAAAAGGCGGTTTTCCAGTGAACTCCAAGCCGTCCATAATCATCCGTGCCACCCAAAAGAAGAGAATGTCATAACCCGTTTCTAAAACGGTCGTTGGATAGAAATAGCGATAATCGGGTGTGTTTTCAGGCCAACCCAGGGTTGAGAATGGCCATAAACCAGATGAGAACCAGGTATCCAGGACGTCTGGATCCTGATAGATGTCAGTGCTATGACAATGTTCGCATTGGGCTGGATCCGTACGGCTGACGGTGAGCTCTCCGCATTGGTTACAATACCACACAGGGATACGGTGTCCCCACCAGAGTTGCCGTGATATACACCAATCTTGGATATTTTCTAGCCAATTAAAGTAGATTTTTGTAAAACGATCTGGGATGATCCGAATTTGTCCATCTGCTACAACCTTCAAAGCTGCATCAGCTAATGGTTTAATTTTAACAAACCATTGGGTGGATATCATGGGTTCGATGATTTCACCCCCTCTTTGAGATCGGGGGATATTCATCATATAAGGTTCTTCTTTTAATGTTAAGCCAGCTTTCTGCATATCTTCCCAGATGTTTCTGCGAGCTTCAAAGCGGTCTTGCCCGCAATACGGACCTCCATTTTGATTAATTCGTGCGGATTCATCAAGAACTGGGATTATCTCCAAATTATGTCTCAAACCAATCTCATAATCGTTTTGGTCATGGGCAGGAGTGATTTTTAATGCACCTGTACCAAATTCACGATCCACATAATCATCTGCGATAACAGGGATCGTGCGATTTATGATTGGGACGATTGCTTTGCGACCAATAAACTTTTGATAGCGTTCATCTAATGGGTGGACTGCGACTGCAGTATCCCCTAATATTGTCTCTGGACGGGTAGTAGCAACTGGAATGTATTCTTCTTTTTGGTGATCCCCTTCAGGAAGAAGCATATATTTAAAATAATATAATGTTCCGGGTTGTTGGGTATATTCGACCTCCAAATCAGAGACCGCAGTTCTTAATCCAGGTGACCAATTAATCAATCGTGGGCCCCGGTAAATTAACCCTTTTTCATATAAGCGTACAAAGGCTTCTCGTACTGCTCGTGAAAGCCCATCATCTAAGGTGAAGCGAGTTCGCGTCCAATCACATGAAGCACCCAAACGTCGAATTTGATTGAAGATGATGTCACCGTACTTTTCTTTCCAAGCCCAGGTGCGTCGTAAGAACTCTTGGCGGCCAATTTGTGCTCGTGTTAAACCTTCAGATGCCAGGGCTTTTTCAACCTGTAGTTGAGTGGCTATACCGGCATGGTCACTTCCCGGTACCCACAGGGTTGGTTCACCTTTCATACGGTGATACCGAATCATCAAATCTTCCATTGAAACAAACATTGCATGTCCCAGGTGTAACTCCCCAGTAACGTTGGGGGGAGGAATGGATATAACAAAAGGTTTAATATTTGGATTGAATCCTTCTTTATTTGGGTCATTCCAGGGTTGAAAATACCCTTGCTTTTCCCAAAGCTGGTAAATTCGTCCTTCAGTGTCTTTAAAATTATACGATTTTGGTATTGAAGATTCCTCTGCCATTTATATGCTCCTAAATAATAAAAATCCTTTCGTCTATTGAGGACGAAAGGATACTATTTCCGTGGTACCACCTCTGTTCACTAAATCGTAGTGCTCTCTTTAAAACTGTCCCAAAAGAAGGTTGTCACTCCGAGCAAAACGAAGGATCTTTTCAATGCCCTTAAAATATCTCGCTTCGCTCGATAGGACGATTATCGCTTATTGGACAATCTTTGAAAGGATAACGGACTCACCGTGCTGTTCTACTTTTGGGAACCAATTTCTTCAGCAAATAAGACGGGTGACATTCGATCGGGTAATTCCTGGTAGCTCTCAGCTTTTAGCACTACCATCTCTGATGGATTCTACTGATCTACTCTTCCCATCAATATTTTACATAAATTGTATTTGAAAATATTATACCGATAGAATTAAAAATGGTCAATAATACGCGTTATATCAATGTCTGAAAATATTAAAATAAGATTAATTTTCCTTGACTTTTAAGGTTGGTGTATGCTATCCTATCCCTATTCATATTTTGGAGAAAAAAGATGGTGCAAAGAGAACGAATTGCAGAAAATGTTTATAGCTTTCAAAGCGAAGTGTATGCTCAGGTTACCGCTGGAGCAGTGATTAGCCCTAATTGGGCAGTAGTGATTGATACCCTGGCGACGCCAGAAGAATCCTTAGCCATTAGAGATTTTATCGAACAAGAATTAAGCCTTCCCATTCGTTATGTGATTGACACGCATTACCATGCTGACCATAGTTGGGGGAATTGTTTTTTCCCTGGAGCAACGGTTATTTCTCACAAGTTATGTCGGGAATTTTTGGAGAAAAAAGGTATTCCAGCGTTACAAAGAGCAAAGGAACAGAGTAACCTTTACCATAATGTCAAAATTGTACTACCTCACATAACTTTTAATGATGGGGGTATGAATTTACGGGTGGGAAAGAAAAATTTATCCTTGATTAAATTACCCGGGCACAGTGGGGATAATATCGGTGTTCTAGTTGAGGAAGACAGAGTACTATTTGCAAGCGACGCTGCTATGGCATTACCTTTTATTGTGGATGGGGATTTCGAGGATATGGTCAATACATTAAAGAGGATTGGGAAAATGGGATTGGAAAATATTATTATGGGGCATGGCGACATTGTCTTGCGGGGTGAAATAGATAATTACATTAAAGAAAATTTAGCCTATCTATCAACGATAAAAAAGTCAGTTCGTAAGGCAGCCACCCGTAAGTATCCTATGGATATGCTTGAAGCCATTACGGTTGAAGAGAGTGGTAAAAGCCGGGTTTTGATTGGCGGGTTAGCTGAAGAACTGCATAAACGAAATTTGATTGCACTCTATAAACAGATCTATGGTAAATTGCCAGAAGGTTCACCCGACGACGAATACGATTATTATGAGGAAGATGAAACCGAGGAAGAAGAATGATTTTGTATAGGTTGCTTTTGCTTCATTTTTTTAGCTCTTCTTCCAACAAGGCGTTCATTCCCTTTAATCAAACGTTGAATATTGGGTCTTAATGCCCATATTATGAGTAATTCAGAGAATATTCCATAGAATATATATTCCCATGGAGCCTGAAACCAAATAGCACGAACAGCAAAGATAATTATGGAAAGAAGTGCCATTGACATTGTTGTGACTGATGCATAACCGACAAAGTACAAGAGCAAAACTGCTACTGGCAAAATGATTGCTATACTTGGTGCCCATAAACCTAATGATCCACCAACACAAGAAGCGCCGCCGGCTCCACCTCTTAATCGTATTTTCCCATCAGGCGATTTTTCAATCAAAAAGATCGAATAATTATGTCCGAGTATCGCAAGAATTGGGGCTAAGACATGAACCCAATAGAGATTCGGAGTTAACCATTTGGCGATCCATACAGCAGCAGCAGCTTTAAATCCGTCTAATAAGGCGGTCCCGATAGCAGCCCATAATCCAGCAGCTCTGCCTGCATTGGTTGTACCTGTGCGCCCGCTTTCGACTTTACGGACGTCTTTTCCACTAATTAAACGCACTAAAATCAAACCAAACGGTATTGATCCGAGGAAGTAAGAAATTAAAAAAATCAGCCCAATTTGAAAAATCATTTATCTCTCCATTTGCATTTCATATTTTCTAACCCATAGAATGTTAATTCGTTACTCTATCTCCTCGATTTTAACATTTTTTAGCTTTCCTTCGTTGATAGAATAACCAGAAATAACCCAACTACGATCTTTAGGAGCATAGATGATATAAACTACTTCGGGATAATAAGCCTCAGAAATATCCGTTATTGAAGGATAGCTTTGCCCTCTAGGGTGAGAATGGACGATTGCCAATAATTGCATCCCTCTATTTTCAATTTCAAGAAACGCAGTCAGTTGTTCCTGAGCATCCATTTGATAGAGTACTGGATCATGCAAGGTGTTTGTTATCGGATACCAATCTAAAATCAGGTTGTCTACGCCAGCCAGTAATCCACAACCTTCTTCCGGAAGGCAGGATTGCATGTAGGTTTCTATCGAATGAATGAAATTAGAGGGGATTTTTAATGTAGGTTCCATGATTATTTAAGCCAATAAGCTAGAAACCAACATACCAATAGAATCAAAGCGGGTTCGAGGAAAATGTTTTTCCGTTTCTCCTGTTGATTTAATCGGGTGATATAGATAAAGATTGCATAGCTAGGGCCTAATAAAGCCAAAGCACATGAGATTGGAGATAATGGCCAATAATGTAATGCGGTAGATATCTGACAGGTGATTAAAGCAATTAATCCAGATTCCAAATAAGCCCAGTATTCGGAATTATATAAATTAAAGCTTCGCAAACTAACGATANNTAAATCGCTATGCAAAAAATAAAAAATAATGTGTAGGAGACTGAAATCAAACTAGATGAAGCAAGTGGTTGACGGATATCGTGAGGATCAACTGTGATATATTCTGCAAGTAAAACAGCCATTAGAATGGCAGCGCCAATCAAAAAAGTCAACCACCAAGTCACTCCATAAGGTAATTGAGTGATAGGAAATCCTAGAACCAGAGCTGTTAACATCGGTAATAGCCAATGTCGAATCGCAAATCGCCCTTTCCAAAATGGATGAGTATGCACTAGCCAATCTGAACCCGAAGCTGCTAAACCAGCTACAACTGGGATTGTTATAAACTGGACATTTAGGTTGAATGAAATAAATATGCCAGGTAATTGTAGGCGAACTTCCCGGGTTGGAATACTAGATATACGAGAAATAGCATAAGCGAGGAGAATGCTTGCAACAATCATGCTGACTTGATTGAGGTCTGGTAGAGAACGTCTTTGGTTCACTCCTAAGATTTTACATTAAATTCAACAAAAATAGATTAACGAAAAATGTTATTATTTCAATTCAAACCCCTTTTCAAGAAAAATAGTCAAACAAGCATCCACTACTTCTGGGTCATATAAAATACCTTTATTTTTAGTAATCTCCTCAAGAGCTGCTTCTAACCCTAAAGCTGCTCTATAAGGTCGGTGAAAAGTCATCGCTTCAACTACATCAGCTACACCTATGATCCGACTTTCGATGAGGATTTCTAGGCCTTTAAACCCTCGGGGGTAGCCGGATCCGTTAAGTCTTTCATGGTGCTGGAGCACAATTTCAGCTATAGGCCAGGGAAAGCCAATTTTTTTCAATATTTCATAGCCCGTCTGAGGGTGTTCTTTGATCATTTCAAATTCTATTTTCGTAAGGCGGCTTGGTTTAGAAAGAATATCTGAGGGTACGCTTATTTTCCCAATATCATGGATCAAGGAGGCAACCCATATTCCCTTTATTTGATTCTCCGATAAATTTTTCTCAATGGCGATAGCCTTGGCAATCTCGGCTACCCGCTTTTGGTGACCGGCTGTATATGGATCCCGCATCTCAACCAGAGCAGATAGTGCTTGGACAGTTTCATCAAAGGTTTCTTGAAGTTTTTGATAACTTTTTTCTAACTCTCGTTCGGCTATCTTACGATTTGTAATATTGTGGGTTACTACAACAGTATGAGTTATATTTCCATTATTACTGTGATATGGAAAATAAGAGATTTCAAAACATTGTGTGCCTTTACTTGGAATATTAAACCATTCCTCAGTGCTTATTTCTTCGCCACTCAAACATCGGTCAAGGTAATCCTTGATTTTCTCTTGATCTGAATAAATGGTTTTTATCCATATGAGTAAATGAAAAACACAATATTTT
>DHFN01000112.1 GCA_002402275.1 Anaerolineales bacterium UBA4823
ATTGTCACCTATGTGGTGTCATACACTCAATCCCGCCCTACAGGCACAAAATTTTATGCAAGAAAGATTCTTCGCTTCGCTCAGAATGACGAAAAATGCAAAACCACGCCACCCAGAACAACATTCGATGAGGAAAAAATGCATGGGATTTGTCCTCTGACGTAAGAAATCCAATTACATCTCAATTATCCGCCGCCAAAGGTTGAGCCAAGATTTTTTTGTAATGATCCTAATTCTGGGGCACTTCCCGGCATGGATTAGGTTGAACTGCCGCTCCCCGATTGCCGCAGAAACCGAAACGATTCTCCCGCGACCCTACAAAGGTATCCGCAGAATTCATCCGCCACCAGAAAGTGCCTGAGTTTGAAGCGGTTTGCCACTCCCCCTCCACCTGGGTCCCCTCAATGGAAATATCGCCCTTGAAGGTAAAGTCGATGCCGTCGATTTTAGCGGATCCGGTCAACCTTGCGCCATTGACCTGGACGGTCAACTCCGCAGGTGTATAACCTCCGCTGACTGTCTGATACCAAGTTTTCCAGACACCCTCCCAATCAGGAGTGTCGAGAAGCGGGTATGGCATTTGGGTGAGGTTCGCAGTCGCGGAAGGCTCGGGGATGAGCGTGGAAGTTCCAGTAGTTACAGGATATCCGGTAGACTGGGGGATGGAAGATGTTGGGGAAGGCGTTCCCACCAGCGTCTCAGTCGGAGAAGGTTGCGAGGCTTGAGGTGTAAACTCGGTCCCTTCGCTTGGAGGTAAGCTGGTCTCCAAAGGCTCAGGCGTCGCCTGGCTGACAGATTTCTGCAAGGTCGCGACAACCTCCCCCTGGAAATGCTCCACATCCGGTGGTCTCCTTTGACCACACCCGGAAAGGAGGACGATTAGGAACAGGACCAGCAAACTTTTCCGGCTCATAAGTCGGATTTTATCATGGATGGAACTGGCAGCCACTCCGTTTCGATACACTCAGTGAACAGGTCCTTGTCCACTTTTGCCCAGTATGCCTGCCTGCCTGATGAGCGTTATTTACAGAAGCTGCAGAACATTGATTGGAGTGATTTACCCTCCCCATTTTTGAGGGTAATCCTTTTGGCAGCCAATTAATGAGAAGCGGTTATATTCGAGTGTTATGGCAAAAATGACTTAATTGCGTCAATCACTCTGACCTGATCTTCTTCCGTCATATCAAAGAAAAGCGGCAATCGGACCAATCGGTCGCTGATATCTTCCGTGACCGGACAATCCCCTTGCCTGCCGCCAAACTTCAGACCCATATCTGATAGATGTAAAGGTAGATAGTGGAAAACGCAAATGATGTTTTGGGATTTCATCCACTCAATAAAACGAGTACGCACATCAAGATCAGGCATGAGCAAATAGAAGAGATGGCTGGGATGACCGCAATCTGCTGGGACATGAGGCAAGCCAACCCCAAAATTTTCTGCCCAGCCCGATAATTCTGTATTGTAAGTGTTCCAAATCTTGTTTCGTTTGGCTTGAATTTGTTCAGCGGATTCTAATTGCGCAAGTAATAACGCGGCAATCAATTCTGAGGGTAAATAACTTGAACCAATATCCACCCAAGTATATTTATCGACTTGCCCCCTAAAGAAACGGCTGCGATTTGTCCCTTTTTCACGGATGATTTCCGCGCGTTCCACAAGATTTGGGTCGTTGATCAGAAGCGCGCCGCCCTCACCAGTGCTGATATTCTTTGTCTCGTGAAAGCTTTGTGTCGCCAAAACCCCAAAAGTGCCAAGATTCTTTCCTTTATAAGTACCAAAGAGCCCATGTGCATTATCTTCAACCATAGGGATGTTGTATTTAGCAGAAATCTGGTTGATCGTATCCATTTCGCAAGCGACGCCGGCATAATGCACGACAAAGATTGCCTTGGTCCTGGGTGTAATGAGTCTCTCCAGTTGATTCTCATCCAAATTCAGAGTGTCCGGACGAATATCAATAAAAACGGGTTTTGCCCCCCTAAGAACAATGGCGTTCACTGTCGACACGAAGGTAAACGATGGCAAAATGACCTCGTCACCGTTCTTCAGATCCAATAGAATAGCTGCCATTTCAAGCGCGTGCGTGCAACTTGTGGTCAGCAGCGCTTTTCTGACCCCGATCATTTTTTCTAATAGAGCAGTACTTTGTTTTGTGAAATCCCCATCACCAGCGAGGTGACCGGATCGTAAAGCACGGCTTATATACACCTCAGCCTGTTCAATAAACGCTGGCCTGTTAAATGGAATCTTGTTCACCATGAATCCTACCTTGCCAATCTACCAATAGAGCGGTTCATCGTATTATTTCTGAATAATTAAAATCGCAATCCTTCGCAGCTATTATCAGCAGTGAATGATTGATTGAAAGTGAACGCGCAAGCTTAATTCTTCCTACTGCAATCGGTTAATGATTTGACCGTTTTCCAATACTTTGGACTTTTTCTACCTTGAAGCGATCCAAAGGCCAATACAGACCACTATCACTCCCAGCCACCTTGTCCAGGGAACAAATTCTTTGAAGACCAAGGGTGACAAAGCCAGAACAAGCACGATGGCCAGCGCCATAAAAGGGTACGCAAAGCTTATATCGCTTAATGAAAGCGCGTTCATCCACATGATTGAAGCAATTACAGCAAAAAACAAGCCTGCCAACAGTTTTATGTTGGTAAACGCCTTGATCAAAAACTGAGCCACTCCGGATAAGTCTTTAGGGAATGGTCCGAATGTATTCGAAGCACTTTTTACCAATAACTGCCCACACACGGTAAATAGAATGGTTAAACCAATAAAAATGTATACTGTCATGCCGTGTCCATCCCGACTTTTTTCTTCTTGTTTGTTTTTCGTGTTCATTTTTTCTTCGTGGAGCATCATACCACCACTTTACCAAACCACTTATGAAATGTATGATAAGACTCAAAAGCATAAAACCCCAAGCTGGTGCAAACCTTTTGTACGGTAGTGTTGATCAGGAGGGTGGAATTCAGAACATGCGTAACACCAACAACTTTACACCAATTCAGTCCTTCAATGACAAAAGCACGGTAGATCCCCCGCCGTCTCATTCCTGACGCGACGCCTGCCAGAATAAATTCTGCCTGTTCCGACGTGTTGATTCGTATGGCGCGAAATCCGACTAATTCTCCGTCGAGTTTCGCAACCAAAACATGATTTGCGGCGGTTGGGTCAGTGCAGCATCTTTCTGCCCATGAGCTATAAACCTCTGTCGCCTTGACAGGATCCAGGCGAGGATCTGCGTGATAATGACCTTTGTAGGCTGAAAAGGACTCTTCTGCCACTTTTATGACTTCGGGAATATCACCAGGAGTGAGCGCGTGGATGCTAAGCTCTGAAGGATAAGCGGGCGGGATGTAGTCCTCAACATCTTTTCTCAGGTAAACAAGCGTATCCATTAATTGGTATCCGTTTGCTTCCATGGCATGAACGGTTTTGATATCAGAAGTGGAACACCTGGCAATAAGAAATCGCACACTGTTTTCAGCACAGAACGAGTCAATCTCAGGAATCACATCTGAGGTAACAAGTTTTGCTCTCGCTGAGACCACACCAAAACGAGCAGTATCCAGTTCTGAAAGGCTGACAGAATTGGAAATCACGAGATCCCTTCTTCCGTTTCATTAGCCGGAGTTGAGGGTGACGAGGGTTGATCCGGATATCGCGATCGAATGGTGTAGGTGGGCTGACCAAGATTACGTGAAAACAGTCTGCCCAGATATTCACCAATCATGCCGATCGCAAACAATTGCACACCGGAAAAAATCGCAATGGTCGATGCTAAGAATGTAAAACCTGGAACTGTTCCGCCACCTTGAATGAACTTTACAAGGACATATATCAACACCGAAAATCCAAACAAAATCGAGATAAATCCCAACAAACTCGACATCTGCAAAGGGAGGATGCTAAATCCGGTGATGAGTGTAAAAGCGTGATTAAGCAACTTCTTGAGGGTATATTGTGATTCACCGGAAAGCCGCTTGAGATGTTTGATCCTTACAGAAGAAAACCGGGTCGTTCCCCACGAAAGAAGCACATCGATAGAGACAAACACACCGTCGTAATTCGCAAAAGAGTCCTTGATCTCCGATCGAAAAACGCGAAACGCGGATATTTCTTGCGCGGTTGATACCCTCATTGCCTTTTTCAAAATCCATTTAATCAGCCTTGAGGTTAAATTTCTCCAAAAATTATGCCTCTCCGCTTCGGGCACACCGTAAACAACATCAAATCCCTCTTCCAATTTGGTTAATAACTGGGGAATGGATTCCGGGGGATGTTGAAGATCATCATCCATGGTAATAATGAGATCACCCCGGGCTTCTCTGATCCCGCAAAGCAAGGCGTTATGTTGGCCATAATTTCTCATCAAGTCGAAGGCGCGAATCTGGGGATAAGATGCAGAAAGCTCTTGGATGACTTGCCAGCTTTGGTCCTTGCTGCCATCATTGACAAGAATGATCTCGTTTTCAGAGGAAATTGCATTTAAGACTTTTGACAAGTCTCGCACCAACAGCGGAAGGCTTTCCTGACTGTTATAAACTGGGATAACGACTGACAGACTCTTTTGCATCTTTAATCCTTAGATTCGTCACAATTCCAATTTACTAAGAGCATGTTTTGCCGTTCGGTTTCTTCCTCATTGCTGGGTTGTCCATTTTCTTGCCACACAGAACACAGTCCCCAACGGGTAAAGTTATTGTCAATCTCAAGCTCTTCGCTGAGCGCTAACGCTGATCCGATATCTCCTGTGTAAATATATGACCTGATGAGGGGCAACCATTCGCTGTTATCTGCAGGACGAAATCCTTGTTTCTCTGCGTCCTGATAAGTTGATATAACCTCAGTCCATGCTTGTCTTTGCTCAGCATTTGCAGCCAGTTGATAATAATAGCACCAATTATCGGTGGATATTTCTCCAAAATAAAGTGCCGGCAACTGCGCCCTGGGAGCCGTCGGATCAATACGGCTTAAATCGGAAAGGGGAATAATGGACTTCCACAACTCTGGGTAAAGGTCAGCTTCAAAGGCTCTAGGATCTGTGTTGGGCGAAAGTAATTTTAGGCACCCTTTATCCGGGGAATAAACTGCAATTGCGTCTGAGGTGTTGCCAATGAAATTGAACACTCTTTGGTAGCGATCAATTTCCTGGTCAGGCAGGAGTTCGGGCATTGTGTTCATCTGCGGAGTTGCAGCCAATATCATCTGGTATGGGATCGGATTATCATGTAGGTCGGGCGCATAAATCATATTGAGTGGTGCCGTCAAAGAGGTTCCTGAAAAATAGAGATCAAATGGCAGAACCGAAGAGATCAACATGGTACCGGGCTCAATCTGCGGAGCTCGCCATGTCAGTTGAGCAAAGAATTCTTTTTGTTCATCCCAGGCCTTTTTATATTCCAGGCCATTTGTGTAATTAGCCCCAACAGACAGTGCTATGAGTAAAGCAACGATAATTGTTTTTACTTTTGGGTTTTCGAAAACCAAATCAATAAGGGCAACAGCCACAAGGGAAGCTCCAATGGATAGGGGTAAAAGGAATCGAGTCGTATGAAATGCGAGGCTCACCTTAAGTCCCCCGATTATGACAGGGATCATCCCTGCCAAAACTGAGTAAATCCCAATTCCGATTATTACCAAGGCATGCTTCTTATGGTTGGCATTTGTTTTGGTTTCATCTAATTTTCCAATTAGAAACCAGGCTGCAAGGAACGATGCAAAAATTAATAGGAAAAGAACCGCGATTTGTTCAAAGCTTTGGATGCGAGTAAACATGTTTTTAAACTCAATCCACACGTATACACAACTGTCAAACAAACCCAGCAAAATCCTAAAAACCAAATCCTTGATGACATGAAACGGTTTTTGGA
>DHFN01000249.1 GCA_002402275.1 Anaerolineales bacterium UBA4823
CTTTGAAAACAGAACCCGGTTCATAGGTGGCACTAACGCCGCGGTTAAAAATAAACTTCTTACTCATCATGACATCATTGAAATCCCAATAATGACTGATATCTATGCGCGGCGTATTTGCCATCGCTAATATCTCACCCGTCTTGGGATCTAAGACAACGATCGTACCGCTGTCCGATCCGGATTTCTCCACGGCTCGGTCGAGGACTTTTTCAACCGCAGCTTGAACCTCGCGATCAATGGTTAATACCAGGCTGGTTCCTTCGGGAATTTCCGGAAATTCTTTGACCATACGTGGCTCATTGGGAACCCATAGTTTCAACGGCAATCCCGCCAGTACATTGTCATACTTTCCTTCCACCCCAAAAACCCCAATGGGGGTTCCATCTTCTTCGTGTCCCACATAACCAAGGATATTCGATGCGATCGTTTTTTCAGGATATACTCGTTCTAGATAAGGCAGGAATTCTAATCCACTGATTTTAGATTGCAAAAGGTATTTTTCTTGTTTGATCTCACTGTTATCGCTTTCGCTGGGGGTAAGATACATTTCCAAGTGATCAATTTTCTCTTTTTCTATCCGTTTATCTAAGGGAAGGTAGACCTGATCAGGCGAGGGAGGGTTTTCTACCGTGACCTTGACTCGGTAATAATCTAAACCTAGAAATACATTGGCAGTTAACGCAATGGTTTGCGGGTCAACTACCGATTTATAATCCACGCCTACCTCATAAACCATTTGATTACCAGCTAATAATTGACCATTGCGATCAAAAATCAAACCGCGAGGCGGGAAAATTGTCCATTGCGAGCCTAAATGATTCTTTCGCACTTCATCTAAAACTTTTCCTTTTTGATCATCTAATAACAAAGAAACATGCTGCCCAAATATGAGAGCAGCCATAACCGTGAAAAGTGTCCCTAGAAATATATAACGTTTGGTTAAATCGGACTTCATGGACCATTCTCCTGTTTAGGTATGGAAATCTTTTGGATACAAGATTTCAACCATTCCAACAAGGACTCGGTATAGATGCGGGGTAAAGAAACAGCTGCCGGCTGAACTTTTATAGGGAAGACGCTTGCCTGAACCCGGTCAATGGGAACATAACCTGGCACAACTAAAAACAATTCTTCTCCAGGTTCAATTCGCCGAAAACCCATCTCTAATGCCCTCCTTTCCATAACCGATGATGAAGTCAATAAACCCAATTGTGTCCTCAGGTGGGCATTGATCATCTCTAAGTCAGAGATCTCTCCTTCCATGATCAAAATCGAGCGACCATAAGCGGCTGTCCTGGCTGTCACATCCAAGTAAAGAGAAGATGCTAATATGACGATTAAAATCCCCACCATCACGAGCATACCCACACTGAGATGCTTCCTCCAGGGTGTAGTTTGATATGCTTGTGCCATTCGGTTAATCGAATTCATCCTGTCAGTCCTTATTTTTTATTTCTTATAAATCTTGCAAGTGTCATGCCAATCAACCCGATGCTACAATTTTCTCAGCTACCCTCAATCGAGCACTGCGTGAACGCGGGTTTACCTGAATCTCATCTAATCCCGGAGATACCGGCTTCTTGGTTATCAAGCGAAGTGAAGCCTGGTGTCCACAAGTGCAAACTGGCTGCTTTGGAGGACATATACAGTCCTTACTTTCACGGCGGAAGAAATCTTTGACCAAACGATCTTCTAAGGAGTGAAATGAAATCACTGCCACTCTTCCTTTAGGTGCAAGTGCCTGTATTGTCAAAGGCAAAACCTCCTCAATGACTTCTAGCTCTCGATTTACAGCAATCCGAATAGCCTGAAAAGTACGGGTTGCAGGATGGATCGCCGACTTTTTATGTCCGATAGATTTAGAAACAATCTCTGCCAATTGCCCAGTAGTAGTAACCGGTTTTGACCGCACAATTGCTTGGGCGATTTGATGAGCATACCTTTCTTCACCATAACGAACTAAGATCTCCGCCAGTTCATCTTCATTAAGTTGGTTAATCAAATCCGCTGCAGTCACTGAATTCGATGGATCAAACCGCATGTCTAAAGGTGCATCTGTCCGGAAAGAAAACCCTTTTTCAGGGTTGTCCAATTGAAGAGACGAAACACCTAAATCTAATAATATTCCATCAACACTTGCCCAGCTAAACCTCTTTAATTGTTCAATCAAGGTTATATAACTAGCCCATACAAGAAAGAAGCGACCTTCAAATTCTCGTAAATTTTCCCTTGCTAGAGTTATAGCCTCGGGATCAACGTCCATCCCTAATAAAAGCCCATCGGGAGAACTTGCTGATAGAATCCCCCTAGCATGCCCCCCAGCACCAACAGTGCAATCAACGAACTTCTGTCCGCTCCGGGGTTGAAGGAGATTGATGACCTCTTGGTAAAGAACAGGTTTATGCACTGCTTCGGTTTGTATAGAGTCGAAAATCTATAAATCGAGCAACATTTGCCTCTGTATCATCGAGCAATGCAGCGTGCTCAATCCAATTTTCCGTTGACCATACCTCAAAAAAATCACCAACACCGACAATAACAACATTCGTATCTAAACTCGCCTTTTGACGAAGAAATTGCGGGATCAGTATGCGACCCGATTTATCCACTCCTACCGGCTCGCCATTTGAAAAGAGATAACGTCGCAATAATCTCGCGTTAGGGTCAGCATAATTTTGTTCATTTACCTGGTTGGCAAGATTTTCGAACACACGTGAGGGCATAACTAATAAATTAGGATCAAACCCTTTAGTCACAATGGCTCCTTCCGTCAATAGTTCACGATATTTGGACGGAACGGTTAATCGTCCTTTAGAATCGAGGGAATGAAAATATTGTCCGAGGAACATACGTTCTATTTTTCCTATTAAACCAGAACGCCGGAAACATTCCGGCATCCCACTTCGACCCACTTTCTTGCACAACCTTACACATTTTAGCTTAAAATTAGATGAAAATCAAGGGTTTTTAGAAATTGGTTTTCATCTTATCTTTATAATTTCTTCATTTTTCATCCCTAATTTTCGATAAATCATGTATAATTCCACTAGATTTATCCCGCCGCATATCATTTGTATATTTCCTTTTTATTTCTGCGGCTTTAGTTAAGATGAGTGATCTCAGTGAAAATGAATGTGCAGGTGTGTGGTGCTTCTACACAAACTGATATGGATTAACCAGAGCAGTTATTTTCAGGAGCTTGAGTGGAGAATGACTCCGCGTTTAATACCGACTTATCATCAAAAGGTTCTTGATGTTAATTCCATCCGACCATTCATATTTAGGTGTTTATTAATTTAAATACCACAGATAGTTAAACTTTAATTACAACTGAGATCTTAATATTCTTTAACGACAGCCGTGGATCGTGTGGCAGGATCACGGCTGTATTTATTAATTAGATATTGGATAAGATGAGAACAATTACTGGTCTGAAAGCACAAGAGAAAAATGCGCAACGGATTAATGTCTATTTAGATGGAGTGTTCGCATTTGGTCTATCTCGGATTGTGGCAGCCTGGCTTCAAATTGGGCAACAGCTCACGGATGAAAAAATAGCCCAATTACAAGCTGAGGATGCAGTTGAATCTGCCTATCAACGGACATTACATTTCCTATCGATTCGACCACGTTCGGGAAAAGAAATCGTTCAATATCTGAAAAAAATCGGTTTGAATCCTGATGTCCAGGAAAGAGTGATCGAACGTTTAAAAGCTCATGGTTGGATTAATGATCAATATTTCGCATCCCAATGGGTTGAGAACCGCTCGGCGTTTCATCCTCTTAGTAGAAAAGCGTTACGAATCGAATTAACTCAAAAAGGGATCGAACAAGATTTAATAGATAGAACAATATTAAATGTTGATGAAGACCTGAGCGCCTATCAAGCTGCTCAGAAATGGCTTTATCGCCTACGAGATCTTCCTTATATTCAATTTCAACGTAAGCTCTATCCCTATCTTGCCCGACGTGGTTTTTCCCATGATGTTATTGAAAACACCATCCAGAGGCTGTGGACAGAAACTCAAACCGAGAAACAAAATCCTGAGGAAATTGAGGTATCGAAATAATGGAACTGGATTTGTGGTTAGTTATCCCAATCGCATTGCTAATCCTTGTTCTCGGTGGTGTTATCGGATATGCCTACCGACAATATCTCCTTGAAAAGAAAATCTCTCAAGATAAAGAAGAAGCAGAGCGGATAATCCGCGAGGCTATCCAAAAAGCAAACGATATCGAGTTAGAAGCAAAAAACCTGGCTCTCGAAATTCGCCAATCTGCTGAAGCTGAGATTGCCCGCAGGCGGAATGAGTTAACCCGTGAAGAAGACCGATTACAAAAACGAAGAGAAGAATTAGACCTTCGGACAGACCGGTTGGAAAAACGGGAGCAGGCATTAAACAAACGTCAAAGCTTAATGGATAAACGTGCGAACGAAATTGACAAATTGTACGAAAAAGAATTAGAAGAATTGCAGAGAATTGCCAACATGTCCACCGATGAAGCCAAGAGTATTTTACTCAATGAGGTTGAGAAAGAAGCTCGCTCGGACATGGCTCGTATTATCCGGCAAGTCGAAACAGAGGCACGTGAAGAGGGAGAAAATAGAGCCCGAAAAATTATCACTACGGCAATCCAACGCGTGGCTTCTGAACATGTGGGCGATGTCGCTACTTCCGTTGTTCCATTACCGTCAGATGAAATGAAAGGTCGTATCATTGGACGGAATGGCCGTAACATCCATGCTTTCGAACAAGCTGCCGGAGTAGACGTAATTGTAGACGATACTCCAGAGGCTGTCACTATCTCTTGTTTTGACCCGGTAAGACGGGAAGTTGCCCGGCGTACTTTAGAAAAACTGGTTTTGGATGGACGTATCCACCCCGCCCACATCGAGAAACTCCTTAAAAACGAGCAAAAAGAGGTGGATCGGGATATCCAGGAAGCTGGCGAACAAGCAGCTTTTGATGCCGGTGTGCCAGGATTACATCCCGAGATCATCAAAATGCTCGGAAGATTGAAATACCGCACATCCTATGGACAGCACCAGCTTGCTCACGCAGTTGAGACAGCTCGCTTAGCGGGGGTTATTGCGTCAGAATTGGGTGCTGATGTTGAAGTTGCAAAAGCAGGCGGTTTACTGCACGACCTGGGCAAAGCAATGGATCATAACGTTGAAGGCACTCACTCGCAAATTGGGGCAGAGTTTGCCAAACGTTATGGAGTTCCCCACAATGTAGTCAACACCATTGCTTCTCACCATCATGAGGTTGAACAAGAGAGCGTTGAGGCAGCCATTGTAGAAGCAGCTGATGCAATTTCAGGGGCTAGACCGGGTGCCCGGCGAGAGAGCTTAGAGCAATACCTTAAACGGGTTCGTTCATTAGAGGAAATTGCTAATTCCCAAAAGGGAGTTAGTCAAAGCTATGCCTTACAAGCTGGGCGTGAAATCCGTATTTTTGTGAAACCAGAGGAGATAGACGACCTGGAATCAATCCGTTTGGCTCGCGATATTGCTAAGAAAATCGAAGAGACCATGCAATATCCTGGACAAATTAAAGTAACTGTTATTCGTGAAACCCGATCGATTGATTATGCCAAATAAACCAGGTTTAACCCGATTGTTTTTAGGGCATAGGAGCTTTCCAATCTAGAGTCAATTAATCTTGTTTTCAATTCATTATTATGATCGAGATTGTCCCAAAAGTCATAATTGTGTTATGAGTAGTAGCGAAGTGAGATAACTTAGCTTAGATAGGATCCCTCGCTATGCTCACGGTTTCAATCTTCTATTGAGGCAATCGCATATAAATTTGAATAGGCTAGAATATTGAGCACTACGATCTAACTTTTTCAAAAGGAATTCCTTCAACTGTTTTGGTTCTTAATGGTGAGAGATTGTCCCATAAACCATAATTGTCATTTCGAGATTCGGCTATA
>DHFN01000224.1 GCA_002402275.1 Anaerolineales bacterium UBA4823
CATAATTATGTTATGAGTAGCGAAGCGAGATATCTTAATGTTAATAAATAGACCCCTCGCTTCGTTCGGGGTGACAACCTTCTTTTAGGACAGTCTCGAAATTACAAAACAAAAAAGGGACAATCGAATTGTCCCTTCTAAAAAGTCAAGCGAGCAATAATCGTTTATGCAGTCTGCCCAAATGCAGGAGCTGGTGCATAGACCGGCGCCGATGGTATCGGGCGGTAACGGTTTTCAACTGTGACCCAGGCTTCGCGCAGTTCTCGAAGCGTCTGGATGGCTGATTGATAATCTCCCTGCCGAATACAATCCAAGCACCATTGATAGAGCCGAAATAGCCCGCCAGCCACCTCTGAATAGTCAAAATTTAATGCATCACGCAATAAACTAATCGCTTTCGTCGCCCGTTCATAATCGCTTTTCTCACAGGCTACGATTGCGACATCATACGCCATTACAACCAAATGGAGAGGTGTGGCGCCCATTACATCTTGAGTTCGATATTGTTGAAGCCCATATGCTGTCATGATCTCATTTAATTCCTTTCACCAAATCATTTTTACCATTCTTGTTTATACTATCGGCTAGTTTCAAAAAATCTCCAGCCAGGCTGCATTAATTTTAGCTAAATTTTATGCAAACAGTTGTAATAATTCTCCAGCATTGATTTTCGCCATCTCCTCAGGCGGGATTGTTCGAACCACCTCTTTTGAGGAATTGTCAATAATGATCACCGTGACATCATGAGTTTCTTCGTTGATCTTGAATTTTAGGCTCATATCACCAAGTGGTTTGGCATACTTTTCGGTCAATTTTTTCAAATTTTCATTCGTGTCTTTTGCTTGAGCAACTTTGCTATCTTTCTCAGGAATAGAACTCGTATTGGTATGTGCAATCTGGTTTAAAGTAACTATTTCTTGTTCTGTTGAAAAGACTTGATTTACTTTGGTGACTTGTGGAGTTATCGTTTCACTCATTGGTTCCCTCCAAATTCTAAACCCCAAACATCCTTGTTTGATGGTTTAAATAGTGCTTGTGCTGATTAATATAATTGATTAACCGTCCCATAAATACTTGACCACATTTGTTGAGTATAACTGAGCATCTGTAATTGAGCTTGAATTTCGGAATATTGGTCTATGAGATAATTTTGGCGTTCAGCAAGGTAATCATCCATCTGGCTGATATCATCATTGATCTCTTTCAGTTGATTATCTAAATTCAAAACAGCATCATCTAGATAATCCGATCCACTCCTGACGCCGGTAAATCCACCAATTTTGGTGTCTATCTGCTCCATTACTGAATCGAACAAGGATTGTACCCCACTCAGATCGGAATTCAATAATTCTTCCAATTTACTGCTATCCGAGATACTAGCTTGGAGTGAATCATCAATAGTAAGTCCAATATCACGTAATGACTTATAGGAACTGGAATTGGTAGAATTCTGCATAAACAGTGAAAGCAATTGCATCCGCAGCTCACTGAAAACATTATCATCCGCTAAAGTGCCTCTGGTATAGGTTGTCTTTGTACCATCATTGGTACTGGTCACGGATGTTTTTTCGTCAAGGTACGAAACTATATCATTGAATTTATCCATGAATCCCTGAATTGCTGATTTTGCTGCGCTGGTATCCTGTTTAACCGATAGAGTAGCGCTTTTCCCTCCCGCGTCTGCGGCAAGATTAATAGATACTCCATTGATTACATCTGTCAATCCTGTATTGCTGTTCCGTACTACAGGGATGCCGTTTACGGTAAATGAGGCGTCTAAGGCATCTTGAACAGATATATACTTAAAATCAGTGCTTCCGCTTGCCAAAACACCTAAATCATGTAAAACGCCATTCGTTCCTCCAGTCCCATTGTCTAAAAGGTTGCTGGAATTAAGAACATGATCTGTGCCGGTATTTGTAGCCGAGAGGATTAATTGCCGGTTCACAATACTGGCAGTCACCCCATCGCCTTCTGCATATTTCGCAGCATTGATCGAGGAGACAAAATCTGCTAAAGAATCCGTAGCAGCAACTTGAATATGAGCGCCTTGAGCTACATATCCAATTTCTGCAGCTGTGCCATCTGCCAAAGTGCCAGCCTGATAGCTAGTAGGGTCACTCCCAAAATGAATGACTAAACCACGTCCCGTGTCAAAGTTACCTCCTCCGCCAGGAATATTTTGCCAAGAATCCGTCGTATCGGTGTTGTTATCCCCTTTTCGAATAGTCACAGCTTTACCATTCTCATCAAGGATTCGAAACTGCCAACCATTGACATCGCTATTACGAACTTCGACGAAATAATTCCCTTTTCCTAATTCGGTTTTTCCGCTATCCACTGTGGAAACCGAGAAATCAGTTACAGTTCCCGAAATTTCACTGACCTTATTTGCGATTCTTGTGTCTGCACCGCCAATGACGAGATAACCACTTCCAGTTGAAAGCCCTAACGGTTGATCCACGTATGTCAATTGATCCGAGCGGACTCGATGAGCTTTGGCAAGGGTAATATTAGCTATCTGGTAATCCCCTACAATCGCGCTACTGCTGGCGGAAGCACTTAATACTGTAGATCCACTTTCAATGTCACTCAATGTTATCGAACGGCTGCTGGAAAGGGCAGAGCTATAACTTGCACTACGTAATGCATAAACAGCACCTTGTAAATCGGAAAGCTTAGACTTTACATCGCGATAGGCGCCAGTTTGCACATTGACTTCATCGCGTTGAGTTTTCAGCTGAGTCAGAGGCTGACTTTCAAGCGTCATTAAATTATTGATTAAGTTTATGAAGTAGCTATCCAGTCCATTTACCGTTGTCATTTTCTTACCTCTTTTTGGGATGGGTCAGGGACCACTTTTGGGTGGTCCCTGAAAACTATCTCGTTACGAGCATATAGATCAACAAACCTAAATTACCGAAACAGGGTGAGCAAGAACTGTGGTGAAGCATTTGCTTGGGCTAACATAGCCGTTGCAGTTTGCTGCAAGATCATGTACTTGCTTGATTCCACTTGTTCTTCAGCCATGTTGGCGTTCATAATTCGGTTATAAGCAGCTTCTGTGTTCGTATATTGAACGTTGAGGGCTTGTTCCTTGAAGTTCAACCGAGCAGTGAAGCTACCAATCTGGCTGACCCCGGCTTTGACCACATTCAGAGCGTCTTCTATCTTGCCCATGGTATCTTGAGAATGATCGGTGGTATCAACAGCCAGATTAGCATCCGCTAAACCTAATCCATCAGCGCCTAAGGAACTAGTGCTGGCCTGAAAACCTTGGGCATCAGCGATTCCCGATGTTGATTCTTCTTGGAACGAAAATTCGCTTGTACCCCCAGTAGATTCAGCTCCAGTCAAGAAGCTTAACGAGGAAGTAGTTCCAGAACCACTGACTCCGCTCAACAGATTATTACTATTCCATTGAGTTTGTTTGACAATATCATCAATCTCATCGCGGAAGGCTTTCAACTGAGCATTGACAGCAGCTCTTTCATTTGCACCAATGGTATCGCCTTGAGCTTCCATGGCTTTGTTGCGCATTTTCACCAGGATATCCTGGATCTTCTTCAAACCACCTTCCATAGTCGCCATTAAGTTTTTGGCATCACCAATTCCATTCAGAGCGGTCTGTAAACCCTGGCGGCGCACATCAAAGGTGGTTGCAATTGACATACCGGCTGGATCGTCAGCTGCTTCATTTAGCCGTTTACCACTTGCCAATCGGGTTTGGTGAATTGCCAATTGCTGGTTGATCGACTGAAGAGAGTTGAGGGCATTGAGAGCCCCAATATTTCCCGCTACACGGGTGACATCTACACTAGCCATTTAAAACCTCCATGTTTTTGAATGATTACGAGGGTTCCTTCCCCCGCATTTAATATTTTGATTTTGGGTTTCCTCCGAACAATTTTTTATAACTACTCGGAGTAGATATCGTTTCATTATTTTGAAACTTGTGCTTGATCTATTGGTGGAATTTATTCTCCGTCATAATCTCTCGCCTTATACATACCTCCTTGAATGAAATAATTTCCTTTTAATCATGAATTCTTGTTATTTTCTATAAATCGTTATCGTCAGAAATACAATTTCTTGAATGAATTAGCGTAAAAATTCCGTAAATATGTCTAGTTTAAACCGCTGTTTTGACCAATCTGGAATAGGATTTGCAATTATTCCCCTTTGCAAAAGCTAGATCTCCTTTACCCAAGGATACAACTGTGACTGGGCACTCTTTTCTTAATATAAGATTAATTTCAAAAAGTGTTAGTGGATTAATTCAGGGGCTTCTTGATACTGGCGCGTTAATCCCCATCTGTAGAAAAATAGGTAACTTAGATAATTTTATAGGGAGTTATATAAAAATTGGGTCTATCTGGATTAGTGGACAATCGCCATATTTCCGAGCACTTTCCAGGATGCCAGAAAAATTTTTAGCGGAAAGATGCGGCGTTGACCAGAAAATGCGTCCACGGCTTGTACCGAGTTTTGGTCATAGCCGACAAGTATCATCGTATGTTCATAGCGAGCAACTGTCACAGTTTTTCCACCTTTTGAATGATACAAAATGGGTGTACCATTCTGCATTTGTCCAATCACCCACACGATAACTGGATTCCCATGAGCAATTTCTTTCCGGACTTCCTGCCAGGTCATCCCTTTTTTGGCTTGGGCTTTTACACCAAAGTGATTGAGTGAATCTGCAACTGGGGCTGCATGAACACCATACGATGCTGGTGGTATTGCCCCCCAAGCATCATGGGCATTCCCTACAAACCCTAGCTCCGGGTTATCCGAATGGGGTAGAGAATTAAGAAATTTTTTCTCTTTTATTTTCACACCATAATAAGCTGCCCAATCCACCGCAGAACGAGATTCGCAGGATAGTTGATAAGATTGAGAATGTCCATTAATTTCCTTTATCGAAGCTTTTACAGGTAATTGCCTGAATATCAATGGATTGTAAATAAATATAAATAATCCCAGAACATTCCCGAACGGTATTTTCCGAAAATACTGCCAGAGTTTGAGCATTGCTTTTTCCCTTCAAGGTTATAATCAGGGCATGGAAGCATTAATGCAATTTGTATACCAAATTTTAGGGATTCATCCCAACCAAAAACAAATTCATGCTTTTCAACAATATCAGGAGTTATTAATCTCTTGGAGTAAACATACCAATCTGACCACCATTCGTGATCCGGAAATGATCACCATTAAACATTTTTTGGATTCTCTCACATGTATATTGGCTATTCGTGATTCGGTCTTCAACCGGATTGTTGATGTAGGGACTGGTGCAGGTTTTCCAGGAATCCCGATTAAAATTATTTATCCTTCGATAGAACTAACATTGATCGAATCGGTTCAGAAAAAAGCGGCATTCTGTCAGGCTGTGATCAATGAATTGGAATTAAAAGGAGTGACGATTGTCTCAGAAAGAGCAGAAAAAGTAGCCCATACCCAAGAACACCGTCAAATTTATGATTGGGCAGTCGCCAGAGCAGTAGCGGGTATGCCAACTTTAATGGAATATCTTCTCCCGTTTGTAAAGGTGGGAGGTTGTGCTTTGGCGATGAAAGGGGAAAATGCCCCAATCGAAGCTCATCAAGCAGAACATGCCTATCAAATTCTGGGAGGCAGTTTGCGAAAACTCATCCCGGTTCATTTACCCAAAATCCCCGAAGATCGCTATCTAGTCATTGTGGATAAAATCGCTTGTACACCCGAGAATTACCCTCGCCAGCCCGGCATCCCAGACAAACGTCCTTTACTCTAAAAGTGAAATTTGACCTGCCTGGACTTGCCAGATTTGAGCATTTTGTAAAAATTGGGAACTAAATAAATTGATATCAGTAGTTGTTAATATTACTTGATCAAAATTGGATAATTGAGCAAACAAATCATGACGATGTTGCTCATCTAATTCCGCCAAAACCTCATCAAGCAAAAATACTGGCCATTGACCGCTTTTCTTTTTCATCCAATTCATTTCAGCAAACTTCAAGGCTAAAATGGCTGTTCGGACTTGTCCCCTCGAACCATATACTCCTAAGTCAATCCCATTTCCCATAAAGCGGATTTCATCGCGGTGAGGACCTATGGTGGTCATCCCTCGATTAATTTCTTCACCTCGCAGTTTTAATAATTTCGCTTGAAAGCTTTCTTGGATTTGTTCTAAAGGTAATCCACGCCGATCAATCTGGACATCCACTGGCAAAGTGTATTGCCCTCCGCGATTTCCCAATGGGTCGAAAGATGGCTGATAAACAAATCGAAGTATCTCCGTTTCATGGGTTAATTGGCGATAAAAAGGATAAGCTAAATTTTCCAATTCAATCAGGGCATGGATTCGGGCATGGATCAAGCGGGCACCGAGTTGACTAATTTCGCTATCCCAATAATTAAGCTGGTTTGCATCGCCATTGTTTTCAGCCAGTAACTTCAACAAAGCGTTTCGTTGGTTAAGAGCGCGTGTATATTCCGCTAAAATCGCCGAATAATGAGGAATTACCTGCCCTAATGCCAGATTAAGAAATCGTCGTCTTTCTTCCGGAGCTCCGGCGATGATTTGAAGGGATTGTGGCAAGAATATGACGGACTTAAATTGTCCAATGACCTCGGCAATTTTTTGTTTTACGCCATCATAGATCACTTCTTTTCTCAAGCGCCCATTGCCATCGCCAATTTCTTTTTCTTGAATAATTCGTACTTCCAGCCGATGGGGATTTTGTTCCACTTCGAAATCAGCTACGATCCTTCCCACCGCCAGGGGATCCCGAGTGGCGACAAAATGGATTAATTGGCGGTCCGTCTCAGCTTGAAAAGAAACAAATGAAGAGAGAAAATTAATGGCTTCAATAAGATTAGTTTTCCCTTGTCCATTCTCCCCCGTGATCAATAACAGCCCGTTTGGAACATCTCGATCCAAACGGGCATAATTGCGGAAATTGGTCAAGGAAAGATGCTTTAGCTGCATTAAACAACATTTTCCCCAAAATCAATCTGCAGCCAGTGCTTTAGCTTCCTGATCATTTTCAACTTTCCAAACTTTCTCTGCCCGATCAATAAATAAAATGCCATTAAGGTGATCAATTTCATGTTGAAAAACGCGGGCTAACCACCCTTTTGCTTTAATCCGGATCGGTTTCCCATGGCGGTTCTGACCACGAACTACAATTTCCTCTGAGCGGTTTACTTCGCCAGCGAACTCTGGTATTGAAAGGCATCCTTCAATCCCTTTCACTACTTCCTCAGAATAGCGAATGATTTCCGGGTTGGCAAGCACATATAATTTGGGGGGAATAGTTTCATCCTCCTCATCTCCAAATTCAACAACAATTAATTTTAAGGATTGAGCCACTTGTGGAGCAGCTAAACCAACCCCGGGTGCATCTCGCAAGGTTTCGATCATGTCGTCCACCAAGGTTTGGAATTCTTTTCCAAAATCGGTGATTTTATGAGTTTTGTGACGCAAAATATCATTGGGATGGATAATAATCTCTCGGGTAGCCATGGATAACTCTCGTTTCTAACCAATAAGTACCTATTATTTTACCTTAAATTACCCCATATAAAAGACAAATTAATTATCGTATTTGAAATGCTTCAGCGAGAATATCGCATTCTTCGTTTTTGCTCTTGTTTACGATAGATCGAAAACCAATCTGCCATTCTTTCACGTTCTCGTTCAAATTCTTGTTCTTGTTTTTTTCGCAAATTTGCTTCCCGGAATGTACTTATATCTTGATGAACTTGGTCCGGGTTGGCTACGGTTTGGAATATGAATTGAGTTTGCCCTACATTTATAGTCACGCTGCCATAATTTAACAGTAATTGAAGCAAACCTTTTCGTTCATGTTCTACACTTAAGATCGAATCTAGTGAAGCGGTCTTTTTATTTTCTTTTCCTAAAGGCTTTTTTTCAATATCTAAAATCTGATCGGCTGTGATTCGATAAATATCATTGCTCCAATCTAAATAGTTGTATCCCCACCAAATGATATTAACGACAATCAATAAAAGGACTATTCCTATCCATTCAGACCCGCTGAAAACCCAGACTTTATCTTGAACAAGATATTTATTCAATAAAACACCAGACAAAATGATGATCCCTAAAAAGAAGAGTAAGGGTTTCAAAGTCTTCCGGACTAAAACAAACCAGTGCTTACGATAGGTTATAGTCCCATTTTTCTCGTAACGCAATTTGAAAAAAGTATCAAAAAATTCCCCCCATGAAAAAGAAGGAGTGCCTTGTGAAGGAGACGGTTTTTTTAACGGTGGAATCGGTTTCGCTGGGGGAAGACCCTGTTCATCTCTTTGGAAACGTGTCTGTAATGTTTCTTCCATCTTTTGTCTTTCCAATTCCCGGTTACTAACAAAGGCAACCTCACGATAACCACGTAAGAAAGATTCAAAGTTCTCAGGGTTTGCCATATTGCGCATCACGATAGAACCCGTGTAGGTGCGCACATCCACATTCCCAAAATTAAATATTCTCCCCCAAACGCTCGTCACCACATTTACAGCTAATACAGCGGTAAGCGGTGCTTCTTGACGGCGGGAATAAACTCCAATCACCTTTTCCAACCAAATCACCCTTTGATTTGTGAGGATGTAATAATCATTTCTCCAATTCACTTGATTCCAAATTCCCCATACTACCCCACCACCCAATAAGATTGCTGCCAAAATCAATAAACCCAACTGCCAACCCAATCCGGTTGCTAAAGCCCCCATGATCGCAACTGGGATTCCCAGCAGACTCAATATGATTGGGGGAATTAACCAGAGGTAAAGGAAAATTTCATGTTTACGATTGATCAGGTAAATGACTTCATTTTCCTCTAAGAAATCAAATTCTACTTTATGTGCCAATCGGCGGCTTTCAGCTGTGATACTAAAATTTTTCCGTAACGGTGGGTAGGTTTCAATTATTCGATGAAAACTTTCTTCATCCATCTGAAGAACGGTCCCGTTGTCCAGCGCCATAATGGTTGCTGATTGCAACTGATGAAAAAGGAGCGATTCCTCACCAAAATAATCCCCCCTTTTTAGCGTTGTTTTCCATGGTTGTCCATTAACTCGATATTTGGAAACCCCAAAATGTCCCTCATAAATCATATAAAAATAATCGCTCAAACCACCTTCCTCAACTAAAACCTGTCCTGCAACAACGGGGATCTTTTTAAAATGAGTTGCTATTTCGGTTAATTGTTTCAGATCAACCCCTCTGAAGATAGGCGATTGTTTTAGGAAGGTTATCAGGTTATTGGAGTGTTGAGCGTTCATAATTAGATTTTAGCACGTTTCATTTTCTGAGAGATGATGTTGCAAGAAAAACGCCACAACCTCATGAAATCTCTCAAGGGTATATTCATCCTAATATCTCTTGGATAGTGATAGAATGCAATTTAGTAAATGGAAATATTGAGAAAAACTAGAATGGTGATCAATATAATCCTTTAAACATGTACCTATTCAACATACCCTCAATCAATCTTTACCTGGAGTAAAACATGACCATTCACTTTGGAACGGATGGCTGGCGGGCTGTCATCTCAGACACATTCACATTTCACAATCTCCGAAACGTCACCCAAGCGATTGCTGATGCGGTCGCTTCTGATTCGTGGACAAATGGCTATACCACTTCAACAAAAGTGGATCCTCACAAAATGGTGATCGGTTTTGATACTCGTTTCTTATCTGATCGCTATGCAAGCGATGTTGCTAGGGTTTTAGCAGCCAATGGTTATACCGTATTTTTAGCTCAATCTGATGCACCCACCCCAGCAATTTCTTATGCAGTCCATAACCTTGGCGCTATAGCGGGGGTGATGATTACAGCTTCTCACAACGCCCCTCGCTACAATGGAGTTAAACTTAAAGCCCATTATGGTGGATCAGCGACACAAGAACAATGCCGAAAAGTGGAAATTTATCTAAACGATAATGAAGAACGTGCCCGTGGCCCAAATCTGATGGATTTCGATCAGGCTCGCCAATCTGGTTTAATTCAACGGTTTAATCCAATCCCAGCTTATGGTGAACACCTGCGTGGATTGATAGACTACGACACCATCGCAGAAAATCCTCAACGAGTTGTAGTGGATTCGATGTACGGGAGCGGAAGAGGGGTAATCAAGGGATTCTTACAGGGCAGCGGCTGTGAGGTGCAGGAAATTCGAGGGGAAATGAATCCGGGTTTTGGGGGTATCCATCCGGAACCAATCCGCAAACATTTGGGAGCCTTAGCAGGTGCAATCAGCACAAACATGGGAAACTTCGGACTAGCAACCGATGGAGATGCCGACCGAATTGGAGCGATGGATGAAGAAGGACATTTCATAGACCCCCATAAAATCATGGCGCTTGCTTTAAAACATCTGGTCGAAAAACGGGGTTGGAAAGGACCAGTCGTGAGGACTGTATCTACTACACGCATGGTTGATCGCTTGGCTGCTCAATATGGATTGCCAGTTTATGAAACTCCGGTGGGATTCAATCATATCGCTGAGTACATGCTAAAAGAAAATATCTTAATTGGTGGCGAGGAATCCGGTGGAATGTCCATTCAGGGGCATATCCCGGAAGGGGATGGAATTTTAATGGGTTTATTGTTAATAGAAATTATCGCCAGTGCTAACTCATCTTTAACTGATTTAATAGAAGGAATGCTAAAAGAAGTAGGTCCATCATTTTATCATCGAGTGGATTTAAGACTCAATCGCCCAATTTCGAAAGAGCAAATGATAACGAAGCTTTTAGAAAAAGCTCCCAGTAAAATTGGGAAAGTCAAGGTTAATGAAATCCGTTCTATTGATGGAATCAAATACATCATGAAGGATGATTCCTGGCTATTGATCCGCCCTTCTGGCACAGAACCGGTATTGCGAGTCTACGCAGAAGGGCGTTCTGGCGAAATCATGGATGATTTAATCGAGTTCGGAGAAAGTATCGCAAATAGTGAAACGTAAATTTAACCAAAATATTATGTATTGCCTAAAAAACATTATCCTTTAAACTCCAATCGTCAAGGGGAAAATTTTTCTAATTTGAAAAATAATCTAATACAGACTTCACGGATAATACACCATTATTTAATAGCTCTGGAGTCCCTTTTTTAAGGATTCCTTTCTCTCCATTTGGATCTCCTAGGCAGGTAATCACAATATCACCTTGGCTAACGTCTTCTTTCTCGGTATAATAATTTGTCGTAACAATTACACGTAAGCCAGCTGCTTTTGCAGCTTGGACACCATTTCGTGAATCCTCTACAACCACAACTTCTTCGGACTTTAAACCAGATTTTTCAAGAGCCAGGAGGTATATATCAGGTGCGGGTTTTTTCTTCTCAACCACATCTCCAGCAAGAACAAAATTAAAACTAATATCTCCAAGCATCTGTTCACCAATCGCTCTGGCTGCTTCCTCATTTGAAGTTGTACAGATCCCTAAGATCAAGTTTAAATCCATTGCTTCTTTCATAAATCTTTTTATTCCAGGACGAAGAGGTAAGCGTCCGAGCTTAATTAATTCAATGAATTTCATAGTTTTATGTTTGTGCATCGCTTGAATTAATTCATCTTCTTCTTCTGGTTTAATATCTTTTCCAAAACCTTTTGTATGTAAATGATATTTCATCCGTTCTTTACCACCGCCTATCTGAAGCAATTCATGGTAATAATCTATATCCCAATCAACATTGAAACCAAAGTCTTTAAAGGTTTCGTTGAAGGCAACCCTATGTCCATCTCGTTCGGTATCGATAATCACACCGTCTTGATCAAAGAATATCCCTTATATCATTTTTCTTGAATGTCTCCTTCATAGGTATTTTACAAAATACAATCGGATCAAATTAATACTCATAATGCTTTACCAATTTATTATAGAGAAGTTGGTAAAAATTTATGCTTTATCAACGCTACTTAACAATTCCATCCAATGGCATACTACAGAATAAATTGCATCCCGCACTTGTATATCGACTTTACCTGGATCATATTCCTCTTGATGAGAGGAAATGTACTTAAAAGTAGCATCTATTAATGCATGTTTGAGTTCTGTAGATACATTAAATTTCGATCCACCCATCTCAATCAGTTTTGAGATGTAATCCTCTGGTAAGCCAGTACCACCATGGACAACAAGAGGTATTTTCACACCACCACTATTGAGGAGTTGATTAATTTTTCCTAGACGTTCAAAATCAACTTTTGGTCTTTTGACCTTATATACTCCATGAGCTGTTCCAATCGCTGGGGCAAATACATCAACACCAGTCTGCTTCACAAAATCAACTGCTTGATCTGGATTGCATAATTGAGATTGATCTTCTGCTATTCTCACTTGATCTTCTACACCGGTTATGGTTCCTAATTCACCTTCTACAGAAATATTTCCAATCTTATGGCAATGATCCACTACTTCTTTTGTTTTATTGATATTTTCAGCAAAAGGAAATTTAGACGCATCAATCATGATGCTGTTATATCCTGATTTAGCACATTGCTTACAATACTCAACTTCTGTACAATGGTCTAATTGAATCGCAATAGGTATAGGTGCGGATCCAGCTAATTCCTTATAGATAGCTACCAGCACATTACTGCCAAAAAACTTGGCTGGTTTTACAGAAGTTTGAATGATAACAGGTGCCCTCTTATCAATAGCAGCTTCAACGACAGCTTTGAATGAGACTAGATTGGTGATATTAAAAGCACCTACTGCATATTCGTTTCTTGCTGCTTCGATAAGTAGATCCTTCGTGTTTACAATTGCCATAATTTAATTCCTTTCCGTTGTAATAAATT
>DHFN01000170.1:0-5908 GCA_002402275.1 Anaerolineales bacterium UBA4823
AATGTTATTTCATCTTCGAATGCCGTCTTCCGGCGGTATAGCCGAATCTCGGAATGACAACTTTCTTTTGGGATAATCTCTCTGGGGTGTTTTCCTCGTCAGCGAAGAAGGCGATGTTTCAATTAACGCGATAAGAAGAAAATCCCCAAGAGGGCAAAAAATATCCCGGCTATTTTTGAAGGGGAGAACGGTTCCCGCAAAACGAGAAATGCGAGGATGGTTGTTACCAGGGGATAAGCAGCTGTGATTGCAACTACCCGGGATGCTTCTCCGTGAGACAATGCAAAGTAAAAAAACAAAGAGCCTAAACTTCCCGCAACACCGCTGAGAATTGCCCAAATAACATTAGAGCCGAATGGGGTTGTATGAAAAACTTGATGATAAAGAAAATAAAATAAAGGAAAAGTGGACATCCATCCGATGCTGGAGAAAAGTAGCAACGATTCCCAACGGATCGAGATGGAAGCTACTTTTCCAAAAAATCCCCAAAAACCCCATAATAGAAATGAAAGGAGTGAATTAAGCAGCCAAACTGGTGGTTTTTGCATTGCAATTTCTCCGGTTGAGCGATAGGCTAGGAGATTGTCCTAAAAGAAGGTTGTCATCGGAGCGAAGCGAGGAATTTTTACATATAAATATGGATTCCTCGCTTCGCTGGACTTGACATTTATGACTGATGGAACAATCTCTCAAATAGACTTTCAAATTAGTTCGTCATCTGTATATCCCAATCAACTTATCAGTCAGGAAAAATCCTTTAGGGTCATAATCGAAAACTAAACGTTAAGGGAATTTGATCTCAAATCGCCAAACGCCATTATCCTTTTTATCAAGAGAGGATGAGGTACCCATGATTTCATAATATGTAATTCCAGGTTTATAGGAATAAGGGGTTCCATCCGCAAATGTCAAACTAAAGATTGCATTGGGTGATTGTCGTATCCATTTCAACTCATAGGCATAACCATCCCGAAAAGCATAGGCTACACCGCTATCTCCCATCTTGATTTCGATAATTTCGCTGTTGCCTGATTTATAGGCATACTCATGCGGGATTAACATCACCACCACATTATCAGCTGCAATCTGGGTGTTTATAACCCGATCCATTAAAGGTGCGTAACCTTCACCCTGACCAGCATTGGCATCTTCTTGAGTATCTTGGAAGCGGAGATAGCGTCCACTGGCTTGATCGAAATCCCAACGATTATAAGAACTGATTGAAAAACGATTGTAGATCTGGACTCCAGGGACACCGTTGGTTGGGGTCTGAGATTGGAATTTCATACCGTCCAGGTTTTGGCGGTCATTTGTCCCGCCTTTTGAGACAACATAAGGGCCCATCTCTTTTGTGTTTACCACTAGATAGTTAGCCCCATTAGGATCTACCCGGCACATGGGGGGACAATTCATTGCTCCTTCTAGCACCAAACGATCTGAAAAATCCGAGTTAAATAACTCCTTGAGGATGCGTTTATCAGCCCCGCCAAAAGCGAAGATGGCTTTGTACATGCTGATTATTTCACCGTCAAACAGTCTTCCCGATCGAACAGGGCCGACCTGTTCGGCATCATTGCCATAATAAATTGCATTGAAACGGCTTAAGCCATTATTTTGATAATAATCATAAACCACGTCTGCCAGCGCTAACGCGAAGGGTGGGCGGTCCTCGCGGGGGAAAATTTGGATTTTAATTGAAACCGGACGGCGATTTAGGATATTCGGATCATTCACCGGTAAACCGGTTAAAGGGTTGATGTTAGTTGGAAAATTGGTTGGGCCGTAGTCCACTACTGACTGTGTAGCGGATGGCTGGGGAGTGGCTACAGTGGTTGCAGTAGCTGGAACTGCCGTAAGGGTTTCAATAGGTTGTTCGACCGTGGGTGAGTTTGCCCCTTGGGTTTGTGGACTGCAAGCGGTTAGAATAACTACCAGCGTGATGATTACAAAGGATATTTTTTTCATTGGTATTACGACCTCCTAGAGGTCTAATCATACCTTAAACTTGGTGATTGAGCTATAGGGTTAAGATTTTCTTATAAAAAGGTTTTCAGCAGGTTAATGAAAAAATCATTCAGAGTAATTTCTGTCACATAATTTTTGGGATGATCTTATCAAGCGGGATGGATCGAATCTTGATTGCAGTTCCGAATTCTGGTGCAGGTGATTTGGACCCGTTTTCAAATTCTTCGCACAGCTTGTTTTAGAGATTCAAGGCGGGCTGCTGCCAGGCGAGGTTCTGCCTCCAGTGCATATAAAGGACCAATTCCTTCTGTTGACAAGGATGCTGCTATATTGCCATATAATGAGGCTTCTAATGGATCAAAGGTGCGTTGATATCCAGCTAAGAAACCACCACAGAAAACATCTCCTGCACCATGAGTGCATATCGTCCGAGCAGGATAGGGGGGAATAAACCAACGTTTGTGTCCTGGTGCGTCATAGAGATATTGGCTTTGCTCCGCTTTTCGGATAACGATGATGTCACATCCATATTGGCTGAGCTGTTCTGCCATCTCCCAAATGTCCTCGCACCGTTCTTTGAATAAATTTCGAATTTGCTCCTCGGTGGGTAAGAAGGCGGTCAATCCCATAATTATTTGGGGAATATCATTCCAGAAAATAGGATTCATGTAGCCGCTCGCCGGAGCTAAGGTGATATGAGTAATTGAACCTTGGTGCAGGATCGAAGGAATAAGATTGTGGGTAGGGAAATCGGTGGGGCAAATATGGGCAGCGATGGCATTGAGATATGGGATTGGAATATCAGTGGAGCGTAAACTCGTTAGTTCAGAACGAGTGCGGCTAATGGATCGTTCGGGTGGTTGGTAACCAAACAGGGTTTTTGGAAATGGCTGCCCTTGTTGAGCATAATGAACAATCGCTTCATCTTGAACAAACTCATACGGGTTGTGATAAGCTGCAAAATTACGAACATCCATGGGTTGAGATTGAATATGGATCCCTTGGGTGCTAATTCCCCGTTTTTCAAACTCAGCTAACCAGGCTTGAGGAAAATCTTCTCCCACCCGGGCAATGATTCCAGGCGTTTCCTGTGGCTGCCAAATTAACCATCCAACCGCAGCGTAGAGGGCGTTTCCACCCGCAATATCATTAAATACCCTCCCGTCGGGCAGTAAGATAAAGTCACGTTGGAGAAGCCCTGGAAAAATCGCTCTGATTATGGTTTCAGTCATAATGCTCAATTTTGGATACTATTTTTGGGGAGGATTAATCTCCACATCGAAAACCTCTTCGATGGAGATTATGGATAAATGGAGGGTGATATGCAAAATTAATTGTCCTAATGCCTGTCATCACAATGAAAAGAATTTATAAACGATCTATTTATATCATAATACGGGGATGATTAGCAACACAAGAAGGAATAAACATAGGGTCTTTAGAAGTAGCATACAACTTACAGAATACTTATATATTAAGAGCAACCTGTTCGTGCCTATCTTTCCCTTCATCAAGTATAAACTGATTGCCTACCTTTCAAAGCACCAGGGTTAAGTGCTGTCAACCTCAGCTGTTCTCCCAGACAATCCTGCCCTTCCGATGAAATTTCAGATAAGATCATCGGAAATCCAATAGTCTAAAACTTCGGTTTGGTATCAAGCTTGCACCTTTTATTATGGCATTGGGAGTATTTATGAATAATTATAATCAGATAATGATAAAGGAGAGTTTATGATGAGTAACCGGCTTACTCGCCCGCTTCCGTATTTGACGCTCGGCGTCATTAGTGTTTTATTGGGATTTTCCCTTATTAAAGCTCCGCTCGGGGCTCGATCAAGCATCTCGGAGTCCCCCGCAGATGACGAAACACCTCCGTTTGTCTTCGCTGAATATAACCCGGGTGAAGGGTTAAATCTGACTTCCACCGATAACCGGACTATCCTTGACTTAAATGCAAATTCATTTTCCCAGACTACTGAAATAAAATTATATAGCCTATCCAGTCCCTATGGATTTTCCGATTGGAGGAAATGGATGACGGGTTTCCTCCTCCATGCTCAACCACCTGCGGATGAGAGCGCAGACCCCCTTGATAATCTCAACGCCCCTGCCGAGGTCACTATCCTTTATGAGGATAGCTCATTATCAGGTGACGATGAAAGTCTGTTAAAGTTATTATTTTGGGACGAAGAAGGTCAAGAATGGGTAGACGCTTCAACCACTTGTCCAACCGGAACACCCCAACAGTTAGATCAAACATCGAATCAAGTGGTTGTTTCGATCTGCCGTACCGGTGAATATGGTTTAATGATTGATAAAGAACCGATCGAGACTTATTTGCCATTGATCCAAAGCGGGGATTCAGAAGTTTTGAGTGTTCCTCCTGATCTAGAACCGGATAGTTTGAATGCTCCAACGGACTCCTGTTCCCAATTGGTCACGAATGGTAATTTTGAGAAGAACACTGGTTGGACAATCCACGGATCAACCCGCCCAGCCATATACACAACCTCCCGCTCGCTCAATGGGGTGCGTTCGATGCGAACTGGGATATTTAATTCTGATTACGACCTGAAGAGTTTTTCTATCTTCAGTCAGGTTGTGAACATCCCTGCCGGAGCAAGCAGTGCTACTCTGACCTTTTATCTTTACCAAAAAAGCACGGACCCAACGGCTACCGATGGTGCTGGTATCACTTTGCCAGGAATTCAATCTTTGGATGGATCTCCAAGAGATATCAATTATGTAGGGTTATATGATTTGAATGATAACCTGGTAGCAGACTTTTTAGTTTGGGAACGCAGCAATGCCCGCATTTGGACTGGTTATTCCTTCAATCTGATTGGTTTTAATGGAAAATCTTTGCGAATTAAATTTGGCACTTACAATGATGGTGAGGATGGAATTACCAGTATGTATGTTGATGCGGTCTCCTTGATGGCATGCAGTGCTGCGGCAACACCCATGATCCAGAACGGTGATTTTGAAAAGGCCAGTGGTTGGAACCGCCTAAACACACCGATTCCGGCGATTTATTCAACCGCCCGCTTTCATAGTGGAAAACAATCTATGCTTGCCGGTATCACTCAAAAAGGGTCTGGTGCAAAAGGCTACTCTTTATTTGAACAAATGGTAACCATACCGGATACAGTCACGAATCCTACTTTGCAATTCTATTGGTGGGGTCAATCGGGTGAATCGAACTTGAATACCCTGCCAGCTCAATCAGAGACTGATTTGGAATTAGCTGGCGCGGATGCCAACGATATCCAATATGTGGCGATTATGGACCTCAACCATCAGGTTTTAGAATATCCAATGTGGAGACGTTCCAATGATCGGGCTTGGGTATTATCTAGCTATGACTTAACCCCCTACATTGGACAGAAAATCATCTTGCGGTTTGGTGTTTACAACGATGGCGATGGAGATGTGACTGCGATGTATGTGGATGATGTGAGTATAACAGCCAGCCCATAAACAACAGACCCCAAAGGTTTTATTAATTTGATAGTCAAATCCTTTAGGGAAGCAACTTATGAGAGTTGCTTCTCTGATCGAAACGAAAACCTTTGGGGTCTATATTATTTTTCAGTCAATTGGGCAACTTGTCTGAGTAAGCCTAACACCAGTGTCCCAAGTTTAATACCTTCACCCATTCCTACTTGTAGGGGGCTATTCTCTTTTTCAGCACGTTGAATCAATAAATAGGCTGCAGAAACTCCAACCATAGCTCCTAAAAATGCTCCGATGAATAATATTCTTGTTTTCCTATTCTTTTCATTTTTTTCCATCATGACCTCGGCTATAAAGTTTACTGATAATGGATTCATATTGTCTTCTTTGGGTTAGTTTATGCAGAATTGCTAAGGCAGATTGAACACGCAAAATAGGTTCGACACTCAGATCAGCAAAATTCTGGATTCGTTTTGATATTTTCAAG
>DHFN01000170.1:5916-18366 GCA_002402275.1 Anaerolineales bacterium UBA4823
GCTAATCCGATTAATCCAAACAGTAGGGCTGGGATCAGCAGCCAAATCAAGGCGATATCACTACCTACAGATGTCTGATTGGTTGTGGATTTGGTGCTGAGAACAGCGATGATGACAATTATTCCAGCACTAATGCAGATTGGCAGGGTGATTTGCCAAAATGTTTCCCGACGGTGATTTTGGCTAGCCTCTGATTCTGGTAATTGAATTTGCCGAATCGATTTGGTTTGCATATAAATATTGTAGCATAGACTCTAAACTAAACGCGCACTCAAAGCGACCCAATCCTCTAACTGACGAGTGTGAATAGATTGAAAGTTATGGGACTTTAAAACCTTCTCAATATCAGGAGCTTGTTCAACCAGTATACCGGCTAAGATTATCCAACCGCCCAGTTGAACGGTCTTAGCTAGTCCTTGATCAAAAAGAGATAAGATAATTGGGGCTAAAATGTTCGCTACAACTAATTGTGCATGTTGAATTGAATAGTGAGCTGCGAGGATTTGTTCTACCGATCCATTGGCACATTCTAGTTTGCTTGCGATGTTGTTCATTCGCGCGTTTTCCTGGGTTGCCCGAACCGCTAAGTCATCGGTATCAACCGCCAGAGCCATACTTGCCCCACATTTAAGAGCAGCAATGGATAAAATGCCTGATCCACAACCTATATCAATCATTTGAACAGGCTGCTGAAGGACATGCTCTGAATTTTGGGTAAAGAAATCCTCAATGATTTCAAGGCAGAGTTGTGTTGACGGATGGGTGCCAGTACCAAATGCCATGCCCGGATCCATCCGGATGGCAATCCGCTGAGGTTGAGGATTTTCTAACCAGGCTGGAACGATAATCAGATGATCGCCAATGGGGATAGGATGGTAATGGACTTTCCAAGCTTCTGACCAGTCGGTTTCTTTAAGATATTGATAATGAGGCGCAGGAATGGGTTGAATGCGCCCCAGATACCATAAGGCTTGTTCTAGTTCTTGCCTTTTTTGTTCTAATTGGTCGTTCACTGGCAAGTAAGCACAAACCTTCATAATCCCAGTTGGGATCCCTTGCCCATCGGGGGTAAATCCACTGACTTCCGCCTCAATGGCAACTCCGTTTGGAGCGAAGCGGCTTAATACTTCGGATATGGCTTCTGCTAATTCACCATTAACCCATAAGGCAACCTCGAGCCATTGATCTTGCTCCATGTTCGATTATCCGCCCATGGCTTCTTTTAGCCAATCCATGAAGCTCCGTTCCTGTGGGTGAGCATCTGTTCCAAGGCTTTTGGCAAGCTGTTCAAACAAATTTCTTTGCTCTATGGTTAAATGGGTTGGAATTGTTACGTTTACCATCACCAATTGATCCCCGCGCCCATTACTCCGTAAATGGGGAACTCCTTTTCCCTTCATTCGGAGAACCTTACCTGGTTGGGTACCAGCTGGAATCCGGAGTTTTGCAGGTCCATCTACCGTTGGGATGTCAACATCAGCCCCTAATACTGCTTGAGCAATATTGATATCAAGATCAAGTAAGATATCATTATCGCGGCGGCGGAAATATTTATGCGGTTGAACATTGATTGCAACATATAGGTTACCATTTGGACCTCCGTTTATGCCGGGTTGACCTTCGCCAGCTAAACGGATTTGGGTACCTGCGTCCACTCCACCAGGAATGCTGATCAATTTTTGGCGGGTGGTTCGTTCTACCCCTTTTCCATGACACACATGGCAAGGTGTAGAGATGGTTTCGCCACTCCCACCGCAAGTTGGGCAAGTTGTAACTTGTACCATCGAGCCGAGCAAGGTTTGCCTTGCTTGACGAATCTCTCCGCTCCCATTACAGGTAGGACAGCGTGTGGGAGTAGTGCCAGGCTCTGCTCCGCTTCCATTGCATGCCTTGCATACTTCATCCCGGGTAATGGTGATTTCTTTTTCAATCCCAAACACAGCTTCTTCGAAAGTGAGATCCACTTGAATTTGCAGATCACCACCTCGACGAGGGGTGTTCCGATTACGACGGGAGGATGAACGGTTAAAGGATCCAAAGCCAAATAAATCACTGAATAAATCGGCGAAATCCGAAAAATCCACATTGGTGAAATCCGGCATTCCGCCCATCCCTTTTAAACCCTCATGACCATAACGATCGTAAGTAGCCCGGCGTTCAGAATCGGATAAAACAGCATAAGCTTCATTCACTTCTTTAAACCGTTCCTCGGCATCGGACTCTTTATTTACGTCGGGATGGTATTGACGCGCCAAACGACGGAAGGCTGACTTTAAGTCTTCCGCCGATGCATCGCGTGGAACTCCTAAAACTTCATAATAATCTCGTTTTGCCATTCTTTATTAAGTCTTAATTATACATTCCGAAATTCACCATCAACCACATCTTCACCGCTTCCGCTGGGAGGATTTCCTCCGGGTGTTTCATTTTGGGATCCGGGTGCTCCTTCAGCCTCGGGTGCACCGGTTTGATAAGCTGAGGCACCAATTTGTTGAATGACTTGGAACAACTTATCCGTTTGCTGTTTAATCTCATCAACGTTGTCGCTATTCATAGCATTGCGTACTTTGGAAACTTGTTCCTCAACTTGCGTTTTGACATCCGCTGGCACTTTATCGCCTAGGTCACGGAGTGCTTTTTCGGCGGTATAGATGGCGTTATCCGCGGCGTTGCGGGCTTCAATTAACTCTTTACGCTGGCGGTCTTCTGCTGCGTGGGTTTCTGCTTCTTTCCGCATCCGTTCTACCTCTGTCTCACTCAGACCAGAGGAAGCGGTGATCGTGATATTTTGACTGCGTCCAGTTGCTTTATCACTCGCGGTCACCTTGAGAATACCATTTGCATCTATATCGAAGGTGACTTCGATTTGGGGAACACCACGCGGAGCAGGTGGAATACCATCCAAAATAAATCGTCCTAGAGATTTATTATCAGCTGCCATAGGACGTTCACCTTGGAGGACGTGAATTTCGACCTGATTCTGATTGTCGCTGGCGGTCGAGAAAACTTGTTGTTTACGAGTGGGTATGGTGGTATTGCGTTCGATCATTGGAGTCGCAACTGATCCTAAGGTTTCGATAGACAAAGTGAGGGGAGTCACATCGAGCAGCAGAATATCCTTCACTTCACCGCCTAAAACTCCAGCTTGGATAGCTGCGCCTACTGCTACAACCTCATCAGGATTAACCCCTTTGTGAGGTTCTTTTCCAAAGAGCTTTCGAACTGCTTCTTGAACTGCTGGCATGCGGGTCATACCTCCAACCAAGACCACCTCATTGATGTTACTAGGTTGAAGACCAGCATCTTTTAAAGCTTGGCGGACTGGACCTAATGAGCGCTCTATTAAATCCTGGGTTAGTTGTTCCAACTTCGCCCGTGTAAATGGCATGACTAAATGCTTTGGACCGCTGGCATCTGCGGTGATATAAGGCAGGTTTATTTCGGTCTGCATCATAGAAGAAAGTTCGATTTTGGCTTTTTCAGAAGCTTCTTTTAATCGTTGTAATGCCTGGCGATCTTTGCGTAAATCAATCCTGTTCTCGCGTTGGAATTCATCAGCAATGTAGTCTATGATGCGTTGATCAAAATCATCACCACCGAGGAAAGTATCCCCACTGGTTGACCGAACTTGAAAAACTCCTTCTCCAACATCAAGGATTGAAATATCAAATGTGCCGCCTCCTAGATCATAGACTGCAATGACTTCGTCTTTCTTTTTGTCCAAGCCATAGGCTAAGGAGGATGCGGTGGGTTCATTGATAATTCGCAGAACCTCCAAGCCGGCTATTCTCCCAGCATCCTTGGTCGCGTTGCGTTGAGCATCATTAAAGTAAGCCGGCACAGTGATCACAGCTTGTGTGACTGGTTCCCCTAAATAAGCTTCTGCATCTGCTTTTAATTTCCCAAGGATCATGGCTGAAATTTCAGGCGGCGAGTACTCCTTTCCATCTAAAACAACCCGCATATCCCCATTGGATGCGGAGGTTACTTTGTAGGGAATCCGAGTGAGCGCCTTTTTTACTTCCGCATCATCATAGCGCCGTCCCATAAACCTTTTGATGGAAAAGATCGTATTTTCTGGATTGACGACTGCCTGATTGCGGGCAACTCTTCCGACCAATCTCTCATGATTTTTATTGACAGCAACTACGGAAGGTACCAACCGTTCGCCTTCTGCAGAAGGAATGACGGTAGGTTCACCTCCTTCCATGATCGCTACCACCGAATTCGTAGTCCCTAAGTCAATTCCAATAATTTTGCCCATAAATAATCCTCCAATTGTTTCAATTTATAAAATGGTCAAGGGGTATTAACGAGCAACTCGTACCGAAGCGGGACGTAAGATGCGATCCCCTAATAAATAACCCTGTTTGACCACTTCGATGATATCTCCTTCAGAATAACCTTCCACTTCTTCATGCGAAATGGCTTCATGTAAATTGGGGTCGAATTTTTGTCCACTGACATCCATTACTTTGACCCCTTCCGATTCCATGATTCCAAGTAACTTCCGATAAATCAGCTCTATACCTTCCGCCCATTCTGCGCCTTCTTTTCCTTTAGGGCAGTTTTTTAAAGCTCGTTCCAGATCATCTGCAATATCCAAAAATTTCTTGATAATATTTCCAGCAGCCAACTGATAGGCTTGAGATTGTTCACGTTCTATCCGTTTTTTATAATTGACAAATTCTGCCCGGCTACGTTGCCATCCATCTAAATATTCACTGGATTTCTTTTCCAACTCTTCAATTTTACTCTTCAATTGCTCCTCCAAATTAGTTTCAGCCAGAGAAGCTTCCTCTTCTTGGTTGCCATGATTATTTTCGGGTATACCTTCTTCATTCATTGTTTTGCTCCTACACAGGAATAGTTTCTAGAGGTCAGTTTATTCCGAGTGTAGCTCGACCACTAAATCACTCAGTAATCCTGCCACAAATTGCACAGTAGAGATTGTCCTTCCGTAAGCCATCCGAATGGGACCTAATACTCCTAAGGCACCAGTTGCCAATCCGGGTGCACCATAACGTGCCAAAACCATAGAACAATCCCGCAGCTCTTCCCAAGTGCCTTCTCCGCCAATCAATACTTGAACACCGCCCACATTTGTTGTTTCGATGGTTCGGGTCAATAAATCTTCTAATAAGGGGCGTTCTTCCAGAACCCTTAATGCGTTTCGAGCTGACTCGCTTTCTGAAAATTCCGGTTCGGCGAGAACTTGGGTCAACCCATCCCGATATACTTCGCCGCCTAAGATATGGCTCGAATGACGCAAATCCTCAATAATTAGTTTGGTGATGTCTTGTTCAAGTGCATCCAATTGAGAGGAATAAGCGTTAATTCTATCAAGATTTAATCCGCTTAATATTTGATTTAGGTGATCGGCGGTGGCACTGAGCAGTTCTTGGGAGACCGGTTCAGCTAACGTAAGCATCTGTTGCCGTACATCACCACCTGACATAACCAATACCATTAATACCTGCCGTCCACGGGTGTTAATCAGCTCCAGATGTTTAAATTGGGCTTGTTCAACATGGGGTGAAGTCACCAACGAGGCTGCCTTTGATTGATGGGCAAGGACGCTGGCAGCCAGACGCATCCAGCGATCGGGATCGTGACCGACTTGATAGAATTGATGGGCGATCATCCGTTTTGAATCGCTGGGGAGTTCAATATGCCCCATCAGTTGGCGCACAAAATAACGGTAACCTTCTTCAGTGGGGATGCGACCCGCGGAAGTGTGAGGTTGCCTTAAATAACCAGCATCGGTCAGTTGTACCATTTCGTTTCGGATGGTAGCTGGGGAGGCATCCAAACGATAACGCTTTTGTAGATTTTCCGAACCGACCGGTTGAGCGGTTTCGATATAGTCCCGGATAACCAGTGCCAGGATTAGCTTTTGTCTCTCAGTTAGTTCAATCATAATTCTTATTCAAATTAGCACTCTCTTATTGAGAGTGCTAAAATTACTCTTAAAATGATACCATGTCGTGGTATTCACGTCAAGAATCAGGATCAGGTGTTATTCATTTTCTTACGCGAAATTAACAATCCAAGTGGATAGTGAAAGTACCTTTTAGTTTACCCCTTTGATATTTTCTGTTTTTGAGAATTTTGTTCTCTTAAATGGGCTAAACAATTTTGGAAATCCTCTGGATAAGGTGCTGTAAAATGCATTATTGTGTTGAAGACCGGGTGATTGAATTCTAGTGCATAAGAATGCAATGCGAGATGATCAATGCCTAGTTGCTCAAATGAATATTTATTTTTATTATAGAGTGTATCCTGTAAGATTGGGAATCCGATTGAAGCGAGGTGAGCCCGGATTTGGTGAGTACGCCCAGTCCGGGGGATTATTTCAAGAAATGCCATCGAATTAAACATCTCAAGCATACGGCACTGGGTCAGGGCTGGTTTTCCTCCTTGAAGGTCAACGATTGTACGATGGTAGCGGTCACCATTAATCCGCAAGGGTGTTTGGATGGTTTTCATCCGCCAGGCTGGGCATCCATCCACAATCGTGTGATAGGTTTTCTTGATGAGATGCTGGTCAAATTGCATATTTAATGTCCGGTGGGCTTGTGCTGTTCGAGCTAGAACTAAAACACCACTGGTGTCTTTGTCGAGGCGATGGACGATCCAGAGTTCACCGTATTTTTCTGTAAGAAGACCAGCCACATGCGGTTCATTGCGATCATAACCATCTGGCAAGGTTCGCAGCCCAGCTGGCTTATTGATCACGAGAATAGCTTCATCGCTATAAATTTCTAAGTTTTTGGATTTATTGGGCATAGAAGGTTTCAATCCCTTGATTCGTTATTTTCTGGTGGATTTTGGTTTTTCTCGATTTGAGATTGCTGCAAACTTTCTAAAAACCTCTGTTCTGTTTGTGTGAGTGTAGCTTTCTCGAATAAATCTGGTCTGCGTTGCCAGGTCCTTAGAAGGGACTGTTCACGCCTCCAACGAGCAATTTTGCCATGGTCTCCGGATAGTAAGATATCGGGGACTTTCCAACCGCGAAATTCTGGCGGACGGGTGTAATGTGGATACTCGAGCAAGCCCATGGCAAAGGAATCAGCCTGGGCGCCCATTGGGTCCCCTAGAACACCTGGTATGGGGCGGCTGATCGCATCTATCAAAATGAGCGCTGCTAATTCTCCACCTGTCAAAACATAATCTCCGATGGAAATTTCATCGCTCGCTAGATGTTCCCGAACACGTTCGTCTAGCCCTTCATAACGGCCACAGATTAGTGCAATCTGTGAGAGATGAGATAATTCCTCAGCAATTTGTTGGTTAAAGAGACGTCCTTGCGGAGTGAGCAGAATGACCGGACAAGGGGGTGGTGAACCAAGCACATCTTCTACAGCTGCGAAGATAGGTTCCACCTTCATCACCATGCCTCCGCCCCCACCATAAGGTTCATCATCGGTTGTTTGATGTTTATCGGTTGCCCAATGGCGGATATTGTGGAGATGAACTTCAATTAACCCCTTTTGGGAAGCCCGTTGAAGGATGCTGGTACTGAGATAAGGTTTGAAAACCTCTGGGAGAAGGGTGAAAACATCGAAACGCATAGGTATATTTTAGTCTCAGTCGAATATTATTGATAGGAATTAGGAGATGAAACATCATGATTTTTCAAAATAGCTGGAGGATAACTCAGCATTGTATAAAATGCCCAAATAAAATCGTTTCAATTTAGCTATCTTCCCAGTTGACGTGCAAAAAGATTGAGATTATAAAAAGAGCAGAATGATAGTGAATAATTGCAAACCCAACTTCAAGCGCTTGCCCGCATCCGGTAAGTTTTCGGATAGTGGGCTAGAGTGGTTATGGGTTAGGATTTGAATAGCTAAATAACTGCTGATCGTTCCCTTGCAATGCTCCCTCCGAAAACGAGGGAGCATTTATTTTTAACTTCTAGGAGAGGTGCCATGATCGAGATACTAGATTCAACTTTGCGGGAAGGTGAACAAACCCCATATGTCAATTTCTTGCTTGAGGAAAAAGTTCAGATTGCCAAATTGTTAGATCGAGTGGGGGTGGAAATGATCGAGGCAGGAGATCCCAGCGTTTCTCCCAATGTGGCAAATGCAATTGAACAGATTGCATCTGCGAGCTTGAAAGCGGAGATAGTTGCCCATTCCCTAGCCCGTTTTGAGAATATCAAACTGGTCAAAGATTGTGGGGCAGATCGAGTGGCTATTTTTTATGCTACTTCTCAGATTCACCTTGACACCAAGTTAAAAAAGACTCCTCACCAAGTGATTGATTTGATTGTAGAGATGATATCTTATGCTCGCAGCCTGGGTTTAAAGGTTCGTTATACCCCTGAAGATGCATCTCGAACGGATTTTGAATTTTTAGTCCAGGTCTGCAATGCAGCTATTGAGGCTGGAGCAGATCGGATAAGTTTTGCGGATACAGTGGGAGTGATGCAACCCCATTCGATGGCAGAACGGATTCAAGTTCTACGCCAACGCTTGCTCCCTTGTAAAATGGATTTACATTGTCACAACGACCATGGTTTGGCTTTAGCAAATGCCATGGCGGGCATTCGAGCGGGAGCGAATTGCGTCCATACAACCGTGAATGGGATGGGAGAACGCTGTGGCATTCCGGATTTAGCTGAGGTGATTTTAGCTTATGCCAACTTAGAGGGACAAAATCATTATCATTTGGAGGCATTGACCGAATTAGCAGAATTTTTAGAAAAGGTTACTGGCTTTTTCACTTCTCCAAATAAACCGATCATTGGGCAATATGCTTTCACTCATAAGAGCGGTGTCCATACCAATGGAGTCCTCAAAGATCCCCGCACCTACGAACCGTTTGATCCATCTGTGATCAAACGGGAACGGAAAATTGTGATTGACAAATATACCGGAAAAAAAGCGGTTGAAGCGCGGTTATTGGAATACGGGATTACAGTCACGACACAAGAACTAGAGAGGATCGTTTTTGAAATTAAACAGATTGGAGACCAGAGGAAGCAGATCTTCGATGCGGATATCCTAGAGATTGCTGAAAAAGTAACCGGACGAGTGATTGACGTGATTCCTCACGAAATTGATGCTTTGCTGATGCTAGAAGTTGAATCGCACATTTACACCTCATCGGTTGTTCGGCGTATGCGCAGTTTTAGAAATGTGATCACCATCTTTGAAATCACGGGCGATTATGATATTGGAGCGATCATTTCAGTCGAAAACGTTATGGCGATGAACAACCTTATAGAGGAGATTCGAAGAATACCCGGAGTGAAACGCAGCGAAACCCGCTTGATTTTGAAAAAATATCCAGTTAATGAAGCAGAAACAATAGATGATACCGATACCTTAGAGGTTTAAGCATCGAATGAAACTGCTTTCAGGATTATGCTCCTTCTGAGAGCTTAATCCTCCTCTGGCTGGGTCGCTTTCATTTGGAGTTGATGGATTGAACGGATAAATTGGGGTGTATTTAATTTTCGTTCAAGGAGGTGAGTATAATAGCGCTGCAACAGACTCTCCATCTCGATTTGTATCGAAGGATTGATGTGGGCTTTGCGTGCTTCTGGATAAGAGCTGCGCTGTAAGTGACGTAAATACTTGAGGGCATCTATGGTGATCGGGATGCCTGTCCGCAGGGTGCGGTTACAGTTAGGACAAACTGCTCCCCCTAAATCCAGGGAGAAAAATTGATCTTGGGGTTGAATTTTTTCACGGCAGATCACGCATTCCATCAATTCGGGTTTAAACCCGATCAAATCCAAAAATTTTAGGTCAAAAAAGCGGGCTTCGAAAGCTGCTTCAGCCCCTTGGGAGAGGCGAGTTAGAGTGTGGATAAGTAATTGAAAGATCTCTTGATTAGGTTCTTCTTCAATTAAAAAGCGATCGATTAATTCTGCCACATACGAAGCATAACTCAATAATGTGATGTCTTCTCTGAGAGACGTAAAGGGATTGATTGCCTCAGCTTGGGTGATAATGGGGAGATCACGCCCCCGAGCCATGAGCAAATTAACCTCAGAAAAAGGTTCCAAGTGACCCGATTTCCGCGAGCGCAATTTTCTAACCCCTTTTGCGACTGCTCGAATTTTCCCTTCTTCCCGGCTATATAAAGTGATAAGCCGGTCGGCTTCGCCCCAGTCTGTGTGACGTAAAATGATTGCTTGTAACCGATAAGAATGTGATTTACCTGGCATAGTGAAATTATAACGCTCAACCATAAGAATAAACATTTTTCAAATTTTATGGTAGAATTGCGCTGCTTTGGCGTTGTACCCTTCGCCAGAGTCTGCATATGCAGATCCTAAATTGAAAGAAAGGGCTTGTAAAATGAAAGTATTATTACTAAAAGATGTTTATAAACTGGGGCGGGCTGGGGATGTAAAAAAAGTAGCTGATGGGTATGGACGTAATTATTTGATCCCACAAGGATTGGCAGCGCTTGCCACGTCTAGTGCTTTAAAGCAAGTCGAAAACATTCGCCAGAAAGCAGCTGCCAACCGATCTATACTCAACCAAGAATTAAGCGGGGTAGCTGATAAACTCTCCAAACTAGTGCTCACTTTTCCAGCAAAAGCGGGTGAAACTGGTAAACTGTATGGCTCGATCACTTCACAGATGATCGCCGAAGCGATCAAACAAAAGACCGGATTTGAGGCAGACCGCCGACAATTGGATATACAACCAATTCGTAATCTGGGTACCCACCTGGTTCGGGTAAGATTAACGATTGACCTCGTCCCGGAAGTTCGTGTAATTGTTTATCGGGAAGGGGAGACCCCAGAATTAGGCGAAGAAGAACTAGAGTCGGTTGAAGAGCAAGCAAAAGAGGAATAGACTTTTTATCTATCCCATTCATCCTTAAAGATTAAACCAGCATGAAAACTGGCGGAGCGACCAAAAATCAAGTGGATCGCTCCGTTTTTTTCGGGTATCATATCTATCTGCATGAACGAATCAATTGGAGCCCTCCTTAAACAAAAACGAGAAGAACGTAACCTTACACTCGAGCAAGTTTCTGCGGAAACCCATATTCGACTCCATTATCTTACAGCCTTGGAAGAAGATCAACTAGACCGACTACCTTCTCGCTTTCAGGCGCGCGGCTTTGTCCGAGCTTATGCTGCTTTGCTTGGTTTGGAGAGTGATGAATTATTAAAACAATTTGACTCGAAACAGGCTCTGCCATTAGAAGAATCTCCTCCTGGGGTAGAAACTTCAGCTTCCGATAATATAGAAAGCAATCAGGAGGCACAGGCAATCCTCGATGAAATTGGGAAATTACTTTCTAACGCCCGCCATCAATTGGGATTTTCATTGGAAGATGTTGAAAAACAGACTCATATCAATCCGCGTCATCTTCAGGCAATGGAGAGTGGCAATTTTGACGCGTTGCCCTCTCCAGTTCAAGGGCGGGGAATGCTTGGGCTATATGCCAGTTTTTTGGGTTTTAATTCTGAAACCATTTTACTCAACTATGCTGATGCGTTAAAAGCCCGCCTGGCAGCCCAGCAGGTAAAAAAATCAAGCCGAAATCACTTGATAATGCAACCTCCTGGTAAATTGCATTCGCTAAGCTGGCTTTGGTCAACCGAATTTATTCTGTTAGCCACTCTATCTATAGGATTAGTGATTTTTTTTATTTGGGGTTTGTCCAGCGTTCTTAGAACTCGGGCGAGCGTTCCTCCTACCTCAACAGCACTTTCAGTGGCAGAGATCCTATTAGAACCCATTACAGCCACTCTTATGACCCCAACTATCATCCTTCCAACCCCTACTGAGACAGCTGCTATTGGAACAGTAAATAACCTAACTCCAATTATTTCAGAAGCCTCTATTACGACCACTCTCGCTACTGTTGATACGACCTTGGTCCATGTCACGATCACCATTAAACAAAGAGCCTGGATGAAGGTTTTGGTGGACGGGAAAAAGCAATTTGACGGACGGGTTATTGCGGGCAGTGCCTATGAGTTTAGTGGGACGAAGCAAGTGGAAGTGCAAACCGGGAATGCTGCTGCTTTACAAATTCTCTATAATCAACAAGATTTGGGCTTACTTGGCAATGTTGGCGAGGTGATTACCCGCATTTATACCTTACAAGGTGTAGCTGCTCCCACTCCAACGGTTACCCTTACCCCTACTGCAACACTCCGCCCTACTCTAACACCACGGCCAACGTTAACCCAGCGACCNNCACTTCTACCCCTCAGCCAAGCCGTACAATCCGCCCTACTCTTACCCCAAGTGGATAACCAGCTATGATTGAACCGAATACATTTAATATCATTTCGTTAGGCTGTCCAAAAAATACTGTTGATTCAGATTCAATGGTACAACTTTTAGGCGCCAACGGTTATCAATATCTGGAGGAATCCAACCGGGCGCAGGTAATCATAGTCAATACCTGTGGCTTTATTGCCCCAGCCAGAGAAGAATCGATCAAGATTCTGAAAAAATT
>DHFN01000238.1 GCA_002402275.1 Anaerolineales bacterium UBA4823
GGGGGAGGATAAAGGTGGGGGGGCTCCCTTTCCCCCCTGGCGGAGAAGTCTCAAGTGGGCGCTCCTTTTCCTCCCCCCTGGCGGGGGAGTCTCAAGTGGGCGTTCCCTTTCCTCCCCCCTGGCCGGGGAGTCTCAAGTGGGCGTTCCCTTTCCTCCCCCCTGGCGGGGGAGTCTCAAGTGGGCGCTCCCTTTCCTACCCCCTGGCGGGGGAGGACAAAGGTGGGGGGTTTAAAAGGTCATCTCCTTTTCAACGTAACTGTCTTACTTATCCTTCGCAAATCCTCATCCCGAAAACTCATACTCAAATACAACGTATCCCCCGGCTTGGGTTGAACCGCGTACTCCACCCAGATAGGGCAGCTTTCACTCCCTGAATACTCCACATTCCGAAAAACCAGTAGGTCTGGACGCCATTTCATCAACACGAGTTCTCCAAAACAACCGGTTTCCCAATGGTACTTTCCACATGCCTCACCGGTCTGGCAGGCAGGAAAAAATTCAATGAGGATCAACTGGTTTGGACGCGCCTGCTTATTGATCGTGATAGAAACCATCCCTCGCCATTGTCCGACCATTTCCGTATAGAGCTGTGTCATTAATCCAAAATAATAAACGGGGGGTTGAGTGGGTGCCCGATGGCTAGTCGGAGTAGAACTCATCCTCGAACCAGATGGCAGGGTGGGTAACGGGGTAGAAGTAAATGGCATTGAGGTTTTATCGGCGAATTCGGTTTGGATTGGAGAAACTGTCTTTTTTGTTTTGATTGGTTTTGTCGCTACTGGGTTTTCGGCAAGGTTTGTAGGAGTAGCCAACCAAGGTGTCCGTAGGTAAACAGTTGGGGTCGATCCGATCAAAAAATAATCCACCAGGCTCCAACCACCATAAACCAGCAAGGCAGCTGCCCAGAGAGCAAGGATAGCAATAAGAATGGTCTGGTGGGTGCGTTTATTCATAAAGTGCTCAATGCTGGTTTATGTTGGAACAGTCCCTCGAAAAATATTGTATTAATATATTATTTCATTCCCAAGCTGTTTAATATAGCAAGGTGCTCTCTTCATTTTCTATCCCGAAGAGGTGGTGAGTAGATGACTACTTTTATCATTCCCGGTTCACCCAGGGGTACATTTGGGTTGCAGACCAGTGTCATTCGCAAGGGATGCTGCATAGATAGAGTCCGTTTCACGGTTTGGTTTGCACAACCAGAAAACGTGGCTTTATAGTCAAGGGGCCGTACTGCGTAAGCAACCTTTTTACCTTGCTTTATTTTGAATTTGTACTCGGTTGAACCACTATTAAGCTGGATGGAAGCTTTTCCCCAGGTGCGATTGATCACTGTTAACCACACCCGTTTGGTTCCGAGAGGTTGAATGGCGCTGAATAAAAAAGCAGCCACAAGTACCAAACTGACAAGAATGGTTTTTTTATTAACCATCTTCACCTCCTCATTACATCGTGATCACTTGACTATCCCAACGGTGCCAATTTCCATGGTGTTTCTCTAACAATTTACGCCCTTCACCAGGCGATTCTAATCCGATCAATTCCAAATCCGCATCTACCATAATGCGGATTAAGTCTTTAAAAAAAATACGCGGCTCCCAACTCAATTCTTGGCGGGCATAACTAGGGTCTGCCATCAAGTAATCCACTTCGGTAGGGCGGAAATAACGGGGATCAATCTCCACATAATCGTGCCAATCTAGGTTGACATAGCCAAAAGCTTCAGATAAAAATTCCCGTACGGAATGTGCTTCCCCTGTGCCGATTACAAAATCATCGGCTCGGTCATGTTGCAGCATCTTCCACATCGCAGCGACATAATCGGGAGCATACCCCCAATCCCGTTTGGCATCCAAGTTTCCGAGGTAGAGTTTCCTCTGTTTGCCAGCTTTGATCGCAGCCACAGCTCGGGTGATCTTACGAGTGACGAAAGTTTCACCCCGGCGGGGAGATTCATGATTAAAAAGAATGCCATTGCAGGCAAAAAGCTCATATCCTTGGCGATAGTTGCGCGTGACCCAGTAGGCATACAATTTCGCTGCGGCATAGGGGCTGCGGGGTTGAAATGGCGTGCTCTCATTTTGAGGGGGTTTCGCACCGCCAAACATCTCGCTCGAGGAAGCCTGATAAAAACGGGCAGAGATGCTGCTCTTGCGGATCGCCTCTAAAATACGAATAGTCCCTAAACCTGTTATATCGCCAGTATACTCCGGTAAATCAAAGCTCACTCGCACATGGCTCTGAGCTGCCAGGTGATAAACCTCATCGGGTCGGACATTGTAGATTAAATCCACTAAATTGCCAGTGTTCGCTAAATCGCCATAATGGAGATATAAGCTTACCTTTTCTCCATTATGAGGATCGCGATAGAGATGATCAATTCGTTGGGTGTTAAAAGTACTTGCACGCCGTATCAAACCATGTACTTCGTAACCCTTGGACAATAATAACTCTGCTAGATAAGAGCCATCTTGTCCAGTAATTCCAGTGATTAATGCTTTTGTCATTTTTTCTCTTTATAGATTTAATATGTGACTACAACTTAATTAGTCGAAGCACAACACCAACAGCAAGAATTTAAGTAATCTATTCTCTTCGCAGATATTTTACCCTATAACAGGGAGGAAAGAATCATTTTGACAAATCGAGCGTGCTTACGCTCTTCAAAGAACATTCTTTCATCATGATTAATGGTCATGGTTTGGACAAAGTTACAATTATCCATAAGTGAGAAATTGTTCATCAAGCGCGCTCCGCCCTTCCGACATACGGACAATCAAAAATTTCGTCCTTTATCATTCCCAATTATCGGTTAAGCAAAACCGAAAATCTATTAATTAACCGTAAAATACACCTACGCTTTTAACCTTTTTGTGCCAATGCGCCAATATTCAATTCCAAAGGAACTTGGCGCTGTTCACTTAATAACTTTAATAACACTCTCACTCGTTCTTTGCCAGGAACGCGGGCATCGAAAATTGCTTCGTATCCAGCAAAAGGGCCTTCCCGAATCCAGACCAAATCACCTGGTTTTAATCCCAAGAAAAGCTCTCCACCCGCTTCTGCAACTTCTTTTACTCTTTTTTGAATAGCCAGGATCAAATGCTCGGGGACACTGGCTGGCTCATCCCCAAAACTCACTAAACCCAGTGTATGGGGCATCCACCGAAAATAGGATAATCCCAATCGGTCTATATCAACCCGAATAAACATGTATCCGGGGAAATACGGTTTAACTTTTTTAGCCCTTGGATTGATTGGATTCACTCGTAAGCGAGGGTAATAAACCGCAATCTGTTGGTTGAGCATTTGTTGGTAAACAAGTTCTTCTTTGCGAGGCTTACATCGCAAAGTGTACCAATTTTCCGCCATTGACAACCTACCCTCAAAGAGATGGTTATCTCCCATTAATAATATCCAAAACATCCATCCGGAAACTCACGTAAAAACTCTGACCTAAACTCTACAATCTTTGCATTACTCTTCTAGACCAAAAATTATACCCTCTATTTAATGATTATGAAGAAATTTTACATAAAATTATCTCTTTTTCTTGTTGTTAAAATTCGTAAGCTAAGCAGCGGTAACCAGATGAGGACATGAGTCATTAAACTTAGAGAGAGCACCAAATTAAAAGACCTAACAATCCAATTGGAAGGGTCGCGTAAGGCATTCAGCAACCAAAAACCTCCTCCAACCAACCAGATCGTTATTCCAAAAAAGCTCATCAGGGAACCTATGATCAACCAGCTTCGCCGATCTGAAGCGGAAGGGATCATGGTTGAGCTAATCGCCAGGATCAAATAAAACCAAATCCAAAAATCTGGCTGCTGAATCAAGATGGTGATTGCCGATGAGATTTGCTGCCAAGATTCTATGGGCAAGGTTATCCATATATCTATAAGATGTAATTTGGTAGTTCCAATAAATCCTATTAGGGTGCTTCCGCTCAGGAGGGGAGCTAGCCCGATCAAACCATCACGGATGAAATCTACTTTTTCGGTTTCTACATAACCCAAGCTTAGTTTTCCGTTTGGCAAACTTTTCGGGAGCAAAGATAAATTTCCGGTCGAAACACCAAGAAGTTTAGCCATTAGATAATGACTAATTTCATGAAGAAAGACGCCAGGTATGAGTAACAAAGAGAAAATAACCACTACAATGTCTAGACGATGAATGAGGTTAAAAAGAAGAGCTTGTGCCTCCCAGTGTACTCGTCGTTGGACGAGCATAAAAGAAGGCACAAGAATGATGAACCAGAATAGATCAGTCACACACTATATAACTTTGGATTTACTTGGAAGAAGCAGCTGCCTGAACGATGCCAATATACTCATCCGCTTTCAAACTTGCCCCGCCAACCAGTGCACCATCAATCTCGGGTTGGGTGAAAAACTCTTTAGCATTCCCAGCTTTTACGGATCCTCCATAGAGTACTCGGACTGACTGAGCAATTTCAGATACAAATAAATCAGCAAGAGTTGAACGGATGTATTGGGTTACTACCGTATTTGCACCTGATCCACTAGCAGCCCGACCGGTTCCAATTGCCCATACTGGCTCATAAGCTATCACTAGTGGAACCCCTGTTTCTTGACTCATGGACAATGAAACACCTTGTAAAGCCAGTTTAACCTGCCGCTCTACCACCTCACCGGTTTTTCCAGCCTCATTTTCTTGCAAAGTCTCGCCCACACAGAGAATTGGGATCAACCCAACCGCGTATGCTGCTAGAACCTTTTTATTAACGGTTTCATCCGTCTCCCCAAAGTACGCCCGTCTTTCCGAATGTCCAAGTATGACATAGCTGCAGAGTTCTGCGACCATCAATGGAGATACTTCTCCCGTATATGCGCCGGCATTTTCCCAGTGCATATTTTGGGCACCTAATCGGATAGATGTTTCCTCTAAAAGCGTTTTTACTGGAAGGAGGCTAGTAAATGGAGGGCAAATCGCCACCTCGACCTGGGTGAATTTTTCCAAACCGTGGACTAATTCAGCTGCCAACTGTTTTGCTTCAGCTATGGTTTTGTACATTTTCCAATTCCCAGCCACCAATGGAATGCGTTTCTTTTCCATATTCACCTCATCTGTCTACGAAACATCGAAAATATTTGTTCGAATAAAAAAGAAGGGAGAATTTTCATCTCCCTTCAAAAGTTTTCTTGAGATTATTTATCTTGTAATGCAGCCACACCAGGGAGGGTTAATCCTTCCAACATCTCAAGTGAAGCACCACCACCGGTAGAAATATGGGTAATTCTATCAGCAACCCCCGATTTTTTCACTGCTGAAACCGAATCTCCCCCGCCGACTATGGTAACTCCCTTACATTCTGCAACCGCTTTAGCGATTCCAAATGTGCCCTCGGCAAAGTTTGGAAATTCAAAAACACCCATTGGCCCATTCCACACGATCGTTCCTGCAGGGATGATGACTTTAGAAAATGTGGCAACGGTTTCAGGACCTACATCCATTATTCGCCAGCCTTCTGGAACTGGGCCCATGCTAATTACTTTTTTAGTCGCGTTATCCTCAAATTTATCAGCAATCACAATATCAACCGGCAGCCTCAGTTTAGGTCCACCTTCTACCAAAAGTTGCTTAGCAGTATCTAGCACCTCATCTTCAACGAGGGAATCCCCAACTGGATATCCTTGTGCTTTAAAAAATGTGTTTGCAATTCCACCACCAATTAACACCTGATCAGCTTTGGTGAGTAA
>DHFN01000214.1 GCA_002402275.1 Anaerolineales bacterium UBA4823
ACATTCCGGTGATGATTGCCTCGCAAACGGTTCAAATCCAGTAAGCGAATTTCGCTGATTGTTAAATCTGGCTTCTGATGATTTTTGTGTGTTGTTCTTTTCGAACCAAAGAGTCTTCTATAAAGACGATTATTTTGTTTACCCGAAAAGTTTGCTCTGCCAGCGCAAGAATCTGGTGATGAATTTCCAGTAATACAGAAATTTTTTTATCCACAATCAATTGAGGATAATGTTTACGCCACACAAAATATCGTTTGTCAATTTAGATAATTATGGTGAGGTTATATAATTCCGTCCTTATTGATTGTTGGATTGATTTGCAATCAGTCATATAATGAAAAAGGAATGGGAATCCCCATCATGACAAAACGCAAACTAAAACGACAATTAAGTCTGCTTCAGGTGGTGATGCTGGGAACAGCCGGTGCCATTGGGGCAGAGATATTTGTTTTAACCGGTCATGCAGCTGCCATATCCGGACCTGCGATGATTCTTGCCATCCTGATTGGTGGTTTGCTGAGTTACTCAATTGCCATGAACTATGGGGAGCTGGCTTCATCATTTCCTGTTACTGGTGGTGCATTAACCTATGTTCGCGAAGCCTGGGGTAAAAATCTTTTATCCTACCTGGTAGGTTCTTTGGATTGCCTGTCCAGCACCTTTTATTCAGGTTTATCCGCGATCGGCTTTGCTTATTCCCTGCAAATTTTCTTGCCTTTTCTCCCCATTATCCCAACCGCTATCGCGATTATCCTGATATTCGTTGGGTTAAATATACTGGGTGTCGGCAATATTGGCAATGTTCAAATTCTTCTGGGCGGTATCTTGCTCATTATTCTGGTCACATATATTATTCTTGGCTTCACACTTCCTGGTGGATTCAAATGGGGTACTTATTTATTAGAAGGACAATTTTTTATTTATAAGGATGCCTGGTCAAATTTTAGATCTTTGCTCACCACGATTGCTTTGATTTATGTTGCTTTTATCGGATTTGAGGTCATTGCAGATGATGCTGAAGAAGTTAAAAATCCAGATCGCAATATTCCACATGGTATTCTGATCAGTTTGACTTTATGCCTGATTCTTTATCCGCTGATCTCACTGGTGACGCTTGGAACAATCCCCTGGTCTACGTTAGCAGGCTCTGAAGTAGCCCTGACCGATGCGATTTCTCGCTTTTTACCAGGGATCGGTCCCATCATTTTAGGGTTGGCTGGCATCATTGCTACGGTCACCACCTTGAACTCTTCCATGCTAAGTGCCACCCGGGAAGCATTCACGCTCAGCCGGGATGGAATGTGGCCGCGTTTTCTATCCAAATTAGGACCCAACCGCACACCATACGTGTCAACCTTGATAATGGGAGGCGTCATTTGTTTGATTGCTGCTATAGGATTGGTTGAGTTTTTGAGTTACATATCAGCATCCGGATATCTTTTTGTGCTCTTTTGGTCAAATCTGGCATTAATACGTTTGAGAAAACGTTACCCAAATTTAAGAAGACCTTTTAAAGTGCCTCTGTTTCCATTAACTGCTTATCTGGCGATGGGGACCTGTCTAATCATTGTAGCCTCCACGGATATTAAAGCACTAGGGTTTGAATTCGGGTTAATTGCAGTGCTAAGTCTGATTTATTACCTTGCTCCCCCACTCAATCGTATATATTTACAACGAATAAAATCCTTGAATAAGAGTAAAAATCGAATTCTGGTTCCAGTGGCAAATCCCAACACCGGGGCACAATTGGTAAGAGTAGCAGCCATTCTTGCCCAGGCAATCGAAGACACCAGTGTCTGTATTTTTCATATGGATTCCTCAAAACCGAAACTTCCGACCTTGAATTCGAAAAAGGGGAAAAGTATTATCTCTCCTCCAAGGCAATTTTTTCTGCCAGACCAGATCATCGATGATGTACGCACCCGCAACGTGCCGTTGTACACCAAAATACGTCAGGGATCCAATGTTTCTTCCTGCATCCTGGATGAAATTGAAAGCAATCAAAACGTAAAGTTAGTTTTGGCAGGATGGCCAGGACCGATTAACCCGGAAAAAATCGTGGAAAACCCAATCAAAATTTTATTGGAAAAAGCCAAAACCAATGTGGCGATTTTATTAAATAATAATCTTGATCAGATTCGTACCATTCTGGTTCCCATTGGTGGAGGACCTCACTCTCGTTTGGCATTGCACCTGGCCTGTGAAATCGCGGATCAGGAAAATGCCAAGATTATTGCTTTCAGAACTTTTTCTAAAGCACACGAAGCAGAAGAGATTGAAGATGAAATGCTCAATCTACAACAAATCGTGGTGGATGAGTTGGGACTGATCCCGGCAAGATTAACAACGCGCATCGCACGAGCCGACACGGTGATTGAAGGTATCCTGAATGAGACCCGGCGTAACCCATACGATCTGATCGTGATGGGAGCATCGGATGAATATAGCTCTGGTACACGCTTATTTGGATCCATTGATGATTGGGTCGTGGAACATGTCGAGAATTGTTCGGTATTACTGGTGCGGCAACATGAGTCAGTTGTCATTCACTGGATACGGAAATATCTGAAGATGATGTGGAAGAACGACGAACGTGTGTAATTTGGAGGTGGCGCTGATCAATAAGCCACTCTGGTATATTTATGCAGTATTATTTGTTGTGGCTACTGTATTAAATGTAAGATCCCACTGAGAAATTCCACCAGAGGTTCTGGTATATCAAATTACACAAAGGTCGAACAAATGAATGAAATGACACAGGCCAATAAAAAAGGTTGGGATAGGTTGGCATCTACCCATTACAAAAAGTATCACATCGATAAACTCTTGAAGGGTACACCATTATTAAACGAAGTGATTCGGAGTGAAGTCGGTGATGTGAAAGGGAAATCATTATTACATCTGCTATGTCACATTGGCACCGATACCCTCTCCTGGGCATTGCTGGGTGCCAAGGTGACCGGGATTGATATCTCCCCCGAGTCATTGAAATATGCCCGTCTTCTGGCAGACCAGACGGGTATCACTGCCGATTTCATAGAAGCAGATATGATGGAAGTGATGGAGATGGTGAATGAAAAATTCGACATCGTTTTCGCGTCCACCGGCGTGTTATGCTGGATCCCGGATATTCAGCGCTTTGCAGAAAGCGTCAGACATTTATTGAAAGATGGCGGTTTCTTTTA
>DHFN01000258.1 GCA_002402275.1 Anaerolineales bacterium UBA4823
CTTGGAACCATTATTCACAACCTCATACCCTTGAGGATGCAATTCGCATTCTCGTTCAATCTCCTGTGTCAAACCAGCTTATCGCAGGGGGAACTGATTTATTGCTTGATCTCCAGCAAGGCCGACACTCTCCGGTTGACACGCTGGTGGATATCACTCAAATCCCCGATCTCAATCGCCTTGAATATACCCCCGAATTTCTCCGGATTGGTGCAGCAGTCCCTTTGACAAACTTGCTCTCCTGGCAGCCTCTCCAACAGAATTGCCAAGCCCTCTATGAGGCGGTCAGTTTGATCGGCGGTCCTCAGGTTCGGAATGTGGCTACGCTAGGTGGTAACGTTGCTCATGCCCTACCCGCTGCCGATGGGGCAATTGCGTTGTTAGCATTGGATGCTAGAGTTTGGGTTGCCAGCCCTACCAGGGAATATGGCGTAGATTCAACCGTTCAAGAGAAGTCCGAAAACCAAACCGGTAAAATAATTACCACTTCCTCAGTACAAATACGCAGCCAACCACTCCTAGCCACCTATCTCGGTCCAGGAAAGACTGCTTTAGAAGCCGGCGAGATCCTGGTTGCCTTCCAGCTTTTCCCCAAAAAGAAGGGAGAGGGATCGGCATTTCGGCGGGTGATGCGACCCCAAGGTGTTGCGATAGCAATTCAAAACATGGCGGTTTGGTTACGTCGGGAAGCTGATTCGATTGCTGACATCCGGATTGCTTTAGGTCCTGCTGGCCCGCTGCCATTCCGCGCTCAAAAAGCAGAACAGATTTTTCGGGGTCAAAAATATTCCCAAAATGTCATTCAAGCAGCTCATGAAGCAATCCTGGCAGAAGTGCACTTCCGCACTAGCCCCCATCGTGCCACTGCTCAATATCGAGAACATCTAAGCGGTATTCTATTAAAAGAAACGCTGGAACTTGCCTGGCAAAGGACGTTAGAAGGGTGAAATCAAAATGAAGTTGACTGTAAATGGAAAAGAAATCGAAGTGGAACCACAGCCAGGTGAGATGCTTGCTCATTTATTGCGCGAGCAGTTAGGTTTAACTGGAACCAAGGTGGCCTGCGAAGAAGCGGAATGCGGTGCTTGCACCGTCTTAGTCAATGATATCCCAGTTCTAAGTTGTAATTATCCAGCCGAAAAAGCAGCTGGGAAGAATATCCTTACTATTGAAGGGCTAACAAGTCAAACTCAGAAGGATAGAGAAGGAAAATCACGTCCTAAATTGCATCCCCTCCAAGAGTCTTTTATTGAACATGGGGCAGTTCAGTGCGGTTTTTGTATTCCTGGGCAAATTATGACCTCTTATGCATTGTTACAAAGAAACCCTAATCCAACCGATGAGGATATTCGTCTGGCATTGAAGGATACACTCTGCCGATGTGCGGGTTATCCAACCATCATCCGGGCAGTGCAATCTGCTGCAGCGAAATTACGGGGCGAACCAGAAATACCGCCCTTCCTGTCTCCTATTGTAGATACGGGACAACAGGCTGCTTCTAATTATCGAATAATAGGCAGCCTACAACCTCGTCCTGATGCGGTTGAAAAAGTGACTGGCAAAGCAATTTACACTGATGATATCCAATTTCCCGGGATGTACCATGCCCGGGTTAAGCGGGCACTGGTACCTCACGCTATTCTTAAAAGCATTCGGGTCGAAAAAGCTCAGGCACTGCCTGGAGTAGCAGCTGTATTAACAGCCGAAGATATACCCGGCGATAATAATCACGGAACGGTGATATACGATTGGCCAGTTTTAGTAGGAGTCGGCGAACGTATTCGTTATGTGGGGGATGCCGTGGCGATTGTTGCTGCCGAAACGCGTGAGATCGCTACCCAAGCACTGGATCTCATTACAGTCGAATATGATCTTCAGGAAGTGGTTTCAGATCCCATCCGGGCACGTCAACCGGATGCCCCCCAGCTCCATCCGAATGGTAATTTGCTCAAACATATCAAGGTTCGCAAAGGAGACATGCAGAAAGGTTTCAATGCTGCCGACGTGATCCTTGAGCATACCTTCCACACCCCTTCTACTGACCATGCCTTTATGGAACCGGAGTGCAGTATCGCTCGTCCGTTACCTGATGGACGGATGGAAATCTATGTCGGTTCTCAAATTCCCTATGGCGACCGCTCTCAAGTTGCCCGAACTTTAGGATGGGAAGAGGAAAGGGTGCGGGTTGTTGGACAATTGATGGGTGGGGGTTTTGGAGGGAAAGAGGATATTGCCGGTCAAATCCATGCTGCCTTGCTAGCCAATGCCACAGGCAAACCAGTTAAATTGCTCTTTGACCGCCATGAGAGCTTGTTGGTTCATCCCAAACGACATGCTACCCAAATTCGGGTAAAGATTGGTGCAAAGCGCGATGGAAAACTGACCGCGGTTGAAACGGAATTATACGGAGATACTGGAGCGTATGCCTCGCTTGGAGAGAAAGTGCTCACTCGTGCTACCACCCACTCTTCCGGCCCCTATGAAGTTCCCCACGCTAAAGCCGATTGTTATGCCATGTATACCAATAATCCCCCTGCCGGAGCATTCCGCGGTTTTGGGGTGACCCAATCGGCATTTGCAATCGAAAGTATGATGGATATGTTGGCAAAAGAGCTGGCGTTGGATCCCTTAGAGTTGCGCCAGCGTAATGCTTTGCGGGTTGGGAGTGTTACAAATACAGGTCAGGTCTTGCGCGAAAGTGTTGGCTTAATGGATTGCATATCGTTAGTCGCACAAGAACTTCAAAAAAAAGCTGGTGTCAACCCTTTTG
>DHFN01000107.1 GCA_002402275.1 Anaerolineales bacterium UBA4823
TTTCGCGCAGGTATTTGTCTTCGTACACATTCATGTGATCCTCCTTTGGATTAGAAATGGATTGAATATCCGACGTTAAATAGTAAAAATTAGCCAACGTTCGAACGCTTCTGCAAATGTAAGAAATACAGAAGGGCAAAAGAAAACCTTTATTGATGTAATCCAGGGTATTCTTTTGCTTTTCTGAAAGGCAATGAAATTTAGGAAATATTCATTTAAATTACCTATTGACATTCCAGTTACTGGAAGGTTTATAATATCAAGAGATAATGGAGGCAGCCTTGAAAATTCAAGAGTTATCCCAGGCATCAGGCGTTCCAACCAAAACGATCCGTTTTTATGAAGAATCTGGTGTATTACCCTCACCAGCTCGTAAGCCCAATGGTTACCGCGATTACGACCAATCAGATATAGAACGATTACGATTGGTTGCTGGCGCGAGGCGCCTGGATCTTTCTCTGGATGATATCCGGGAAATACTTGCACTAAGAGATCAGCGAGAAGCGCCCTGCCGCACATTGTTGGATCGAATCCATCAAAAAGCGAATGAAGTTGCCGAGAGGATTGTTGTTCTGCAACGTCTTGAGGCAGAACTTCGTGATTTGTATGCCTTAGGCCTTACTTTTCCAACCGATGATGTAGACGGTAAGAATTGTGTTTGCCATCTGGTCAGTGAAAAGTAAATTGGTCTTTGAATTTTAGGAGATAAGAAATGGCAAAAAATAGAATTGAGCTTGATATTCGGGGCATGACATGCAGTTCATGCGCCATCCATGTAAAAAAGAGTTTGTTATCTGTTCCGGGTGTGATAAATGTAGATGTGCCCGGGTGGGATTCTGGAAAAGCCACAGTTGTTGCCGACAAAGAAGTCGATACAAAAGCCCTAAATAGCGCAGTTACTAGCGCAGGTTATCACGCAGCCGTAAAATCAGTTCAAAATTTGGAGAACCCGGCTGAATCAGAAACAGCCACTCAAGAAAATGTTGATTTTGATCTATTGGTTATCGGTGGTGGCTCTGGTGGCTTTGCCGCTGCAATCAAGGGCGAAGAGCTGGGCTATCGGGTTGGAATCATTAATGGCGGGACAATTGGCGGTACCTGCGTGAATGTTGGTTGTGTGCCCAGTAAAACCCTCATCCGGGCAGCGGAAGCCTGGCATAACGCCGGACACCATCCCTTTTCGGGAGTTATAACTTCTCAAACGAACCTCGATTGGCTTGCGATTCGAGCTCAAAAGAATGAATTGGTCAGCGGTTTACAACAGAAAAAATATGTGGATGTTCTAGATGCCTATCCAAACATCAAGTTGATTAAAGGATATGCAACTTTTACCACTGATGGTTCTGTGTATGTTGGGGATAAATCTTACCAGGCGCTACGCTATGTGATTGCGACCGGTGCCCAACCGCGAATCCTGCCAATTCCTGGCCTTACGGAAGCCCAACCACTCACCAGCACCACTCTAATGGACCTGGATGAATTACCCAAATCCCTAATTATATTGGGCGGGCGTGCGGTAGCGCTGGAATTGGGTCAAACGATGGCGCGCTTTGGTGTGAAAGTTCTCATCCTTCAACGCAGCCCTCGTCTGGTGCCTGACCACGAACCGGAAATTGGACGTGCCATTCAAGAATATTTGGAGCAGGAAGGGATCACCATCCTCACAGGCGTTCAGATAGAGGGTGTTAGTCGAGAGGGAGAAATCCGCAAAGTTCATGCTAAGTTAATGGGGCAATCCCGGACATTTGAAGCGGACCAAATCCTGGTTGCTTTAGGGCGCCAGCCCAATACAATGGATCTGGGATTGGATCAGGTTGGAGTGAAACTGGATCATAATGGAGCGATCATCGTAAACGAATATCAGCAAACTTCCAATCCAATTATTTACGCTTCTGGGGATGTTACCCCGAATCCGGATTTTGTCTATGTGGCGGCAGCAAGTGGTTCGGTAGCTGTAATTAATGCAATGAATGGAAACCAGAAACCTCTGAATTTATCAGCCTTGCCAGGAGTCATTTTTACTGATCCTCAAATAGCAACTGTTGGCCTTACAGAACTTCAAGCCAAACAGCAAGGATATGAAGTAAAAGCAAATACTCTGCCTTTGGAGTATGTGCCCCGGGCTTTGGCAGCAAGAGATGTTCGTGGTCTGATTAAGATGGTGGCGGAAGAAAAAACTGACAAGATCCTGGGCGTTACTGTTTTAGCAGCAGAAGCTGGAGAGGTGATCCAATCGGCAACCCTGGCGGTCAAGTTCGGCTTGAAAGTATCTGATATTACTGAGACACTCTTCCCCTATCTGACACAGGTTGAAGGGTTAAAGTTAACAGGATTAACCTTCTCAAAGGATGTTGAAAAACTCTCCTGCTGTGCTGGCTAATGGTCATATATAGTATTCAAAGAATCCCGGCTCTTTGAGTAAATTTTGACACGTGAAACGTACTACAATATGAATTGGGGGAGTTTTGCTCCCCCATTTTATTCTTATGTCCTATCAATATGCATGGGCATTAAAACGTATAAATTCTCCCCATCTCCTGTTGAATGGAGAACCGCCGGTGTGTTGTGAGCATTTGCCTCAATGGTCACATTTTTGGTAGTGATGGCTTCCAA
>DHFN01000073.1 GCA_002402275.1 Anaerolineales bacterium UBA4823
GGCTCGGAAGGCTATTGTCATCCCTAAACCAATGAGGAGGATAGGGCAGGTTTTTAATAATGTGGCGGTGATTTGCCGCTTCCCCCCAAAAGCTCCCTTGATCATTGCCGAGTATGCTTGAATTGGATCGGCACCGGTAATCCAGATCAAGAGTGCTCCAATCAGTATTCCGATAATTGCACCAACCAGCGGAGCGCCTACAGACACTAAAGATGAAGGGATTCTTTTCTTAATGAGAGGAGGATTGGAAGTGGTTGTCATAGTTTGATTCTAGTATTGGCACTTTCTGCAGGGGTAACTGATGAACCGCCCATCATCAGTCCTAATTGATTGATATCCACATCGGTGTTGTCGAGCAAGCCAACAATCTGGCCGGCATACATCACAGCGATTCGATCACTTAAGGTCAAAATTTCATCTAATTCAGTTGAGAACAATAGAATGGCGGTCCCAGAGTTTCGTTGATTAATGAGCTGCTGGTGAATAAACTCGATCGCGCTAATATCAAGTCCCCGAGTTGGCTGAGCTGCCAACAAGACCAAGGGCTTGCGGGCTAATTCTCGAGCCAGGATCATTTTCTGAACGTTTCCTCCCGATAATTTCCCTGCCTGGGTTTGGATTGAGGGGGTCCGTATATCAAAAGTACTTACCAGATATTGAGCTTCTTGGAAAATCCTATTCCAATCGAAAAATCCATGACGGGTAAAGGGTTCACGGTCAAATCGTTCTAAGACCAGGTTTTCCGCCACATTGAAATCAGGAAGCATCCCACGGGCATAACGGTCAGAAGGGATATGGGCTAATCCGGCTTCCCCAACTTCTTTTGGAGTTGAATGGGTAACATTTTTCCCACAAATTTCAATCTGACCGCTTTCGACCTTACGTAAACCAGCAATTGCTTCCTCCAGTTCGGATTGCCCATTTCCTGCTACACCAGCGATGCCCAAAATCTCCCCTCCACGGACTTCAAAGTTAATATTATTTACGGCAACTAAATCGCGATCGTTCCGAACTTTCAAGTTGGTTACGTTTAAAAGAGGTTCTCCAAACTTGGATTGACCTTTTTCGACCGAAAACAATATATCTCGACCGACCATCATATGCGCTAAGGATTGTTGATCGGTTTCGCTGGTTACCACTGTATTGACCACTTTGCCATCTCGTAAGACTGTAATCCGATCGCTTACTGCCAGCACTTCCCCCAATTTGTGGGAAATGAAAATCACCGTTTTGCCATCTTTCGCTAGGCGGCGTAAAACCTTGAGTAAGTCATCTACCTCAGGGGGGGTTAAAACTGCAGTGGGCTCATCCAATATAAGGACCTCAGCGCCATGATAGAGTGCTTTTAGGATTTCAACCCGTTGCTGTTCACCAACGGAAAGGGTCCAAACACCTGCTTGTGGTTCTATTTTTAAGCCATAAGTTTCCGATGCTTTTAAGATTCTCTGATTAACCTCCGCGAGATTTTCGATGAGCGGAGCGCGTGGAGAAGGCTGACCCAGGATAATATTCTCTGCGACAGTAAATGGTTGAACAAGCATGAAATGTTGATGAACCATCCCTAATCCATGGGAAATTGCATCGCGAACCGAAGAGAAATGCACCGGCTTACCATGTAAGATAATCTCACCGGCATCAGGTTCGTAAAGTCCATATAAGATATTCATCAAAGTAGTTTTACCAGCTCCATTTTCACCAAGCAGAGCATGAATTTCACCTTGCCGTAGTTCTAAATTGATGTGATCATTTGCCAGTACGCCAGGGAAGCGTTTTACGATATTATGCATTTCAATGATATTGGGATTATGTTCGATCAAGATGGAATATCTCCTTCCATAGGTTCATTCCTCTTTTCAAGGCTGTCGGAAATGGGCATATCTATGTTCAAGGGACGGATAAAGGCAGCTAATATGAATAAACCACATAAATTGATCACCAAAGTGCATGCAGCATTTACCACTAAACCACGCTGTACCAACGATGGGCCAACCAAAGCCCCCAAGGCATCTCCGAGAGATAACGCAGCTTGAGTGGCAGCCATGAAAAAGCCCCGAGCTTGGAGAGAGAGTGTGGTCATCAAAGGCAATAAACTAGTGATGGTAAACTCAAAACTCAGATAAAAAATAAACAAAGTTGCCAGGGCAAACCCTAATTGAGAGTGCACCATTGGCAGAACCAGACAGATGACAGAATTCACTGCTATGCCAAGTCCGACTGCTTTTCGTTTGCCCAACCGATCAGTGAATAATATGGCGCAACCTACACCTACAATGCCAGCGAAGCCAATTACAGTCGAGGCAACGCCTAATTGTCCAACCTTCAAATCGAAAGAATTTTCCATCCATATCCCAAAAACAATGCTAATAACTTGATTGCCAAACGTCATCAAAAGAGCCAGGACAAGACCTAGTAGGGGTGTCTTTCCGATAATTTGGCGTAAGCCAAAGCGTAGTTCATCCCAGTTTCCGGTGATGCGAGATTGGTTTGGTAATATAAGCCCGACCAAACCCCCAAGCAGGATGCCCAACACTCCCAACCAAATGAAGGGGGAACTCCAACCATAATGTTCCATACCCCATCCCACCAGGGGTATGCCAATCACAAAGGCTAAGGACCAGCCCAGTTCGACAGAAGCCATTGCCTTTCCGCGTTGGATATACGGGATTTTATCTCCCAGGTAAGCATGGATTGAGGAATCGATGATAACTATGGCACCTCCGGAAATGATCATTCCGATGAAAAAGGTAGCATAGGTTGGGAAAAAACCCACTAAAGCCATGGAGAATCCAAATATTATAAGTGCCCAAACCAAGGCTTTCTTTCTGCCATGCATGTCAGCAATAGCACCAAGCGGTGGTCCAATCAAGCCGGGCACAGAACGTGCGCTTACTGCAACAGCCACAGTCTCAACCGGCACTCCCAATCCACGAGCTAGGGCTGGTAGAAATGGAAATACCATTCTGAAAACTGTTGAATCGTATAATCTTACTAAGGTGAAGAGGGATAAAACCGATTTATTTTGGGTTAGGTTGGGCTTCACAGGCATAACCTTTTTATATATCTTTCTTGAAGCCCTGGATGAATGGGTAATTCGGTACAATGAAATCGCAAAGTGATTTCATCCGATAGCCTGTGCCGTGAACGGCATATCTCTGTAGCCCGTGACTTTGTTATTACAATCTCTAAAACTCGCAGTAAATGAGTAACTTCCTCAATCACTTTCTTTCTTCCGATTGGCTTCAGATCAGCCAAGTAGGTTCTATGCATCTTGTTTGGCATGATCGGATCGGTACTTACAAATATCGCGCATAGAACAATAATCACAGGGTGTGCCTTGCTGGTTTAAATCCTCTCCCAATCCGAGAATTAAGGAAAGAGACTTCATTGGGAGCATTATGGCAGATTCGGTTAGTTTAACTCCTGCTTGTTCCCCGTCGAGTAATGAGAAAATCTGAGGTTGTCCCACTTCAATAGGCCAGCCTATCATTCCTGGGCTAAGGGGAATGGTTGTTTGCCAGTTTTTTTGCGCTGCTTGCTCTTCAAAATATTGGCAAGCTGCATTGGCTAGCGCTTCAACGGCTGCTGAACCAGCACCATAGAGCGCTAAACCATGCACCATATCGGTTTCCATAACCTGAGAGGCATATTCTTCTAACTCGGCGCCAATCGAGCAGACCATCACCAGGACTTCTTTTGAAGAACTAAGATATTGTGAAATGGCTTTTCCGGTGATTTCTTTTCCATTGAGCAAGCGAATGGAATTATGGAGGATGGAACCCACAGGATAACGCTCATATAAAACGATAGGGTAGACCCGAGTTAGAGCTTCACCGATAGCTTGTTCTGCGATCTTCACTAAATTAGGGCGCCGAGTCCTTAGGATTACCGGGTCAGCGCCTTGCCCACGCAGAATTGCATCTGCATCTAAGCGCAAATTCCATTGATCAAGAATTGGCATTTACAACCATTCCTTAGGATAAAATGTCAGTTTCTATGTTGACATTCGCATCGAATTCTTAACCAGCCAAACTTACTTTTTTAGAATGGCTTTGCATACCTCAACCGCCGCAGCAGCATCTGGAGCAAATCCATCTGCCCCAACTTCATCTGCGTAAACTTGAGTAACACTTCCTCCACCAATGATGAATTTATAATCATTTCGGAGCTCAACCTCTTTGAAGAGATTAATGGTGCTAAGGATCGAAGGTCTTGTGGTAGTCATCAAGGAGGACATGGCTACAATGTCTGCTTTTTCTTTTTGGGCGGCTTCTAGAAAAACGCTTGGGGCTACATCTCGACCTAAATCAACCACTTTAAAGCCGTGTGCCCGGACTAAAGTGCTGACGATATTTTTCCCAATGTCATGGACATCATTCTCGACTGTCCCAATTACAACTGTTCCCAGAGAGGTCATTTGCTGTCCTGAAGAAGCTAAAGCTTCCTCTAAGATAGCCGTGGCTTTTTCTGCTGCATCCCCAGAAGCCATCAATTCGGGAAGAAATATGACAAAATCTTGAAAATCTTGTCCCACCTGAGTCAGGGTTGGGACGATCACATTTTGAATTAAAGCTAAAGGCTCTACTCCTAGATCAAGAGATTTTCGGGTAAGGGTTGCTGTTTTATTGCTATCTCCATCGGTCAAAGCCTGTTTCAGCTCATCCAAAGTTTGATCAACTGTATTGGACATTTTTCACCTTCTTCCAACCACCATCTAGGTCTAACCCCATTTTCATAATGGCATCTTTAACTTTATAATATTTTTCTAGCCAATTCTCTTTCGGTTCTACTGTATTCTCATCATATACTTCGGGGAATGAAAGGCCACGGTTTGGATTATTGAATGTATTTTCATAGTGAGTAAGCAGCTCTAAGACGATCTCATTTGCTTGTTGGCGGGTCATTCCTAGGCTGGCATGAGAGACTTCGGCGATAAAACGAGCTTCCAGTCCGGTGGTTGCGTCAGCTTTGAAACCGCCGGTACACCCAGCCCCTTGCATATTCATACCCGAAGGTGTGCCAGCCAAAGCTCCAGCTGCAACCTCCCAGAATAATTCCTCCGCACCAGCTCCAGAAACACAATAGATATCATTGAGTGCGGGTATGGCTGTATTGCGGGATAATGCCTGACCGACCATGGCTTGCATCCATAAACCCATGCGATCAGTATTATTCACCCAATGCAGATGGGTGTGACTCATCATGTGGTAAGAGGCATCATAGAGAACGACTCCCAGAATATGGCAAGCAATGGTTACCACAGCAGTGCCTTCTGCTCCTCCTCCTAATCCACCAATCAAGGGGGTCATTAAGTCAACGATATGCATACCGATGCTCTGCAGATAGGCTACCCGAGAGAGTTGGTCATAATCGGTCTTCATTTCAACCATTTGCGAGACCAGGAATGCATCGGATGGACGGAGTCCATTTTCAGAATCGACTGCTGCCATTTTCCCTTGGCAGGTGAGGGGAACAGCAACATCGCTGATATGCATACCCGGACGACCAGCTTTGCGGATTGCATCTCGAGCAACTAGTGCATCGCGTCGGGCACCCAGGATTTCCAGAGGTGTGCCAGGGATGATTTGATTGCCCATATAGGTGGATACTGATCCAGCGCCCAGCATATCCACAAGTGGTTCTTGGGCACAACTAAATAAGATAAGTGGATGGTATTTCTCGGAACATGGAGTTCCGGTTGGACCACTTAAAACTACCGCTGGTGTTGTTCCTTCAACATCCCGGTGTCTCATAATCCGCATATCTTTGCCTGTGCCCAATACTAAGCTACTGCGTACTTTTCCCATAAGGTCTAAGACCTCATCAAGACTGAACAAGATCCGTCTTTTTGTGGTTTGATTATATACTCCAAGATCTAGAAAGAGTTCTAACCCAGCTTGATATAGTCGGTCAGCCATGTCATTGTCACTGGGTACCGGAGTTTGGGGGTTGAATTTGATCCCATATTGTTTTACTAATTCCCCAGCTCGTTTAGATAGCGCACGTTCGAAATCTGCTTCCTTTGTGAATGGACCATTTTCTGAACGTTTTACGATTGTTGGCAGAATATTATTCTGCATACTTACCTCCTCGTTAGGATTGAAATATCCGCCCAACCAGGTTATGGTTAGTGGTTAGGCGGACATAGAGTAAATAAAGATTACTTGCTAGCCTCAGGGACATAAGGAACAGTGAAAGCGCCGGATTTGATATCCGCGATGATCTTATTCATAGCGGTCAAAGCCTCGGCTGGGATTTTGCTTTCCAGGTCTTTATTAAGCACCACCTGGATTGAATCTTCTTTCATACCCATTTGGTAGAAAGTATTGGCGAAGGTGCCATCTTTGATCTGTTCCATCATTTTGAGGAAGAGGGGTTCGAGGTTCCAATATGCGCTAGCGAGGACGACATCGGGTCCATTGGAGCTCATATCGCCGACATAGCCGGAAGCATAGCCGCCGCGTTCTTTAGCGGCTTCGATAGCGCCGAGGGAAGGTCCTTCGCCGCACTCGATCCAGAAATCAACGCCGGCGTCTGCTTGAGCTAAGGCAGCTTCCTTAGCGGCAGCCACGTCTTCCCAGACGCCGACTGCGGTGGTGATGAGGGAAGCGTTGGGGTTGACAGATTTAGCGCCAGCGATGAAGGCTTCGCCCATCGCATGGCAGACGGGGATATCGAAGCCATACAGGGCACCCAAGACACCGCTCTTGCTCATATAGCCAGCCAGGACGCCGATGGGATAGGCAGCTTGGTAGAAGGGTTGATCATAATCGGCGACATTGACGGCGACGTGGTTAATGCCGCCTGCCCAGGCGAAGTTGACGTTGGGGTATTGAGCAGCAGCCTTGAAGACGCCATCCTGATAACCAAAGCCATGGGCGACGATCAGGTTGTAGCCTTGGGAAGCGTATTCATCCAGCACGGGGCCTTCATCGCCTTCAGCGATTTGCTCGGAGAAAGCGGTTTGAGCTCCTTGAGCTTTGACAGCTTCAGCGCCGAGGAAAGCTGCGTAATTCCAGGAGTTGTCATTTTTCGGGCCACTGGTGATGACCGCGAATTTCATACCGGAGAGATCGGGACCACTCGCGGCAGGCGCACTTGTCGGAGTTGGTGCTTGAACTTCTGGTGGGGTTGTTGGTGTGGGCGATGGTCCAGCACATGCTACCAACAACATCGTTGTGACAATCATGCCACTCACGAATTTGAAGAGCTTTCTCATAGACATAAGTTTTTTCTCCTTCTGTTTGGGATTTGGTTCATTATATATTAAATATGAGGATATTATTGTTTAATAATCTTAACAATCAAGCTTTGATATATTTTCTAATATAAGGAAACTGATCATTTATTTTGTAGATTCCATCAATCTTAAACATTCCCGGACTCCCTCAATTGCATCACGCCCAAAAGCATCTGCACCAATTTGGTGACTATACTCAGGGGTGATTGGGGCACCTCCGACGATGACTTTAACTTTGCCCTTTAATCCAAATTCATCCCGTAACTCAACCGTTTCTTTCATATAAGGCATAGATGTGGTCATTAATGAGGACAATCCAATCAGATCTGCTTCTTCCTCCTTGGCTTTCCGAATCGTATCCCGGGGGGAGATGTCAACGCCTAGGTCAATGACATCAAATCCATTCACTTGCAGCATCAGTTTAACCATATTTTTTCCAATGTCATGCAAATCCCCTTTCACTGAACAGAGCACGATCTTACCTCGTATGGTATTATAGCCAGCATTCTTTTCTGCGAGTTTAGGTTGGACAACCTCGGTACTGACCGTCTTAGCAGTTTCGGCTGCATCCATCAATTCGGGTAAAAAGATATCTAACCGGGCGAATTTATCGCCTATTTCTGTCAAAGCCACCGTAAATATGTCATTAAAAAAATCAATTGGACTAATGCCCCCATCCAAGAGTTCCAAGGAATACTCCTTAGCCCGCTGGACATCTGAATTTAGAAGAAGCTGTGCAAATTCTTGAGAATAAGCTGTAAGATCAGGCATGTCTTTTCTCCTCTTATCTGATATTGCAACCCAAGGGAACACCCATGTGGACCAATTCGGAACAAACATCATCATAAATTCCCTGCCATTCAGAGGTAGGTTCGACATTATCAACATCATATACTTCTTCAAATGGACGTCCGATTGGATTAGTCTTTAGGTCTGGTTGATAGATATTCAACAAATGTTGCACCAGTTCATTGGCTTGCTCGCGCTTCATCCCACTGACTGAATGCGCAATTTCACCACAAAGGCGGGCATCCAATCTACTGATGTGGCGGGGAATCCGTCCGCCGGCAGACATGCTGGCTTCGATCATGGACTGACCCGAAACAGTGGTTGCAATGGTGTATGCGGCTAGTTCGTACAGCATGGTTTTTGTTCCAGGTCCACCAGCCGGACCTGCCAGAGAAGAAATGAGAATATTTGTGTTACGAGACAACGCTTGAAATGCTAGGCTGAGCGCCCACAAAATTTCCGGAGTAGTATCACAATTCAAAAAGGGGTGGTCAGGGCGAGTGCCAAAGGTATGTGCCATATTGACCTGGTTAAGCAAAATAGGAGCAGCAGTGAGTGCCAAGGCAACTCCTTCTGCCCCACCCACATACCCACCAAAAATTGGGTTGTAATAGGTCTCCATCGCTCCACCGATGCGGGCGGTATGAACCACTTTTTCAAGCAAATCATAATTCGTTTTGAATTCACTGATGGTTGCGACGTGATGCCAATCGCTAGGACGAAAACCACCCCAAGATGAAGCTGATATCTCCCCCAGGGCAGTGGGAGATGTCTCGACGCAGCCAATGCACATACCTAAACGGTTTGCTCGATTTAGAACCTGAAAGGATAACTCAGCTTCGCGCCATCCGCCTAGGACTTCCCAAGGCGAATCGGCTTTAATCGGGTGACCATAGACTGTTTCAAGGGTGGCATTCTCAAGTACATCCACTACTGGTTCTCTCGCGTAACTATACATAACCGGTACAAAGAGGTGTTCTGGCACGGGGACACCATACGCTCCACCCACCACAGTGACGCGGATGGTATCTTCTGGACGGCGGGCGTGAACGGTGACCGAATCGTTACCGATGCCTAGAATTGCCTCGGATGGACAATAGCGTAAGCCATCCACTAGCTCTTGTCTGGACCAAACGATTCTTCGGCTGGTACTTTGACAAAACAGCCCGACCTCACTCGCAAAATCTAATCCAGCTTGAAAGAGACGATCAGCCAGATCATCGTCACTGGGTACGATCGTTTTGTGATCGAATTTAATATCGTATTGTTTGATTAAACGATTGATGGTGGGGGTTACCAGCCGACGCTCGAAATCTGATTCTTCGATAATTGGTCCAGTTTCGGCTCGATTAAGTACATCAACTAATCTAGCACGGTGCCTCATGCGCATGATATTCACTCTCCTTATAATAAATAAATTGAGGTTTCAACAATGCGCATAGTGGCGCACTAGTTCAAATCTCATTTGATTTTCGGGATGGTATTCGTATGTGTGAAAGATGGGAATACCATCTGCAGTAAATGCTACTTCATCTATTTCAAGAACTGGTGAGTTCTTGGCAATGGGTAACGGGATATGGAACTTGCATTTTCGGGCGAGGACCGGGCGTACGCGAGCAAAATAATATTCAACCTTTAATCCTAGCTCTTTTTCCAGAAAGTCGAAGAAAGGTTCCAACCGCTGTGGCGAATCTAGCGCTTGTTTGAGTAATTCTTGAGGAAACAAATGAATGGGCAAGGTATTAACACAGAAAATAACCGGTTGGTCATTGGCGGTAAAAATTTTGTGTACCTCGAGGACATCAGAACCTTCCGGGATTCTGAGCAAATCAGCCAGGTTTGGATTGACTTTTTCCAGACCGCAATAAACCTGGTTAAATCCAGGCTTGAGTTGATAACTTCGAATCAGATCTTGAAAATCAATAGCTTTGTCAAGCGGGTTAGAAACACGGGGAACTTTGGTGACAAAAGTACCGGCGCCTTGACGGCGGACCACCAAACCCATTGTCGCAAGTGAACTCAACGCACTTCGAATAGTTGCCCGGCTGACTTTGAACTCGCTGGCAAGATCATCTTCGGCGGGCAGCTGCATATCTGTCAGGTATTCTCCGCTGTAAATGCGGTCAATTAGAATTTGTTTAATTTGGAGGGAGAGCGGTTGTTGGCGGACAAGAGACGCTTGAATAGTCACCATATTTCCTATCGAGAAAAATAAATCCAATGAGAAGAATAATCGTCTGACGACTATCGAATGACAATATAATTATACCTAATTTGATTGATCCGTCAAGAATAAGTGTTGTTATACCGAGGATTTCCTTAAAGCCGGTAAATAAGAACGAAAGCATCCTGAGAACACTATCACAATGAGTATTCTTCTCCTCCGGTATCTTCATGGAGGGTCGCCCTTACAATCGAAACGATGACATTCCAATCGGGTAATCCATGCAACTCATCCCTATCTAATAAGGGCGACCCGTCTTTGCCAACTATCCCATATTTGAACAATGTATTTATTCCCGAAGGAATAGGAACTATGCCCAGATGGGTCGCCCCTACAAGTTACTACTTTGATTGCTGCCTTAATTTTCCTCTTCCACCTCCATGTATTCCCGTGAGGGCGACCCCCATATGCTGATTATTACATCCTGAGGCAAACGGTTTATGAGTGATGAAGGGAAAAAT
>DHFN01000146.1 GCA_002402275.1 Anaerolineales bacterium UBA4823
AACGGGGAAATTGAATACGAAAAGATTACAAATTATCATTTCTTTATCAGGTTACGAATAAATGCTCATTATTCATTATCCTCTGGTAAGGAAGAAAAAAAAGGGTATAATACCTCTGAAAAGAGGTGTTTTTTATTCAGTTAACCAAAGCCAAAGAGTTTCGCCGTTATATTGAAGATCATTATGAATTCGGGGACTTCGCTTTGATTCGGGGTCGAGAAGAAACTGCCGAGATCGGTTTTGTGTTCGCCGATGAAGACGTTAATAATTGGCCTTCTCTCTACAAAAAAGCCGGAAATATTTGTGATCATTTTGATAAAAGATTACGAGAAAAGGGTCTCAATACTGCTGCGTATTCTCGAATTGGGAAAGATTTGGATTTTATCACCGCGTCAATTGTTATCCGTCTTCATACCTTTCCTGAGGATCAAATTCATCGAATTGCTGACGACATTATGAATATCCTTCGAGAGGTAAACCCCTATCGTGAAAATGAAAATTAAACTGTTAAGGAGGCTATCATGAAGTTCAGAGGGAAAATTGTTATCACCTTGAAGCCAGGGGTTTTTGATCCACAAGGAGTAACCATTAAAAGTGCACTTCATTCCCTTGGATACCAAGAAACTGATGAGGTTAAAACTGGGAAGTATTTCGAAATCAATCTTGATTCAAGCAACCTGGATACTGCTCAAAAACGTTTGGAAGAGATGTGTGACCAATTGCTGGCTAATCCGGTAATTGAAAATTTTCACTTCACCNNTAACTAAGGAGCCTCCAATGAAATTTGGTATAGTGGTTTTTCCTGGTTCTAATTGTGATTATGATTGTCAACACGTCCTTTCCGTGGTTCTTGGCCAAAAAACAGAAATGCTTTGGCATGAAAGCCATGACCTTAAAGAGTGCGATTGTATTGTCCTTCCTGGAGGGTTTAGCTATGGAGATTATTTGCGTACTGGTGCTATTGCCCGTTTTTCACCGGTCATGGAATCAATTCGGAATTTTATCGAAGAGGGAGGATTAGTCGTCGGGATTTGTAATGGATTTCAAATCTTAGTCGAAAGCCAACTCCTTCCAGGTGCCTTGCTTCCCAACCAGAAGGGACACTTCATATGTCGTCATGTTCATCTGCGAGTTGAAAACACCGATACACCTTTTACCCGGCTCTTTTATCCGGGAGAAGTCATCTCAATTCCCATTGCTCATCATCAGGGAAATTACTTTATTCCTCATTCTTCTTTATCCAATCTTCAAAAAAATCGTCAAATCATTTTTCGTTATTGTGATATTGACGGACAAATCAATCATGTAACTAACCCGAATGGGTCGATCGACTCCATTGCCGGGATAATTTCTTCTTCCCAAAATGTTCTGGGAATGATGCCACACCCCGAAAGGTCATCAGAAGCAGTATTGGGTTCTCAGGACGGAAAAAGAATATTTCTCTCGATTATTCAATGGTGGGAGGAAAAACATCATGCAAAATAATGAACAAATCCAGGTAGCCCGTGAGTTAGGGCTCCGCGACGAAGAATACCAAAGAATACTTGACATATTACAAAGACCACCAACTCCAACGGAACTGGCCATGTTTTCCGTCGAATGGTCAGAACACTGTGGCTACCCTCATTCTCGCCGGTGGTTTGAACTCTTCCCACGGGAAGGAAAATTTCCGGTTCTGGTCGGTGAAGATGCCGGTGGAATTGTCTATCAAGGACAGGCAGTGGTATTTAAAATGGAAAGCCATAATCATCCCTCCCAGGTTGAGCCCCGCCAAGGGGCAGCTACTGGTATTGGAGGAATCATTCGTGATATTTTTGGGAGCGGTGCACGCCCCATAGCTTGTCTTGATTCTCTCCATTTCGGTCCTTTAGATAGCGCTCGTTCAAATTTTATTTTTAAAGGAGTAGTAGACGGAATTGCTTTTTATGGGAATTGCGTTGGTGTTCCAACCGTAGCTGGCGAACTTTATTTTCATCCTTCTTATCAGGGCAACTGCCTAGTTAACGTGATGAGCATTGGAATAGCCTCTCAAGATCGATTGGCAAAATCCTGGGCCAAAGGGAAGGGAAATCTCATTATCTATGCTGGGAACCGAACCGGACGGGATGGTATTGGAGGGTGTAGTATTTTAGCTTCTCAGGAATTCAGCGGACAAGACGAGAAACGTCCCAGCGTACAAATTGGGGATCCCTTTACTGAGAAATGCCTGATTGAAGCTACTATGGAAGCTTTAACAACCGGGTTCTTGGTTGGAATTAAAGATATGGGCGCTGCTGGATTAACTTGTTCCTCCAGTGAAATGGCTGCTGCTGGGAAAAGTGGAATCAAAATATATCTTGATCGCATTCCGGTTCGCGAAGAAGCCATGGAACCCTGGGAAATCATGATGTCTGAGTCTCAAGAACGCATGCTTCTTTGTGTAAAAAGAGGTTACGAGGATTCAGTGCTTCAAATTTTTCATAAATGGGGCTTGGAAGCGGTTGTGGTCGGAGAGGTAGTTGACGGGGATAAAATCACCATCGAATTAAATGGTCAAATTGTTGCTGATATCCCTGCTCAAGAATTAACCAAACCTCCGGTTTATACTCCTCCCGCTGAAAAGCCTGCTTACCTTGAAAGGATAAATCGATATGATTGGGATGACCTTCCTCTGCCTTATAATTGGAATGAAGTTTTGCTCCAGTTAATGGGCTCTCCTAATCTTTGTTCCCGTCATTCGGTTTTTGAACAATACGATCATATGGTCCAAATAAATACCTCAATATTACCCGGTACCGGGACGGTAGTCCTCCGTGTCAAAAATTTTCCCTGGGGAATTGCTGTTACTACCGATTGTAATCCGGTATTTTGCTACCTCGATCCCTATCAGGGAGCACAGATTGCTGTTGCTGAAGCGGCTCGTAACTTGGCTGCTTGCGGAGCTCAACCAGCCGGTATAACCGATTGCTTAAATTTTGGAAATCCCCAGAAGCCGGATCGTTACTGGCAATTCATCCAAGCAGTCCAGGGAATAAGCGATGCCTGCAAATTTTTTAACCTTCCGGTTGTGAGCGGCAATGTTTCTTTTTACAATGAAAGCCCAACCGGTCCTATCCATCCTACTCCGACCATCGGCATGATCGGTATAATCGAAGATGTTCAAACAGCGGTAAATGCCGCCTTTAAAGAGTATGATGACGTGATCGTTTTATTGGGTGAAACCCAAAATGAAATAGGCGGGAGTGAATATTTACGTGTGATTCACCAGCAGGAATTTGGACCGGCTCCGCAAATTGATTTACCGGCTGAAAGAAACCTTCAAGAATTTTTAATCGATGCAGTTCGACAAGGTTTAGTTCAATCATCTACTGATCTAAGCGAAGGCGGATTGGCTTGTGCTCTCGGCGAAGGCTGTATCTGTGGTCAGGAGAAGAAAGGATGCCTGATTGACATTGGAAATTTACCCCAAATTCGCTTGGATGCGCTATTGTTTGGAGAAAGCTGTGGGCGAGCTCTTATTACCTGTAAACTGGAAAAGCTGGCTACACTGGAAAAGCTGGCTCGGATAAAAACTATTCCCTTTTTTGTTATTGGTAAAGTTACTGGAAAAAGCCTGACCATTTATAATAATCAGCAATCACTGATTTCAGTTTCTATAGAGGATTTGTGGAAAGCCTGGTACCGTACTTTGTAGTTTTTATAGGAGTTTGATTTATCATGCCCGTTGGTTTTTAGGACAGACCTTCATACTGAATAGCAGCACCAGATGAGGATGAAAATAGCTATTC
>DHFN01000195.1 GCA_002402275.1 Anaerolineales bacterium UBA4823
GGTGGGCAAAGACGGGTCGCCCTACTAAGATGGTGATAAGTCGGATAGATCCCCCGGTTTGAATGTTACCGTTTCGGTTGCCAGGGCGACCCTTATTTATCTATTCTTTCCTTCAACAAGCTTAAACCAACTGCCTTTTGATGGGCTGGTTGGCATTGGTAGGTCGCCCCTACGGAAAGACGCTTACCTCGATCTTCTTGAATTACCCCTTGACAAGAATAAAAATGCTCCTATAATAGAACATAAGTTCTATTATAGGAGTTTAGCTATGGACATTGGAATGCTTTGGTTTGACAATGATCCTAAAACAGATCTCGAGGAGAAAATCCTGCGTGCGGCAGCTTACTACCACCATAAATATGGGAAAAATCCAAATCTATGCTTTATTCACCCGACGATGATACCCCCCGAGAACGGGTGTTCCAGCCTATCCCGCGAAAAATTAACCCTTGTCGAGGTGCGCACCTCGAAAACTGTACGCCCCAATTATTTCTGGATCGGCGTCAACGAGAAGGCAGGGGATTTGTAAGGGCAACCACCAGGGTTTCGAGAGCCACTTCGCCATCCAGCTCACCTCTTTTAATAGAAATATCCATTTCAAACAACCGTTGATAAATTTGACAGAGCTCTTCTAGCTTAAACTTTTGAGCCTGTTCCAAGGCTAACCGGGCTGGATAAGCGGATATTCTAAACCTGCCCAAGGTTTTTCCCACCTCAACCGGCGTTTGTCCCTCATCCAGCGCCAGGCGGGCTAATAATATCTGGCGGAATTGGTGAACCAAACTGAAAAAGATCAGCAAAGCATCTTGTTCTGAAAGCATCTGGTGCAAAGCCTTTGAGGCAGTGTGTCCATCCCCTTGCCGGATAGCGTTAATCAGTGCAAAATCACCCGCTTTTTCATTGTAGGGCGACAATAGATCCACGTCCTGTATTTCAATTGGTCGTGAATAATTGACAAAGTCAAGCAATTTATGGATCTCGCTCTCTGCCAGGCGGCTGTCTTCCCCCGCAATCTCGGATAGCCGCTCTGCTGCCGGAGGTTCAATCCGTCCTCCCAAATCTTTTGTATGAGCGATGATCCAATTAGCCATTGCCTGCCCTCGCTTGAGTGGAAATTCCCTCATCCAAGCCCGAGGATGATTTTCTTCGATCCAATTTTCCAACCAGTGCTTTTTACCACTCTCACGCTCACGGATGTCACTCAGCAAACGATGCTCAACCAGAACCAAGGCTGTGCTCGGAGGAACTTGGGCTAAACAATCCAGGAATTTTTGCCGGCTGGTTTCATCATTCAGTAGAGCTAAGGGATGATCAACAATAACTAACCGCCGTTCGACTAAGAACGGCATCGTCAAAGCCTCTTCCCGCAATTGTTCTAGATTGATCATTCTGCCATCGAGATATTGGGTATTCAAATCCCCCATACCTGCTTCGCCCACCCGCCCCTCCATTTCATGCAGGAATTGGGTGGCAGCATACTCGTCTTCGGCTTGGAGAAGATAGATGGTTGGTTTTTCTGGTGCCAATTTTTATCCTTGGGTTTGTACCCGCTTCGCCCGAATCCAACCTCGGTTAATGGTTTTAACGGATTGAATTTGCACTCCCTTCGCAGCACTGGATGTGGTGAGATGAGATTGCAACCAGGTGCCAAAGGGACGGGCTAGCACTAAACTGAGCGATACCAAAGTAATAGCCAGGGGAAACCGTTCCAGTTTATCGCGCAGATGTTTACCGCTGCCAGCAAATCCACCTAGTACTGCCAAGCTGCCCAATAACGCACTGGCAACCAGATTTGTACCGCAATTCGGGTGAACCACCCATTGGCTTTCACCAGCTTGCAACCGAGTTAATGCTTCCTGAGCACTTTCCTCTACCTCCGATTCACTGACATCTCCGATTATCCAGAATCCCCAATAATCGGATTGACCGGCCAGGCTGGTTGTTGGCTTACGCTTGGCAAGCATATGTAAGGTTGCGTGTTCTAATCCATGGTTTTGGCGGATACGCAGAATTACCCTTCTAAACATTGTCAGGTAACTGGTTAAATCATCAGTCGTAGAGCTCATAGTGATTCTCCTGCTCGAACATTGGGATTGTACCATGTTCGCTGTGGGAGAATTGAATAGGTTTCAATCAGATTGATGAATAACTTAACCATAACTTAACCGAATAAAGCGCTAAAGAGTGTAACAAAACCTCGATTAAAACGGTTTATTAATCATAGAAATGTTTATGACCAATTTGAGAAAGGATTAAACATAGCGGCAATGAAAATGCCGATATATAAGGAGCAAAATGATGAAAATCCAGAAGGTTTTTCTTTCTATTTTTTTACTGTTGACTTTAGGGTCAGGTCTTATCCTGCCCAAACAGTTTGCCAGGGCTGAAGATACAATCCCACCCTGCCCGCCAGAGGTGCAAGGAAAAGTTGTTTCCCTGGATTCCGAAAACCACAGTGTAATCTTGGAACAAGAAGATGGTAGTCAATGTACTGCGTCATTAGCGGGAGGAGACATCCAGCCTATCTCGGCTCTCTTGAGTTATTATTTTGGGGTAAGCTTACAGGAAATTAATGATTATCACAATCAAGGTATTGGGTACGGCGTTCTGGTCAAACTCTATTCGCTTTCCAACGCCAGTAGTACATCAGTAGCAGATCTAATTGCTCAGTTTAAAGGCGGGAGCGGGATGGGGCAGCTCTATAAAGAGTATGGAGGAAAGCCCGAGACCGTAGGGGTAGGGCAAGCAAAACAAAAGGTAAAACAGACCACCCAACCCACCCATACACCGCCTGGACAATCTAACCCCCACAAACCTAAAGACCATGGATTGTCGAACGCAGCTAATCATAATAAGAGTCATAATCCAAAATTCAATCCCACCCCCACACCGATTGCCCCCTAAATTTGGGTCGGTAAATTATTCTACCAGAGCGGTACCATGAAATGCTGATATAGAAATTAGTCCGAGCTTGGCGAGATCAGAGACCTGCGCCGAGCTCGTTTTTATATATGCATCTTTTCTATCTTCAATCTCAATTTGAAGGGACTTGTAGATCACGTTTATAACGTGATATTCTGGATTGGAGGAGAGTTGGGGGATTATCTGGAAAATCATGCTAAAAGCATGAGCTACAAAGGAATATTAATTTTGTTTCTTAAATCGACCGATAGGATTATTAATTGATCCTATAAATTAAAACCATTTTTTAGAAATACATGACTGTTATAGCCTTTTATCTACATTAATGGGTCTAATGCATTGGCTTCATTTACTGGTGATCCTAAATCGTGGATGGTTTTTAGAGGTTTACCGTCCACAAATGCAAACACGAATGAGCTAATGAAGAGGATTCTATTTTGTAATCTTAATATTTCACATATTATATAGAAACAATTAATTGAGGTAATTCATGGTGGCTAAAATAATTTTCACTATTCTTCAAATGTCATTACGATGATCCTTATATTGTCTATAAGATTGGCTTATTGATCTATCCTCAACTATTCAGTAATTCCTAATTTCTATTTGACAACACCCGTTTTCCGCTATACACTATAACCAATGGGTGGCTAATTTTTCACAATCAAAGTCTCCCAATTTCGTTGCCACCCGGATTGGGTGTCATGAAAAACAATTTTGGTCATAAACCCTGGTTTTTCCTGCGTGTTGCCGGTCTTTCTGCCTCCACACTTCTTTTCCAAATCACACTGACCCGACTTTTCTCGGTTGCCCAATTCTATCATTTTGTTTTTTTGATCATCAGTATGGCAATGTTGGGGTATGCGGTCAGCGGGGTTTGGCTGACTTTTCTAACCAAATTGGAGCCTCACCAGGCAAAGCCTCTGTTTGGTTGGCTAGCATTATGTTGTTCTTTTTCTTTTTTGATCGCTTATCTGATCCTCAATTATCTGCCCTTTGATTCCTTCACCATTGCCTGGGATTTTCAACAAATTCTGCTCTTTGGAATAGATTACATCGCCCTGACCATTCCCTTCGCTCTGGGTGGCTTGGCGATTGGCATCTTATTGTTTGCTTACCCAAATCAGAGTAATCTATTCTACGCCATGAATTTTATTGGCTCTGGTTTAGGCTGTTTGATCGGATTGGGCTTACCCGGTTTAGTAGGAGGAGAAGGTACGGTTGTATCTTGTTGTGTACTCGCAGGCTTGAGCAGTTTCCCGTTAGAAAGATTCCCAGGTCGAAGAAAATGGATTCAAATCATAAACCCCCATATTCCCTCGGTAATCCTGCTCGTTTTCATTATTATTTGCATTGTAGAGCTTGGTTTTCGATATCAAGGTGATTCATTCTTACAACTTCTCAATTTACGTCTCTCACCCTACAAGGGGCTTTCTTATGCCTTACAATATCCCGATGCACACTTGAAATTTCAACGTTGGAACGCTTTCTCGCGGGTGGATGTGGTCCAAAGCGCCAACATTCGCTCCCTGCCTGGTTTGAGTGTCCAATATCAGCAATCTCCCCCTCAACAAGATGGGTTATTTGTGGATGGAGATGATCTCTCGCCAATTATCCACAATGTCTCCGATTTGAGTTTTAGTGCCTATCTTCCTGAAACGGTAGCGTTCCAGCTCCGTCCAAATTCAAATACTCTGATTTTAGAGCCTAAAGGAGGCTTAGATATTTTGGTTGCAATTGAACAGGGGTCTAACCAAATCGTGGCAGTGGAAAACAATCCATTAATAATCACTGCCGCCACTTCAATCTATCATCACCCGGCTGTTCAGATTGTCAACGCAGATCAGCGTAGTTATCTACAAAAGAGCTCAGATCAGTTTGATGTTATCGTGCTTTCTCTAACCACATCTTTTCATCCGGTGCTTAGCGGTGCCTATAGCCTGGCGGAAGATTACCGCTATACCCTGGAGAGTTACCAGACTATTTTAAGCCATTTAAAACCGGATGGGATCCTGTTCTATAATCGCTGGCTCCAAAAACCACCCAGCGAATGTCTGCGTTCCTTTGCCCTTGCTGTGACCGCATTAGAACAGATGGGATTATCCCCTTCAGAACGGCTGGTTACCTTACGCAGTTATTCTATGGCAACCATCCTGGTCAAATTGCAACCTTTCACAACTCAAGAGCTCTCTATTATTCATGATTATGCTCTCTCGCATTCTTTAGATTACATCTATGCGCCAAATTTAAATCCAGCAGATACCAATCGTTTTAATATCCTGGAAACCCCTATTTACGCCCAGACTTTTCAAACGATGCTTGATCCAAATCAACGAGAAACCTTCTACCATTCTTATCCGTACGATGTGAGTCCTCCCACCGATGACCATCCCTTCTTTGCTCATACTTTCAAATGGGCTCAATCCTCCCAAATCCTCAGTGAACTTGGAAAAACCTGGCAGCCATTCGGTGGTGCGGGAATGTTGGTAGTGTTAGGTTTATTCCTGTTTGTTTTAGGTTTGGGGGCGGGGTTAGTCGGATTAGTTTATTGGAGATCGCGTGCCAAATCATCAGAATACCCCATCGAAAAACCTGATTTGGGCATGTCTTTCTATTTTTCAGCAATTGGCTTCGGTTATATGCTAGTAGAGTTGCCCTTAATCCAGCGCTTCCAACTCTATCTGGAGCACCCAGCTTATTCGATGTCCGCAATCTTATTAACCCTCTTAATATTTTCTGGATTGGGCAGCATCTGGAGCAAGCGGATTCGCGTGGATATTTCGCTAATTTTAGTATGTGGATGGTGGCTATTGGTCCCTTTCGGGTTAAAAATCCTCTTTCAAACTACCCTGGCTCTTCCGATCCTGTTGCGAGGACTATGTATGGCAGCCATCGTAGCACCAGGTGGGTTTTTGATGGGTTGTGCTTTTCCCGGCGGATTAAGTTTTTGGTTTAAAACTTCCACCAATCAAAATAGTCTGCCGTTAATATGGGCACTCAATGGTGCTGCGTCGGTTGTGGCTTCAGTAGCAGCCATGTTGCTCGCCCTCAGTTGGGGTTTCAATTTAGTTTTAAGCTTAGGCGCTCTTTGCTATGGAATCGCCTTTCTTACGGTGAGATGGAAGGGGAAATCGTTTGAGCACCGCCTGTCAAGGATACAAAGATAACCCCTCCTAAATCATAAGCAGTAAGCTTCCCTTCCTGTTTGACAAATTTCCACAGGGTCTGATAACTTCCCGGTGGACCAATGGGAATCACCAACCTGCTACCCTCTTTTAATTGGGCAACCAAAGGAGGCGGTAGATGGTCAGGAGCTGCGGTGACCAGAATGGCATCATAAGGGGCATATTCCTGCCAGCCATAATAGCCATCACCTGATTTGAGATGTACGTTGGGATAGCCCAACCGCTGCAAACGCTCCTGGGCTTGCTGGGCTAATTCCGGGATGATTTCCACACTATAGATATCCACATATCCTAATCGGGCGAGGATGGCTGCCTGATAACCTGAACCAGTTCCGATCTCTAAGACTTTTTCGCCCGGTTTAAGCTCGAGCAGCTCCGTCATCCAGGCAACAATATAGGGTTGAGAGATGGTTTGACCATACCCAATCGGCAAAGGATGGTCTTCATAAGCCTGGTTGAGATACTCGGGAAGGACAAATTCATGGCGCGGGACAGTCTGCATCGCCTCAATCACATCCGGGTTGGATACCCCGCGGGCAGCGATTGTCTGATCAACCATCTCCATCCGCTGGCGGGTAAAGACTTGTTCAGTCTCATTTTGATTTTTCGATTGAGATTTTTGATATCCACAATATATCCCCCTCAATAAGACCAATACAATCAATATTAAACCTGCTCTTTTAAAGATGGACTTACGCATCTTTCATCTTTCGGTAATCATTTTTGATTGAAACAAATTAATTATAACTCCAAAGTTTGTGGTTTTTGACCTTGAACTAACCCCTGGGAAATTTAAGTAACTTTGGACAAAATCTTTTAACCAAACCTTAAACAAATATTAATATTAAAATAGCCACTGCATTCAAAACCGCAAGCAAGCTTGTTGACTCCAAAGGGTTTGTCATGTCGAGCGAAGCGAGACATCTTGTGGAAAGACTCCTCACTTTGCTCAGGGGGGCAACCTTATCCATGGATAGCCACTACCTTCAAAACCGCAAGCAAGCTTGCTGACTCCAAAGGGTTTGTCATGTCGAGCGAAGCGAG
>DHFN01000100.1:0-191 GCA_002402275.1 Anaerolineales bacterium UBA4823
CTCACTATTATAGTCACAGTAGGAAACAAGGAGATTTTCCAAAAAGTCATAAATTCCATATCGAGCGAAGCTAAATATCTTAACGACAACAAAAAGACCCCTCGCTTTGCTCGGGGTGACAACCTTCTCTGGAGCCTGCATCCAAACGACTGTTGGTGCTTACTGTAAGGGCGGGTCGCCCTCCTAAACCG
>DHFN01000100.1:243-3498 GCA_002402275.1 Anaerolineales bacterium UBA4823
TTATGTTATGAGTAGCGAAGCGAGACATCTTGTGATGAGACCCCTCGCATTGAATCGGGTGAAAAACTTTTCGGAAATCCACTGACTCCAAAAACCGCAAGCAAGCTTGCTGACTCCAGATCGCAAGCAAGCTTGCTGACTCCAAAGTCTGGAGTGCTGAAGCTTGCTTCAGCGAAAACGCAAGCAAGCTTGCTGACTCCTAGTATGTCAGAAGGTTTATATGTGAAATAGAAACCCCTCGCAAATTAGATAAATTATATCCAATAATACTTAAAGATTGGTTTATAATAATAAATCGAAAATTACCTTCCAATTAAAATAAATATATGGAGAATTGACTCACCAAAAATTCAGAATGCATGAGCAAAAATATCCAATAAATCAACATAGAGATGACCGATGAATCGCAGAGAGTTTCTTAAATTAAGTGTGGCAAGCTTATGTTCCTTATTAATTAATAGGAATTTCCAAATGGCTCCAAAGGCATTGGCAGCCGAACAACCTATTTTGTTGGGCAGAACGGTTTCTTCGTTGCGGTATTATGATCAACCTACCACGAGCAGTACCGAGTTAGGTTACTACAATACCGACGCTGTGATCAATATTTATGAAACCCGGATGGGTGATCCCTTGCCAAAAAATAATCCACTCTGGTTGCGCACCGATGAGGGTTGGGTTCACTCGGCGACAGTTCAATTCGTGAAAGATCAACCTGCTAAACCAATTTTTGACATTCCTCCTCAAGGTTTCTTAGGTGAGGTATGTGTCCCATTTACCCAAGCATGGATCAACAATAAGGGAAACCTAAAACATGGGTACCGTTATTATTATGGAACTACCCATTGGATCAATCTAGCAACCACTGATTCTTACGGAAATCCCTGGTATCAAATTGTGGATGATTTGTTTGGGGGGTTTTACTATGTGGATGCAACCCATATCCGTCAAGTGTTAGCAGACGAAGTTGTGCCTATTCACCCAGATGTTCAGGATAAGTTTATTCGGGTGGTTCTCGCTGAGCAAAAAATATTTGCTTATGAGAACGGGAGGGTGATCTTTACGGCTCGCTGCTCAACGGGTACGTTTGCTGGGGATACACCCACTGGCGAATTTAAAGTAGAGCGTAAGCAACCTTCTCGTCACATGGCAGCTGATGAAGAACATGGCAATGGTTTTGACCTGCCCGGTGTTCCCTGGGTGTCATTCATCTCCTGGACTGGTGTTTCGTTTCATGGCACCTATTGGCATAATGACTATGGTACCCCGCGTAGTCATGGGTGTATTAATCTCACTCCAGCAGCGGCTAAGTGGATTTATCGTTGGACTACCCCCAACATACCGATTGAATCGAATCATGTCGAAGCCAGCGATGGTACGCGGGTGATCGTCGAATAATCTTGCTCAGGTATTCTTTTGACGCCAGCGGGCATAAACTACTTGAATCCGATTGGAATCCCAAGCTCGTAAGAAAGCTTGGACAACAAGCGGGTCAAATTGGGAGGCGCTGCAAGAAATAATCTCCTGGTGAGCTTCGTCTAATGAACGACCTTTGCGGTAAGGGCGGTCAATCGTCATTGCATCAAAGCTATCTGCCACTGCGATGATCCGTGCTCCTAATGGAATATTATTCCCCTTAATGTGATCAGGATAGCCACTGCCATCCCATTTTTCATGGTGATGGCGAATATAAGGAGCTGCTGGTGCAAGATAAGGTATATCTTTAATCATCTCTGCCCCAGTAATCGGGTGACGCATCATTAGTTCCCATTCTTGGGGGGTGAGGGGAGTTGGCTTTAATAAAACATCATCTTGAATGACGATCTTGCCAATATCATGGAGGATGGATCCAAATCGAATTTGTTCTAGGGCTCTCCCCTGGATGCCAATTTGATGGGACAGCTCCTGGGCATAGGCTGTGACTCTTTCCACATGACCACGCGTGTAAGGATCGCGCACATCTATTGCATTTGCGAGAGCGGTCAGGCTGGCTTCATAGGCTTGATGTAATTGGGCAACTTTAATCTCCTGAGCGCGAATTAATCGTGATCGCACAGCGGTCAATAATTCATCTTTGTTGACTGGTTTGATCAAATAATCTTCCGCGCCGAGGTTTTTTCCCATCAGCACGTCTTCCTTTTCACCTCTGGCTGTGAGAATAAGGAATGGAATAGTCACCCATTCCGGGTGAGCTCGCACCGCATGTAAGTATTCATACCCATCCATTTCGGGCATCGAAATATCCGAAAGGATGAGATCGGGGGTAAAAGTCACCATTTCTTCCAGAGCTTCTTTTCCATTGGAGGCGCAGATTACCTGATATCCATCATAAGAGAGCATATCTCGTAATCCATCCCGTAAGACCAAGTTATCTTCAACGATTAAGATCGTTTCTCCGCTCATGCTGTATTGCTTCCTTACTATATCAGGGTTGAGTCGAATTCAATGCTGGTAAGCCACCCGCTGGGGTGGCACTCGTTACTGCTCGAACGATTGCTTGTGCAAAAACTTCTGCTGCATAAGCTCCGATCAAATTCATATCTGCTTTCTTTTCACCGGTTGCAAGGGCAAAAATGGTATCGCCATCGAGCATGGTGTGGGCTGGCTTGATTGTTCGAGCGATACCATCTTGTGCCATTTGAGCGACCTTGGTAGTTCCCTCTTTGGTCAATGATGCATTGGTAATGATGCATCCGATCACAGTGTGACCCCGAGTCGCAAAACTCATAATCGTACGCCCAACAAAGCTTTTCATCACTTCCATTGTATTTGCGAAATACCCCTTTTCTCCAATCCGAAGAGGACCTTTCTGGAGACTGCGCGCACCAGCGATGATTCCATTGTTTTTTGGATCTATCACATCACCGAATGCGTTCACTGCGACGATCGCGCTGACAATTAAACCACCTCCGAGGCGTAACGCAGACCAACCAATGCCGCTTTTCATAGCTTGATGAATACCGAGAATTTTTCCAACCGATGCACCGCAACCTGCTCCAACATTTCCCTCAGCTGGGGGATCAGCAGTGGCGTTTAAACAGGCTTGGTAACCCATTTGAGCATCCGGGCGAATAGTCGGATCCCCTAGATCGAGGTCATAGAGAATGGCAGCTGGAACAATTGGAACCTTGGTAACCCCGGTATCATAACCGAGGTCCCGTTCTTCCAGAAAACGCATTACTCCACTGGCAGCATCTAAACCAAAGGCTGACCCGCCGGCTAATACTACTCCATGGACTTCGGATACTAGATGGACTG
>DHFN01000100.1:3506-3991 GCA_002402275.1 Anaerolineales bacterium UBA4823
TGCTCCATGTTCGCAGAGAATGACTGTACACCCAGTGAGCGCCTGTTCATTTTGGGCGCTGCCAATTGTAATCCCCCGGATTGACGTTGGTGAAAGAATCTTTGGCATGCTGACCTCAACCTCTGATTAAATATCCATTAAAATGATTTGTCAACCTGAATAACCTAACATTCTTGAAATCCCGAATTATCCTAATAGGAATAATACCATAGCGTAGACAATTTTTACTGCGAATACACTCTCAATGTGAGGTTGCTATTCCGTAGGTAATCTCAAGTAAAGTTAAGGAGATGATCCATTATGAAAAGTCTGCCGATTCTCCAAAAGGGGATTGGCATTGAGGAAACCATCCACGAATAAGCGAAAGGATGTCAATCTTTTTATATAATGATGTTGTAAAGTATTATTTTGGGGCATTCACGGGGGAAAACGCATTTCAATCCAAACGAAGCTATCTAAGACAATCCCCTGACTATTTCTCGAAA
>DHFN01000096.1 GCA_002402275.1 Anaerolineales bacterium UBA4823
AGTATCCTCTCACCTGATAATCCACCCAGGATCTAGGGACTGGCTGGTGTCTGCGGTGCCACTGTAAGGGCGGGTTTCCCAGGGGATATGAACATCTCAAGACGCCAAGAGTGATTGCTATCAATCATATTTGTTATGTAAGCCAAACCTGCCCTTACTAGGCTAGGAACACCTCAAGACGTCAGGAGTGATCGCTAGCAGTCTTATAGGTTATACCAGACAAACCCGCCCTTACACCCAGACTCCTTGCACGAGGGATGCTGAGTATCCTCTCACCTGATAATCCACCCAGTATCTAGGGACTGGCTGGTGTCTGCGGTGCCAATGTAAGGGCGGGTTTCCCAGGGGATATGGAAACCTCAAGGCACCAAGAATGAGCGCTATCAGTCTTATAGATTATACAAGTCAAACATGCTCTTCACATCAAGCTTGCTTTGGATTCTCTCAATTTATGGTCTATCATTTGATAGGAGCGCGACCAAATATCAGATCGCGCTCCTGGTACAGATATATTTACGGGTTTAGTTATGGAAAGCGAATAAATATACTGAAACGAATCGCCCAATACCTCACTTATCTCATGACTAGAGGTAAATATTGATAAAATTTATTTCCCAGCAGGGCAAAATAAGAGAAATGATTAGGGCAGGCAGTGACTCGGTCCAAATCGCAATCCGCTTGGCTGGTGGATTCTTTTACCCAATTGCTACCATCCCAAGAATAAATACCAAGAAGATCATTCTCACTTGCCAGCCAACCTTTGTAATCCACCGTCATCGTGTAGCAAGAGCCGGGGACAATAGTAGCCGACCCATCGGTAGTAAGATCGAATATCCGCCAGGCGCTTAGGCTGCCGGTCAAAGGCGCCTGGGACGAAGTTGTGGGCGTATAGGTGATCACCGTATTGGCTGTGACCAAGCCGGCCGGAAACTCAAGGTGAACATTTCCATCTTTGGAAAAGAGATCGCCTCCTTCGGTTGGAGTCACTTCGGTCGAGACCGAAACATCGTCATTAGGACGGTTCGAAAGGATGATCCCGTTTCCTCCTCCGATCCAGATGACCGGTCCAAGACCATAGTGGGTTGCATGCACGCTGTTAGGACCGCCGAAGTTCAATGGGATGTCCTCGGCAATCCAGCTAATGCCCAGGTCACCAGTTGCCAAAGCCAAAGTCTCATAGGTTGTGTTACTTCCCCCAACCACCCAGCCCCAGCCAGGTCCCGAAAAGTCTATATCATTATAATATTCGATCCCAGTCATGTCTCTCTGGATCTGCCAGGTAGTGCCTCCATTGGATGTGAAGAGGATGAAATCATCTCCAGCGACCCAGACCCAATGATCATAGCAATACAAGCTTTTCAGCGTTTTATTTACTCCACTGTTCTGAGAATTCCAATGCTTTCCCCCATCATTTGTTGCATAAATAGTACCGTATTCTCCCACTGCCCAGCCGTTATTAAAATCGCTGAAGCAAACATCGAGCAAGTTGTGTTGGTCTTCTATATATTTTTGTTCGGTCCAGTCTTGCCCGCCATTGGTCGTAGCATAAATCCAGCCGTTGCCATCTCCGGCTCCACCTACCGCCCAGCCATATGCTGCATTCATAAAATGGAGCCCGCGCATTGGGAGATAACTTAACTCGAGTTGGGATGTCCAATGGGCACCGCCGTCCAATGTAGAAAAAATGTAGCCGTCCCCCAAACTACCTGCTACAGCCCAACCGATATTAGCGTTGACGAATTCGATATCATTGACAAAATCAATGCCTGTTTTTTGGACACTCCAGGTTAAGCCGCCATCTTGGGTGTGGAGGATTTGACCGGGGAAACCCGAACTAGACCAACCCACCGCCGCCCAGCCGCGCTGGTCGTCCACGAAAAAAAGATCATTGATGGAGCCCGTGGTCGAACCAATTGGCTGTTCCCAACTACTGCCGCCATTGGCGGTGGCAAGCACCATTCCTGCCTCTCCACCTATCCAACCATGATTGGCATCAATGAAATCCACTCCATAGAGGTTATTGTCTGTCCCGCTATTGATCGTCTCCCTCCAGTCATATGGAGGTAGTGTATGTTGAGCTATAAAACCCCCTGCGCCGATAATCAACCCTCCACCGCCGGGGGTTAATTCGATATCATAAAGATCTCTGGTCCAACCACTCATAGACCAACTTCCCCAGGATGTTCCACCGTTTGTTGTTTTACAAAGACCGCTTCCCTGCCCAACTATCCAGCCGTTATAGCGATCGGTGAAATCCACATCATAGAATTCATGAGTTTCGCTAGGACAAGATTGGTTTCCCCAATTGATCCCCCCATCAGTGGTGGCGATAACCAGACCAGACGCACCGACTGCCCAGCCATAGGATGTATCCACGAAATCCAAGCCATATAAATGATTGGTTGTCCCGCTGGTCTGCTGGGTCCAATTCGTACCCCCATTATTGGTATATAAGATGGTGCCGTTATTCCCGACAACCCAGCCGGTGTTTGCATCAAGAAAGAAGAGACGGTTTAAATCAGCCGAAGAAGGGGAGGTCTGTTTATTCCAGCTCAGTCCGCCATCTTCAGAATAAAGAATGATGCCTTGCTCGCCAACCGCCCAACCACGTAATTCGTTTATGAACTGAACGTGTTTTAGGTCTGTTTTGACCCCGCTTAAAACCTGCTGCCAACTCACTCCCCCGTCGGAGGAGCGAATGATCAACCCACCATCTCCCACGGCGATGCCCAAGGAGGCAGTTGGGAAAGATACCCCTCTTAATACTCCCCCGGCTACCCAATGCCAACCCGGCAGGTTTTGATATCCATCTGGCTCCGCTGCGACTTGAATTGGCTGTGCCACTCCAATTAGAAGTGCCAAGACAATGAAGGCTCTCCTAAGAATTTTCATTGTAGGAATCCTTTCTATGCAAAAGCAAATATAAACCAAGCCCAAACAGGACTACATATAACCGATTTGTTTATTACAAAAATTAGAGAGACACAAAGCGAAGAAGAAAGCGATGCATATTAATAATACACAAATATTAAACGAGAGTCAATATGCACGTACGAGTAGCCAATTGATAGCTGGTATCTGCGGTGCCACTGTAAGGGCGGGTTTCCCAGGGGATATGAACACCTCAAGACGCCAGAAGTGATCGCTATCAGTCATGGCAGTTATGTCAGACAAACCCGCCCTTACGCCCAGACTCCTCGCACAATGGATGCTAAGTATCCTCTCACCTGATAATCCACCTAGTATCTAGGGACTGGCTGGTGTCTACGGTGCCAATGTAAGGGCGGGTTTCCCAGGGGATATGGAAACCTCAAGACGCCAGGAATGATTGCTATCAGTCATGGCAGTTATGTTAGACAAACCCGCCCTTACAAGACTAGGAGCACCTCAATGCGCCTGGAGTGATTGCTATCAGTCATATAGGTTATACCAGACAAACCCGACCTTACAAGACTACGCGCACCTCAAAATAACGAGTAAATCACCATCAGTTACCCCGGATGTACTATGCAGCCCAGCCTCGCAGATCAACCTTGGTCCCCCTATATAATAGTATTAACGGATTATCGTCGGCATGAATATTAATTCTCCCACCGGCGGCTGAACGAGAACCGGGGCGCTATCCGAGATGATCACTTTGCAATTACCGGAATTAACCAAACTTTTGGAAATCACCAGCGCATTGCGGTCGACCAGCATGCTGTCATTCAAAGTGACGGTTGTGCCAGTGGTTTTTGGCTTGATTGCGCGGAAGTACAAATAGGCAATCACACCGTTGCCGTCCACACCGGTGTCTTTACTCAAGCGGGTAGCTGCTGCATTGGTAGCTTCCTTGGTGGTGCTGCCAGATACAACAACCTTGGGGGGCATCAGGTAATGACGGGCGCCATCGGAACGTAAATGGTTGCCCGGTATCAGGGCAACCCATTCGAGGGTCTCCGGATGATATTGGGTGTCAAATTGCCAGGCATACAGGTCGAGGGTGTCAGTGACCGCTACGGTCAAATAGAAGATTTGACCGGTGCGCACGGTCAAGCTGATGGGTTTGCAACCGAATGTGGGCGTTTGGGCTTGGGCGCTGTGGTTATTCAAAAAGCCATAGAATGCCAGGATTGCAATAAGTGCAGAAAGGAGGATCATTAACTTTTTCATTTTTCACCCTCGCTTTACGGAAGAGGAAACTCTTCTAACCCGTAATCAAGTCGAACGCTGCCGCTGGAGAGGTCGAATTTCATGATTTGCTGATCGTATTGATAGAGCAATGGGCTGGAATCGAATTCGCCGTTATCGTTCATGCCGACCTTGTAATACAGCCACACTTCGGCATTTTCCCAATCAGGGATAATTTGACCCCCAAAATCATAGGTCAAGGTGGTGTCGGAGAAGATCAACTCACTCGCACCCCCTTCGGGAGCAAATATTCGTTTTAGTATTTCCCCGGTTTTCGCATTGACCAGGCGGGCTTCGATGACCTGAATGGCGGATTTGATCCCCGAATCGGAGATGATCGGAACCGGAATGGGGACTCCTTCGTACTCGACGCTGGCGAGAAACATATGGGCTTCAAAGGTCTGCGGATCGAAGCGAGCTTGAACGAAATTCATCATACGACTATCGCTAGGTCCGCTGTAAGCTGCTGAAGCGTTGTAATTATACGCCCCATAGACGATATAGATGCCGTAATCAGGCCAGAATTTATCTTTGAACTGATCGAAGACTTTTTTCTTGAGCCACGATGCATCCTCAGGCGGTTCGGGCAGCAGGTCGCTAGTGGATTCGTCAATCACCCGGCTGGCAACTCGATCTTCTTTCCCGAAGGTGGTGAGGGTTAGGTCGAAGTCCATGGATAGATCTGCGAGCAGGGTTTCTAAGCCGGCGGTGAGGGAAAGGGTTTCATTGGTGTCGGTATAGCCTGATTTAGAAACGACTAAAGAAGTGCAGCTAGCAGCTAAGGCCAGATCAAATACGCCTTGCTGATCGGTTTGGGTGTTATTTTCACAAGCGTTAACATTTGCGCCCACAACTGGACTTCCGAAATCATTGATAACGTTGCCGTGCAGGTAAGCAACGGTGGTGATGTCAAGCTTTGCTTCATACGTTTCTTCCTCGAAGGGGTTAATCGTGATGGGTTCGCTCTGGCGGGCATAGTCAGCTTTGCTAACCCGGATTTGATACTGCCCGGGGATCAATTTTGCCAGATTCGGTTCGTCATCTGGCGAGAAATTACCGCTTGCATCGGTGGTTGTTTCGATGCTCAAGCCTTCCCCTTCCAGGCGCACCGTTGCACCTGAGAGAGGATTTCCCTCGTTATCTGTAATGGTGCCGCTCAAACTGCCCCAGCGGTTGGTCTTCAATACGGCAGTGTTGCTGGGCGAATAATCTATTGTGTAGGGATCACTGCTGTTGCGTTGCACGCCCAGGGTTACCGAGGTGGGGGCTGCATACCCAGTCGCCTGCCAGTTGATGGTGTAATTAATAGCAGAATCACCTACGGGGATATCCTTCCCCAAGACGGTGGTGTAATCTGAAACAGGAATATCGGTTTTTGAGTAAGAGCCGCCCGCGATGCTGGCTGTGCCGACATTCAGCTCCACACTCCTGCCGCCGCGGGCGGTGTCGGTCTCATCCTCGACAATCAAAAACAACCCGGTTTTGGTCGGCAGTTTTTGGACCAAAATAGGCACTGAAAGGCTATTGTTTTCCTCGCTGGTCTCGGCAATACTCTTGTCGGGATCTACTTCCAAATGCAGGCGAAAATATTCCATCTCCTCCAAGCCTGAGGGAGGGGTTTCGGGTAAGGATAAGACGGTATTCGTAAAGGTTTGGGTAGTATGAACAGCCAGGGGATTGACTGTTTGAGTGGTTCCCACTATACTTTGCCCTTCTTCGGTTTCCAGGGCAATGGATAATGAGGAAGCTGTAGAGGTAAACCATCCCTCATTGAAGATTGTGGTTGTGATTGCCAGGGACCCTCCCCAGCGGGCGATCAGGGGCTCAAAATCCAGATGGGCAGCATCTACTCCCAGGTCACTGCGGCTCAGATCTTGAGCGGCAGCATCGAACGCCGTGCCCAGGTGACATAGTGCTTCCCCGGGGCAGGGTGGGTAACCGGAATCGTAAGGGTGGCTGAATGTAACCTGGATATCTCCTTCCCCATCTACCATGATCTGTGGGTTACCCATAGGTTCCCCGTATAAGAACCAGCGCATGGGCAAAAGCGGATCGCCATTTGAGGTGAAACTGCCATAAGCTGAATGGACACTGCTGCGCCCCCAGCCGGTCACAGCCAGTAAATGCAGGTTGTCATTCGCGTCCAAGGCAAAAACTGGAGGGCGAGCATAACCACTACTATCCCATTGTGAAAACAGCACAAAATCATCTAAGGCATGATTTCCTTCTGGAGTAATTTTTTCCAGGTAAAGATTGGGTTTGTAAGCTTGGTGCCAAAGGATGTAGGCATTGCCCTGGCTATCTACTTCCAGATCGGGTGGACGAGTACCATTTACGCCACCATAAGCAGTGTAACCTATCAGTTGTTCACTGAGTGAGGGTGTATCACCGCTTCCATAACGGGCGTAATAAATACGATCGGTTCCTTCTTCTTGGTACCACATCAAGTGGATATTGTTTTCATGGTCCACACTCACTTGATGATATCGAGGGACGGTATCGCTTTCGGCAGGGTGAGCAGCCAGGCTGACATCGCCATCCGCTTGAAGATATAAGAGGGTAGGAATAGCATGGGGCCAGGTGTTAAAAAATGCATAGGCATTTCCTTGCTGATCGAGGGCAACATCCAAATTTCTACCACCATAAAAAGAAGGGGTATCTACTTCCTCATCGTATACTTTGCTTGGTGGCAGCACCTGGTAACCCCATTGATCGAAGCGGGCTTGATATAATGTGTCAACCTTCACCCACACCATGTGCGCGTTTCCCTCCTGATCACATCCAATATCGACTGTCCCGGTATTGTTTCCGGCTAATTGGACGTCATCGATCAAGGTGTTGCCGAACCGGTCAAGGCGGCTAAAAAATACTGCATTGTCATTTCCCCAAATGATGTTGATATTCCCCGAGCCGTCAATGCAGCTATCTTGATCAGAGACCTCAATCTTATTTGAAATCTGGCGTAGGTAATGAAAAATGTGTGGTGCAGCATAGGAGCGCCCGGCAATTGCCAGGTCTTGGACATCGATTTCATTACTCAAATTCAAATCTAAACCGCGCGAGTAAGATGGCTTTGAGGAGGTCAATCCTAGACTTTGACCAATCGCATAAAGATCTGCACTATCCACGCGGTTGTCTAAGTTGATATCCCCGATGAACGCTGAGCCCGGCAAGAAAATCAAGCTGGCAAATAATCCGCCGATCAGGATGCTCACACCGATCTTGAGCCAATGATGGATCTTCATTTGGCACCTCCAAACACAACTGGTTCGAAAAAGCCACCTACCTGCGTAGCCGAACCTGCTACCTACGAAGCACCATTTTTATGAAAACCACCAATAAAAATACTACTGTTCGATATCACCCAATGATTAAAATATTATAGCATAATCCTAGATGAGAATCAATGCTCTATGCGTGAAATTTCTATGAGGATGAATTGGAAAATATTTGGAAATAACTAAAATTCTTCTTGTAATTTCATATTTTGGAGGACAAAGTTGTTTTTTAACCGCCTTTATAACAGGTTGAACAATATTTGCACTTATGGTTTAACTTCACTGTCCAAGCGATCACCTAAAGCGTCAAGTGTTACATCCAAATCATAATCTTCCTGTAAACCAAGTCAAAATTGAGGTAAAAAGCTTGTTTCTCCGAATACTCCATTGGCCTGTTCTATTTCAGATTAGTTTTTCAAGATGATTTGTAGGAGGAATGCGTAAATCTTTTATGAATATTGAGTTAGTGATCATCCGGAACTTCCGCAATGCTATTGGTTGTATATCTGATGGTAATTTACTTGAGTGTTGGCGTTGAAAAAAATTTTGGTTTCAACAGTTATCTCATTTATAACCAGACAGTTTTTCATTTCTGCTTGCTCGCCCTTACCATTATTAAATAGTTTATGGGCGACCCGTCTTGATCTATCAATCTC
>DHFN01000205.1 GCA_002402275.1 Anaerolineales bacterium UBA4823
CTCGGGCAGGTTGTTTTCGAGGTACGAAATCCAGTTACCGCCCATGATGTGGATAATATCGCTCTCCGAATATCCTTTATGTGACAATATAGGAATAATTTTTTGAACATCGGCAATCGAATCGATCTCGAATGGTGTTGATTGTACACCAAAACCACCGTCAAAGTCACTCCCAATTCCGACATGGTTTACGCTTCCCGCCATCTGGCAGATGTAATCGATATGGTTCATAATGTGAATAAGGGAAACCTCTTGCCTAGCATCACCGCGCTTCCAGCCAACTTTAAGAAAAACATTGAACGGCGTTATACCAATTACGCCGCCTCGCTCGATAAGACCTTTAATTACCCGGTCGGAGAGGAAGCGGTTGGATTCATTTCCCGGTAATAGTGCATTCACATTGGCATGAGAAGCGATGATCGTTCCCGGGAAAAAGTCCAAAGCCTGTAATGCGGCACGTTCATCCATATGGCTTATATCCAATGTAAAACCGAATTCTGCCATGGCTTCTAAGAGAGCATAGCCTTCTTTAGTCAATGGTCCTGGTTCACCGGTTCCACCGCAAAAGCGGTTGCCTACCCAGGCCGGACCAATCATTCGAACGCCTGCCTGCCACCATTCTGGTAATTCTTGAGGTGGGTCGATAGCGTCGGCGCCTTCCATCAGGAAAACCAAACCTACCGGGTGAAGTGATTTAGCGCTATCTTCCCAATCATTCAATATAGACGACAAATCATTTTTGGAAGAAATATTTTGGAATTTATCCGGATGCTTTTCGATCAATCGAAAATAAATATCAATTTGATTTCGATACAGTTTCTTCGCATGTTGCGCATCTACATAACATTGAGTATCCCAATCGCCTAATTTTTTCCTTATGGGTGCAGCGAAAAGGGTAGAAAAAATAATCGCAATGCTGCCTTGTTGGTATTCCGGGTATCCAAGCAAGGTGTCGCCATTATATTTTGGAGCATCGTATCCAATTTCCTTTTCCCTTGTTTCCCACGCCGAGCGTGAGTAGTCTCTGTTGAAAGTAGCGATGTTCCATGCCAGGTCTTGATGGCCATCGACAATGATCATAGTTGTTTCAATAATTCCTTGGCAATTTGCCGGTCGATTTTTCCCATTGGATAATTCGATAACTCAGATATTTTACTCCAACGTAAATTCTCTACTTGGAGGGGTTTGGGTTTATCACCATTGACCAATGTGCATAAGAAAGCGTGGAGCGTAACGCGGTAATGAGTATAGGCATGATGATATACGCCAAAGGGCTGGTTGATACTGATCGAAATGCCCAATTCTTCTTTGATTTCGCGTTCTAAACAGGAATTTAAATCCTCTCCATCTTGCATTTTGCCGCCCGGGAATTCCCACATACCTCCCAATAAGCCATTCATCGGACGCCTGGTGATCAATACATAATCTTGTTTTTCGATGATTGCTGCAGTAACGGTTATGTGGGGTATCGTACTTTTAGTTATTTTTATTGGGCGCTGTTCTTGAACACCCAGCAGTCGAGCCTGGCAAAATTGCGATAGAGGGCATTGCGTGCAATGCGGGGAACGAGGTGTGCAAACCAGAGCACCTAATTCCATCAAGGCTTGGTTATAAGTGCCGGCTATCCGAGAAGGAAGTTGATCCTGAGCAAGCTGCCACAGTCTTTTTTCACCTGCGGCTGTGTTTATTGGATCGGAAATATCGAAAAGGCGGGAGAGTACTCGGCGAATATTTCCATCTAAAGCTGCTTCATCAAGGCCGAAGGCAATCGAGGCGATGGCACTTGCTGAATATTTACCGATTCCAGGTAGGCTTTTTAAAGCTTGAACATTCGCCGGCAACTTGCCATTATGCTCCGTCATGATTTTTTGGGCGGCGCGGTGAATGTTGCGGGCGCGCTGATAATATCCTAATCCTTCCCATACTAATAATACATCTTGTAGGGATGCTTTTGCCACATCTTCAACGGTCGGAAAGCGTTCCATCCAACGTTGAAAATAGGGAATGACCGTATTGACCTGGGTTTGCTGGCTCATAATTTCAGAGATCCACACTCTGTAAGGGGTTGGATCTTCTCTCCAGGGTAATTGGCGAGCGTGGTTTGAATACCACTCGAGTAAATTACTGGTGATAAAAGAAAACATGGGGGTTATATCATTACAATTGAAAACCTGGGCGGGCAGGCACGATTTTATATTTGAAATCTTCTATATAATCCATCAATTGACTTTTTAGAGCGTTCCAATCTGCCGATTTTAGGATTTTTTCCATATTATCCATGCTGGCAGATTGCATGGTAATCATGATTTGTGGCTGATCGCCGAAGACAGTAAACCAGGCGTCGCTTGGTTCCATTCCCATCTTTTGAACTTTTGGAATAAAATCTCGGACAACAAATTCGAAATATTCTTGTTCCCGACCTGGCAATATATCCCATGTCAATAGCAACTTAACTGCCATGACGCAACTCCGTATTATACATGTTGGTAAGACAGTACCATGACGTGTGTCTCTTCAGGTATCGTAGAGAGGCTGACCTTCAATGTATCTTGCACAGGCACATTGCTTAATCCCATCTCTTTTAGAAATTTGCTGAGAGGCGCTAATTTTATCAGAGAACCTGGTGTTTGATAATGCATAGGGATAACAATGCCCGGTTCGAGTAAGCTGATGACTTCGGCTGCTTTCGCTGCATTTAATCCATTATTGACACTTCCCACCGGGACCAGGGCAACATGCACGGTACCCAAAGCTTCTACTTCGGTCTGACTAGGGACGCGCCGCAAATCTCCCAGATGGGCAACTGTAACGCCGTTATAATCGAAAACATACAAAGTGTTGCGCGGTTCATCGGGAGATCTTTTTCCGTATCCGTTTGTTTGTACTCCGGTAATGAATACACCACCGATTTCATATTCACCTGGTCCAGTTAAGACATGCGATTTTCCCTTAATGGCTTGGGCAAAATTGTGTCCGGGCGCTTCATGGCTGATGGTCACAATATCGGCTTTTAATTTCAAGGGTTCGTAACCAGCCGCCTCATGATCATAAGGGTCGGTTACGATGGTTGCCATACCCCGTTCCATTAAACGAAAGCAGGAATGTCCATACCAGGTAATTTCCATTGAGCCTCCTCAAGCGCAACTGATTATACTTCATCCTTTCATCGATAAGAGACTATTAATAATTATATAGTATTTAGCCACAAACCATCTTGGGATTTCTGTCATTTTTATATTTGTCTAGCTAACCAGTGCAATTTTTAGCGAAGAAAATCAAACCTGAATAGTGTGGTAAAGTTCGTGTTTTGATTTTAAGCGATTTGGGAAGAATAGGTTTATACTGATCTAAGGTGATTAAAGCATTAAGTAGAATCATATTTTACAGAACATTGGTATTTTATTTGGCATAATACGTGATTTTTAATTATCCTGATTTATTTGACCCTATCCTCACTTCCTTCCCGCAAGCGAGGATGGACGGGGTGGAGTTGGGAGATGAAAGAATTAATCAGTATCATAGAAACAGGCTTGACAAACCTTTATATCAAGAATTGTCGTGGATAATATTGAAAATGAGCAAACTGGCGTTATTACATTTGTATCCGAGAATGACACAGGGCGCAAAGGCCGTTCCGTTGGACCCTGATGGCTGGCACCTGGAAATTCCAGGCGGGAAACCTGGCAGGTATCGTCTGGCGCAGTTAGATGATTATAGCCATTTAGCCAGATCGAAATTCAATTGGAATTCGCCGCTTTGTTTCCATATAAAGGCACGTGCTTCATCGAATAAAATCCCCGGCACTTGGGGTTTTGGATTTTGGAATGACCCTTTCGGTATTTCGATGGGTGTAAAAGGCAGCCAAAGGAAATTCCCCACCTTGCCGAATTGTGCCTGGTTTTTCATGGCGTCGCCGCCCAACTTTTTAAGCCTCTATGACCAAATTCCCGGGCAGGGCGATTTGGTAAATGTGTTTCGGTCAACCTGTATTCCGCTGATTCTTAAAATTTCTGCAATTTTTGGAATTCCATTTCTCACGATCCCATCTTTATCACGAACATTAAGAAAATGGGCTAGACGCTATGTAAAACAAGAAGGAAGTAAATTAACGTGTGACCTCGAAGCTTGGCACGATTATCAAATCGTATGGGAGATTTCAGAGGTGAGATTTTTGGTGGATGATCGGCTGGTATTCCAGACTGCACTTACGCCCAGCGGACCTTTGGGCTTGGTCATATGGATTGACAACCAGTACGCTTCCTGGACAGGAGATGGAAAAATTGGTGTGGGGACATTGGCCAATCCGGAAGCTGCATGGATTGAATTGAGCCAAATAAAGGTAGAATAAAGAGGGCGAGTGAGCGTAGTATGGGCATCATCCAATATCACATCTAGGGTTGTACCGAGATTACTTCACTTTGTTCGAAATAATGAAAGGTGATTCGTCACTGCAAGAATAAATAAAATAATGGAGATAAAGATGGCCAGATGAGTAGTGATATTTTATGCTAGCTTACTGAACCGAAGGTATAAATATTTGCGTTGCAGTAACGTTGGATGATATCCTTTATTGATAGCATTCTTAGCAGTAACAATAGCTATGGTAGTTATCAATGCCTTTGGGGTGTAAGAATTTCACTACTATAAGCAGCAGAGTCATTTCTCTATTGGATGAGGTGTTTTACTTGGTGCGTTGGCACTTGCAATCTAGTCTGACAAGCACTATAATTCATTCACTTATATGTTAAATTGATTATAAGACAGAAAAAAAAATAAAAGTTTAAGCTGGTGCGTATCTGGTGCATAAGAAGAAAAGTTTTGACAATAAGGAGATGGTTTAAATCATCATCAAACTATTCTCTTAAGGATAAAAAACTAGCCAAAGATCCTCTTCACATGAAGTTCAATCTTATTAATAATATCTCTCGCCAGAGAATCCAGGTGTTCGGAGGTTTTCTCGGTCAATATAAGAGCATCCATAAAGCTGAAAAAGGTGAGTAAGCTGCAAGTGCGATTCAATAGGATAAGTTGAACACAGAATGTAAAATTTCTTGCACACATTGGGCTAATCTCTTTAATCAAATTGACCAATATATATATAGTCCCTTTTACATCGAATAACTTTGACCACCTGAGGGCTTTACATGATAAGTACTAATCATACCTCAACGCTAGTTCTTCCAGATCAATTACATTTATACGGTAATTCATCTCCGGAATGGAAGCAATTCCAGGGATTATTCGAAACAAAAGCCGCCCGGTCTTTAAGACTCGATCAATTCTTACTTTTTGAATTAACCCGATGTCAAGAGACTTCCCTGGCATTATGTGCTGCAACAGGTACTCCTCCCGACAAGTTTTGTTTAAAAATTGACGATGCAATAAAACTGGACATTGGCCAAAAGCCTGGCGAAGCCTGGTTTATTCCAGATGTTCTTGATGACGTAGGTATATTAGCCCCACTTGCCTCTTTTGTTGCTTGCCTGGGAGGAAAATCTGCATTTGTTGCTTGCGTGAGTTTTGAGCAAAGCTTTTTGGGATTTCTAGTCGGATACTCGAAGAAACCAAGAAAAACCAACGCAAGTGATTTAATGTTGTTCACATCGCTTGCTTCAAGCGTAGCTTTACTTGTAGAAAACAATCAATTGCGTTATGGAACAACTTTTAGACTTTCTGAAGCACTTAGCCTTGAAACTGTGAGCTCTGCATTAGTAGAAAATCGAAGCCTAGATAATACTCTTACCTTAATCATCGAAGAAGCAGTCCGATTGCTTCATGCTCAGGACGCGCTTGTGCTATTGCTGGAAGACGGTGGTGATTGGTTTATGGTACGAGAAGGTCATGGCGAAGATGTAGCAACGGTGACGCATAGAAGGATAACAGTAAAAAACTCACTCAATGGGATGGTGGTCAAGACGGGTGAGCCATTGATAAGCCCAGATGCAATGACAGATCCCCGCGCTGACCAATCTCGAGCTAAACGCTTAAATGTGCACTCTGTAGCCATTGCTCCACTCCGAATCAGGGAGAAGACAATTGGGACAATCGCAATTCATAATAAAACCAATGGTGATTTTAGCGTGGAGGACCTCAATGTCCTATGCTCGTTCGCTAATCAAGCTTCGATTGCTTTGAATAACGCCCAGCTTTTTGATGATCTAGTATGTGCCCGTAATGAAATTCAGCAAAAAGCGCAAGAACTTCAGGAAATGCTCGTTCAGACAATGAATATTCAGGAAAATGAGTTTCGTCGTATTGCTGGAGAAATTCATGACAGGGTGATTTCACAAATTGTTGGAGCATTATATGAGGTAGAGAGTTGTATCCAACTTTATCATACTTCAAAGAACCTAGATGAGCAGTTACAGTTGTTAAAGAATTTACTGAATGAGACCATCCAACAAACCCGTAAGTCCATTTACAATTTGTGGCCAGCCACTTTAAATCATATGAGTCTGGTTCCTGCATTACACGAAATGTTCAAACACCAAGAATCATTGACGGGTTTGCCTCACACCATACAAGTACATGGCACTCCTTATAAACTACGACCGGCAGTGAGAATCGCTGCCTACCGCATTGTGCAAGAGTCCATCAATAATGCATTCCGCCACGGCAACGCAAGTTTAATCGACGCGTCAATACATTTCAGCCAGCAGCGCTTTTCGATCACGGTTCGTGATAATGGGCATGGGTTCAATGTGAAACAGGTTATGCAGTTGCCTCTTAAATGTCACTATGGTTTGATTTTAATGAGAGAGCGGGCGAAAAGTGTTGGCGGAACCTTATTAATTAAATCTCAATTGGGTAAAGGTAGCCAGGTTATCCTTGAAATACCGGTTGAGGAAGCGATGCAAAAAGAAGGAGACCAGGAACAAATTGTCGATCCGTGTGTTGATAGTTGATGATCAGATCGTTATACGGCAGGGCTTGCGCAGTATGTTAGCCGGAGCTGATGATATCGAAATTGTAGGGGATGCCTCAAGCGCAGACGAGGCTGTTAAACAGGCTAGGATATCCCATCCCGATATTATGTTACTGGATATCCGTATGCCAGGTATGGATGGGCTTCAACTTCTTCGCAGCATTGGCACCACTTTCCCTAAAACGAAAGTCATCATTTTGACTAATTACGACGAAGAAGAATTTTTATTAGAATCATTCCGGACTGGAGCGTATGGTTACCTGCTTAAGAACGTAGGCCGGGAAAACCTTCTGGAAGCAATATACTCAGCTAACGATGGAAAGCGAATGCTCTCCCAAGAATTAATGGATAGCGTTTTGAAACAATACTCGAATCTGAGCAAAGAGGTAAGCATAAAAAAGTTTGGTCTATCCGACGATGAAATTAATTTATTGAAGTTAGTAGCTGATGGTGCGACTAACCGTGAGATTGCTGGAAGATTATATTGGAGCGAGACAGCAGTAAAGCGTAAGCTCTCTGAGGTTTTTGAGAAGTTAGATGTCACAGACCGTGCCCATGCGGTTGCTGTTTCCATGCGTTTTGGTATCATTTAACTAGGTCTTTGTAAAATCTTGCAAGCCCCCTTGTTTTTTTGACATTATTTTATATTGACCCATTTGGGTCATTTGATGGACTTGTTAGCACTTGACATTCATTTCTAAAATTTCTATACTGAAATAGTAAGCTTTTTTCGGATATTGTGGTAGACAATTTATAAGTATTTTTCCTCCCTCGTAGGAAAATTCAATTTTTCATAATATCTACAAGCTCACTAGATGAAATGTTGATTTCATATTGTGAGGCATATTAATGCTATTCAAAGTTAAAAAATTGGATTTGGTAATCTTTGTTCGAGGAAGAAAGCGCTCAGGTTATAAGTGACGAATATGCTAGCAATGCGACTACTGGAATTGGAAGAGAAGTTTGATTCTTATTGCGCCATACATAAGCAAGAATTGGCGGAATTTAAAATATTGCTAGATCAGCTTCGAGAAGATATCCTGAATAGTGATAAAAATGAATCGACTGACTTTTCCTTAAGACATGTAGAAAGGGACTCTTCGCTTAATTCTATAAAAAATTCTGACAGAAAGGAATAAACCATGACCATACAAAAAGCCGATGTCGTCATCATCGGTGCTGGGACTACCGGATTGTCAGCGGTGTACGAATTGGCCAAAGCAGGTGCTGACGTGTTGGTAGTAGAAAAACGCTTCTTGGCTAGCGAACAAGGCGGTCGCAATCCGGGCGGCATTCGCCAGATTGGACGTGATAAGAATGAGTTGCCCCTGATGGTTGCTGCCATGAAGCGTTGGCATAACTTGCCAAAGGAATTGGATTGCGACTTAGAGCTAAGCGAGGATGGCTACCTGTGGGTTGCGCTGAACGAAAAAGAGTTGGAAACAATGCGCAACCTTGCCAAACGGGATGCTGCTTATGGAATCAAAGAATATGCTTTAGACCGCAGTCAGGTTCAAGAAATGGCGCCAGCCATTTCAGATTTCGTTTTTGGCGGTCTCTATAGTCCCACAGACCTCATTGCTAACCCTTTTCTTGTATGCAAGGGATATTATGATAATGCCAAACGCCTTGGGGCGAGATTTTTATTTAACACGGAGGTGACAGGCTTACGAATTGAAAACAAACGCATTTGCGGAGTAATCACCGACAAAGGCGAAATTGTGACGAATACAGTTATCAACGCTGCCGGACCCTGGGCTGATCGCATTGGCAGAATGGCAGAAATTGAGATTCCTCTAATCCCTTGTCCGAATCAGTTCATCCTTACTGAACCTGTACCTACGGTCTTACCCCCATTCCTTTTGATTAGTGGCATTGGTGTTTGCCGCCAGGCAGCCAATGGGCAGGTCTTCATTGGGAACACGAACGCACCCGGGGGGATAGGTGGCTTCAGTAAGAACACAAATTATGGCGAGATGACCCGCACAGCTACCAACCTGATAAAGATTGTTCCGAAATTTCGCAAACTTAATATTCTTCGTACCTGGGTTGGCACTCTCGATTTCAGCCCGGACGATAATTTTATTTTCGGTCGCATCAGCGAAGTTGAGGGTCTTATCCTAGCCTGCGGATTTTCAGGCCATGGTTTCGCTGTTGCTCCCATTCTTGGCCAATTGCTTTGCGAGTTGATCATCCAGGGAAAAACCTCTTTACCTACCGAATCTTTTAATTTTGATCGGTTTAAACAACAGGGTGCCCAGGATAAAGAAGAACACTTTGCGCACCAACACATGGACTGAGCCTTTTCCAGATAAACCAAAGATAAGTCTTCAGCAAAAGATTTTTCTCTCAAATTGGCGCAACAAGGATGCTAAGAACGTAAACATATTTACTTCATTTTTGTTAGGAGATTGTTGATGGAGGATTATATTATAAAACAGCTGATTAATGGGCTGGCTGCAGGCGCAGTCTATGCGCTTATCGCAGTGGGCTATAACATGGTTTACGGTATGTTGGAATTGATAAACTTTGCTCACGGCGATATCTACATGCTCGGAACGTTCATTGCGCTGGCTCTCCTGGAAGGTCATGTTCCAACGCCGCTCGCTCTCGTTTTGGCTTGTATTTCCGGTGGATTAATCGGAATTATTGTGGAACGGGTAGCCTACAGGCCAGTAAGGAAAGCCCATCGCGTAGTCCCCATGCTTAGCGCGGTTGGAGCTGCTTTTATTTTGCGCAATATTGCCCAGATTTTCTGGGGCACATCGACATTACCTTTCCCTGAATTGTTTCCGACGCGCATGATCCAAGTCGGTGGAGTCCAATTCAATTCTCTGCAAATCATTATTATGGTTTTAGCCATTGTGCTAACTGGTATCTTTGCTGTCATTATGAATAAAACAAAGTTAGGCAAAGCCACTCACTGTGTTGCTCAAGACATCCCGGCTGCTAAGTTGATGGGTATTAATGTCGATCGAATTATACAGTTTGTGTACTTTGCTGGCGGCTTCTTTGGCGTAGCTGGCGGCATCCTGTTTTCTATGACTTATGCCACCTGGATAGGCATGGGTTTCTTGGGAACGACAAAAGCTTGGATAGCGTGCATTATCGGCGGGATAGGCAGCCTACAAGGGGCATTCGTTGGTGGTCTCTTATTGGGGGTTACTGAAGCGTTGATCTCTGGTTTCATTTCTTCTGCCTATCGTGATGCGATTTCCTATACTTTAGTCGTGGTGGTTCTCGTTTTATTCCCCGCAGGGATCTTTGGCCGGCATATTGCTGAGAAAGTGTAGAGATATGACGAATTTAAATCTCACTTCCAAATCAAAAATTCAAGCTTCTTTATTTCTGTCTCGGCGTTTTTGGTTAGCACTAGCTACCATCATTATTTTGTTGATTATTCCAAGTGTCGTGCATAATGCATATATTATGCGGACAATAATCTCGATTATCATAGCTGTTCCTTTAGCGCTAGGACAGAATTTAATCACAGGCTACTGTGGAATGCTCACCTTGGGACAGGCTGCTTTTTATGGGCTCGGAGCTTATACCTCAGCGCTTCTTGTGACGCGCTTAGGCGTACCCTGGATCATTGCGCTTGTGTTATCTGGAGTGGCAGCTTGTTTATTTGGCGTTGTCTTATCTCTTCCTTGTTTGCGGGTGAGCAGCGACTATCTTACCTTGGTGACCATCGGATTTGGACAAATCTTTTATATTGTAGCGCTCAACTGGATGGACCTAACCCGTGGTCCAATGGGCTTGCCAGCCATACCACCACCTCAAATTGGTCCATTTGTTTTTAAATCCCAAACTTCAATTTATTTTCTATATTTATGCATTACTGCACTGGGTTATCTGTTCATGCACCGCTTAACCAATTCACATATTGGGCGCGCCCTCATTGCGATTCGTGAGAATGAAACGGGTGCATCTGCAATGGGCATAAACGTCGCAAATTATAAAATCCTAACTTTTGCCTTTGGAAGTTTATGGGGCGGCATTTCAGGCAGTATGCTGGCGCATTTTCTGCAATTCGTAGGTCCATCGTCTTTTACCATGAATGAATCACTCTTACATATGCAGATGGCCATCTTGGGTGGTCTTGGTAGTATGCCTGGATCAATCATTGGTGCAGCAATTCTGGTCAGTCTGCCTCAGTTATTTAAACCCATCTACCAGTATCAAATGCTTTTCAATGGTGTATTGATGGTTTTACTGCTAACATGGAGGCCTCAGGGCATTCTCGGTAAGTCGGCTGTGGGAACTAATGTTCGGGATAATTATCTAAAGAAATTGTTTGGCCATGGAGGCAAATCAAAGGATACAAAATCTACGTTATCTAATGGGGCTTCAGATGATTAGCGAAGATACAAAATACATAGTAAGAGCAGAAAAAGTCACCATAGATTTTGGCGGCATTCGGGCTGTAGATAATATAGATATGGCGGCNNGACCAGATCTTTGGAATCATTGGCCCAAATGGATCTGGGAAAACCACCTTATTTAATCTCTTAACGGGAATCTACCGTCCAACATCTGGCAAGTTTTACTTTGAAGATGTAGATATTACAGGGTTGCCGCCTTACCGCATCGTGAAAGCTGGCGTCGCTCGTACATTTCAGAACATCCGATTATTTGGGAATATGTTGGTGATAGAAAATGTGCTGGTTGGTGAGCACCCGAGAATAAAAGCAACCCTTTTGGGTGTTTTGCTTCGCACTTCAGCGCAAAAGCAGGGTGAAGCAAAGGCTCGTAAACGAGCGGAGGAACTCTTAGAATTTGTTGGCCTTGTAGATAAAAAAGATGAATATGCAGCAAATTTATCTTATGGTGAACAGCGTCGGTTAGAAATTGCTCGAGCACTAGCCACAGATCCCAAGTTGCTTTTGCTTGATGAGCCGACAGCCGGTATGAACCCCAGCGAAGCAGCTCAAGTCATAGAGCTTGTCCACTCAATCCAGAAGGAATTAAACATGACCATCATTATCATTGAACACAATATGCAAGTAATGATGGGAACTGCTGAGTGGATTATCGCTATGGAAGCTGGTGCAAAAATTGCAGAGGGTGTACCCAAAGACATCCAGTACAACAAAAGGGTAATTGAAGCTTATCTAGGTAGCGAGGAGGAATAAAAATGTTGCACATCGAGGGGCTTCATACTTTTTATGGTCATGTACATGCTTTGCGGGGTATATCCCTAAATGTCGAAGAGGGCGAAATAGTTACCCTTATCGGTAGTAATGGAGCTGGCAAGACCACTTTGCTCAATACTATATCTGGGATAGTGCCGGCCGCTTCTGGAACGATTGAATTCCTGGGGAAGAACATCACCACTCTTCCTTCTGACCAGATTGTTAAAAGTGGAATCTCCCAGGCGCCAGAAGGACGGAGGATTTTCCCTCGCTCTTCCGTACAAGACAACCTCGAAATGGGCGCCTATACTCGCAATGATAAAAATATCAAAGCGGATATTGAAGCGATGATGGAAAGATTTCCTATTTTAAAGGAGCGCAGGAATCAAATGGCGGGTACGTTGAGCGGGGGTGAACAGCAAATGCTGGCAATAGCCCGTGCATTATTGTCCCGTCCAAAGTTGTTGCTGCTGGATGAACCTTCTTTGGGTTTGATGCCTACCCTAGTTCAATCGATTTTCAAGCTCATTCAGGAAATACGCAATGATGGTGTATCGATCTTATTAGTAGAACAAAATGCACGGAAAGCATTGGCTATCGCGGATAGAGCTTACGTGCTGGAGACTGGGGTAATCGTGCTAGAAGGATCCGCAAAAGAACTTCGCGAAAGCGACCAGGTGCGTAAAGTATATCTTGGAGAGAAGTAGATATGAAAAGACTATGGTTAGGAAGGAGGTGTTACCGGTCCAGCGGGAATTGTATAAGAGGAGGAATCATCCTGATAACTTCTGAACAGAAGAGTCAAGAATAGACTAATCCCGTTACGGTGAAGGGTAGAAAAGCAAAGACAAAGAAAGAGACTATTTATTTTTCGTTTGACCATGCTAATTTCTCCTAATAAGAAATAGGAGAGTTCAAAATTTATGAAAATCAAAGAAAGTATTTTTGATTTCGCTAATAAGGAGTGAGAGATGAAAATGAGTTCTAAAAATAATTCGAGCTTTGTGTCAAAAATAGGGTTGATAGGTCTGTGTCTTCTACTATTGGCGTCTTGTTCACCAGCAGCCACATCCACAACAGCGCCCGAAGCGCAAACAACCACCTCAGTGGGTGCTGAAACCTCTGCCCCAGAAGCATCCACAGAGCCAATTGTATTTGGGGCGGCTGCCCCTATGACCGGTGACGCGGCAGAGTATGGCACGCAATTTAAGCGGGGTATTTCCCTGGCTGTTGACGAAATCAACAAAGCCGGTGGTATTGCAGGTCGCCAGGTGCAGATCGAGTTCTGCGACGACCAGTGCGACCCAACTCAGGCTTCATTGTGTGCTCAGAAATTTACATCTGAACCGTACATCTTCGCGGTTATTGGTCACGTCTGCAGTAGCTGCACGTTGGCGGCTGGCCCTATCTACGACGAGGCGGGATTAACGGTCATGACGGTGTCTTCAACCAACCCAGAAGTGACCAAGAAGGGCTGGACACATGTCTTCCGCACGATTGCCAATGATGGCATGCAAGGCCCATTGATCGCCGAACTGGCAATAAAAACTTTAGGTAAATCCAGAGTTGCCATCATGTATGCAAGCAATGATTATGGTAAGGGTTTGGAAATGACGACAGTGCCCGCTATAGAATCGCTAGGTGGGACTGTGGTTGCAGAGGAGACCTTCGCTCCGGGCGTTGACAAAGATTTCTCTGCCCAACTGACAAAGATCGCCGCCGCGAATCCTGACGTGTTGATCCTGCTAACCGATTATTCTGAAGGCGGTTTGATTGCAAAGCAGCGCATGTCTGCCGGCCTCGATAAAATAGCGGTCATTGCTTCCGGCGGTAATACTCACCAGAAGTTCATCGATCTTGGTGGCGAGGGAGCTGAAGGAGTATTCTTCCTGAATTACTTTGATCCCGAAAATCCTGACCCGTTGGTCCAAGATTTTGTTAAAAAATACGAAGCTCTATACAATGAAAAGCCTACCACCGAAATTGCTCCCTACAGCTACGAAGGACCTTTTATATATAAGATGGCTATCGAGGCTGGCGCAACTAAAGAGACATTACCCGATGTATTGCACACTATCAAATATACCGGATTGACCGGAGAGACACAATTTGGCCCTGATGGTGATGTGCTGAGCAAGGGCCAGTTTGTCCTGATAATAAAGGACGGTAAATTCACTAGCTATGTACCCGAAGGATAGTGAAATGGTGTACCAATGTTAATTTATTGTATTGGTATTCAATGTGGTGTTTGTAAAAGGTGTAAATATAAACGTGCACTTTGACAGCTAATTTTAGAAATATGCCCAAGCCAGAGATGCCCACAAACATTATCCCTGGCTTGGGAAAGCTGGCATCCATGCGTGTAATTTGAGATACATACGTCTCACTTCGATGCTGGATGATAGCTTAGATATAAGTAATTGTATTACATTATTTTACGTCTAAATAGATAAGAATATATTTAGGAATCTAAAAATTATGGCCATACCTATCTTAATGCCCAAAGTTAGTTTTGTTGTGACCGAAGGTACAATCATCGAATGGCTAAAAAAACCAGGTGATTCGATTACAAAAGGTGAATATATTTTAACCGTCGAGACTGAAAAAGCCACGGTAGATGTCGAGTCACCCGGAACCGGAATTTTAGGCCCCTTCCTGGCACCAAAAGGTACTACTGTGCCAGTGACGACTACGATCGGTTATATATTGAGCGAGGGAGAAGTTTCTCCCAAATTGGATCTTGCCCTCACTCCATCTAACCAGGAAGAAGCCGCTATGCCAGTTGAAAATGAGGCGCTGTCACAAGGATCACCTGAAAAGGAACAGGAAAAAGGCGGTGAAGGTCAGCGGGTGAAGGTATCTCCTTTGGCCAAGCGCATGGCTAAGGAAATAGGCATAGACTTGTCTAAAGTCAAAGGCACCGGACCTGATGGGCGTATTCAGCTAGAGGATATTCAAGCTTTTGCCAAAACCCAGGCGTCGACAGAGCAAAAGCTTCAAGAGCAAACTCAAGCGCTACCCAAAGATCAGACTCTACAGGCAATGCCATCCTCAGAAGCAGGCACAGGTCTGGAGGGTGAGCTGCAGGAATTAAGCAATCTACAACGAGTTTCTGCCGAAAGAATGGCCCAAAGCTTCCACACTGCACCGCATTTCTACTTAAACGTGCAGGTAGATATGAGTCAGACAGTGGTCATGCGAGAGAGCTTATTGCCTGATATTGAAGCAAAGACAGAAGTACGCCTGTCTTATACTGACATCCTTCTATTAGCGGTCTGCCGGGCACTAAAGCTGCATCCCACATTAAATGCTACATTCGATAATGGGAAAATTTATCGATACAAAGATGTCAATCTCAGCCTGGCAGTTGATACGCCAAGAGGATTAATTGCCCCAGTTATTCATAAAATTGACCAACTTTCGTTACCCGAAATTGCACAGAAGCGAGCGGATTTGGTAAAGCAAGCCCAGAATAATCGGCTTTCTTTCGATGACTTAAGCGGCGGCACCTTTACCATTTCCAATCTAGGCATGTTCGGAATTGATGTTTTCAATGCCATAATCAATCCCCCTCAAGCCGCAATCCTAGCTGTTGGGCGGATTGCTAAGCGTCCTGTTGTGATCAACGAAATCTTGGAATTGAGATCAACGATGTGGTTAAGTTTATCTGTCGATCATCGCGTCGCCGATGGAGCAGAAGGCGCACGCTTTTTACAAGATCTTGTAAATTACTTAGAGAATCCATATCGGATCTTATTTAAGTAATAAGTATAATAATCGGTTATTTTCGGCGAGATACTCGTTTCCGCACGAATCATGAAATGAAATCTTGACCGGTATTCAAAAAGAGGAGTTACACGAAATGGCACCAAAGATAGCAAATACAGTGCTAACAGGGGAAAGCTCCAAGTCTGCACTGGATAAAGAAAAGTTAGCTAAGTTCTACGAATCAATGTTGCGTATCCGCCGCTTTGAAGAGAAAGCTATCGATGTTTTCTCCGCGGGGAAAATTCCCGGCTTTATTCACTCCTATATTGGGGAGGAGGCTATTGCAGCTGGTGTGTGCGGAGCATTGGAACCGGGAGATCAGATTACCGGGACGCATCGTGGGCATGGTCACTGCCTGGCAAAGGGTATGAATATGGACCGTATGATGGCAGAATTGTTCGGCAAAGCCACTGGTTATAACAAGGGAAAGGGTGGGTCAATGCATATTGCCGATTTCAGCAAGGGTGTCTTAGGTTGTAATGGGATTGTTGCTGGCGGTCTCGGCTTAGCGACCGGCGCTGCATGGGGGAACCAGATTAAGCATAATAATCACGTCGTTGCTTGTTTCTTTGGCGATGGCGCCTCGAATCGCGGACCATTCCATGAAGCGGTCAATTTTGCATCCATCTGGTCATTACCCATTGTTTATGTTCTTGAAGCAAATGGTTGGGGTATTTCATTCCCTACTAAGGAATCCATCCACCTTACTGACCTCAGCGAGCGGGCGAAGTCCTATGGCATTCCGGGTGTCAATTTAGACGGATACGATGTGATGGCGGTTTATGAAGCTGCACAAGTGGCTATTGATCGAGCTCGTAGTGGTCAGGGTCCAAGTTTGTTAGTATGCAATGCTCCACGTATGCGTGGTCATGAAGAGGGCGACCCACAACCATATAGATCTAAAGAGGATATTGAGAAAGCCAAGCGCAATGATCCCTTACTCCGTTATAAAAAATTCTTATTAAGCAATGGGATTCTAAGTGAAGAAGAAATCAAAGCTTATGATGAGCGGGTTGAGGCTGAAGTAAATGCTGCCGTACAGTTTGCTAATGATAGTCCGTTTCCAACCCCTGAACAAGCACTGGAAGATATCTTTGTGGAGGAGGTGTGAACATGCGCGAGATTACATATGCACAAGCACTTAATGAAGCTTTGCGTGAAGAAATGAAGAGAGATCCTATGGTAGTTTGCCTGGGAGAAGATATCGGTGTTATTGGTGGAAATTTTGGTGTTACGAAAGGCTTACAGGTTGAATTTGGCCGGGAACGTGTTCAGGACACACCTATTTCAGAGGATGCTATCGTTGGATTGTCGATCGGTGCATCCCTCGTTGGCGTTCATCCGGTAGCAGAGATCATGTTCTCCACTTTCCTGGGTTGTTGCATGGATGAAATCCTTAATCAGATGTCAGCTATCCGCTATATGAGTGGGGGTCAGTGCACCCTTCCTCTTGTCGTTCGTACAGCTAATAGTCTTGGGCGATCAGGCGCTGCTCAGCACTCTGGAAGACCGGAAGCTTGGATTATGCATACCCCTGGTATCAAAGTAGCAGTTCCCGCTATGCCATATGATGCGAAAGGCCTGCTCAAGACAGCTATCCGAGATCAGAACCCGGTATTGTTCTTTGAACACGCCATAGCCTACTATGGCGTTAAAGGGCCTGTACCGGACGAAGAATATACTATCCCCTTTGGTGTAGCGGACATCAAGCGACCGGGAAAAGACATCACTATAGTTGCCTATCAGATGATGGTTAAAAAAGGCTTGGAAGCAGCCGAAATCCTTTCCAAAGAAGGTATTGAAGCTGAGATCGTTGACCCCCGCACGCTGGTACCCTTGGATATGGGGACAATCTTAAATTCGGTAAAGAAGACACACCGGGTGATCGTTACATCCGAGGAATGTGCAACTTGTGGTGTTTGTGCTGAAATTGCCTTTCGAATAGGGAATGAAGCTTTTGATTATCTCGATATGCCTGTTGAACGTGTTACCGCGGCGGATGTGCCAGTTCCATTTAGCCCGGTCTTAGAAAAATATATCATGCCTAAGACTGAGGATATTGTCGATAAGGTTAGGTTGATGATGGGAAAGTAAATGCTAAAAAAGGAGAGATTGGGAAATGCGAATACTTTGGGATGAAGCTACATCTGGGTTACCTGTGATGGAGCCTATTTGGCAAACCCTAAAAGGATATTTTCCAAAAGTGGCTCGTAAGGATACAGAAGTGGTTGTCAGACATGCTGCAGTATCCGGCAATTATGTTCGTTCGCTTTATACAGAATTACTGAACAATCACTCTATAGTCGAAACTGCAATTAATGGAGAACAAGATGGATTTGACGCAGTAGTACTTGGTTGTTGGGCAGATCCATTATGGGAAGCCCGCGAGGTTTTAAACATCCCGGTTGTGGGAATAGGAGAAGCCTCTATGCTTCTAGCCTGTTCTCTAGGTTACAAATTCGCCATCATTACCGTTCACCCGGGCGTGATACCGACTATTGAGCTTGATCTTCGTATGTATGGCTTGCAAGATCGGGCAATAATTCGACCAGTTCGCACTCTTGATCCTCCATCGGATACAGAAATGCTATTAGAAAGCGTTAAGGATCCGTACCGACGAATGATACCGAATTTTGAGAGAGTTGCGCGCCAATGTATTGATGATGGCGCAGAGGTCATCATCGTCGGCTGTGGTTACTATGGACCAATCTTGACGATGCATGGGTATAACGAAATACCTGGCAGTGGAGTGCCGGTGTTGGATTGTAGCGCTGCTGGTTTAAAAATGGCTGAAATTTTAGTCGACCTATCTAAGAGTATTGGCTTACGGAAAAGCTCTGCATTGTTTTTCCATTGTCCTCCGGCTGACATTATCGAGCAAGTTCGCCGGGCGCACGGTTTGATTTGAGTGGTATTGAATTCTTGATGTTTATTTTTTAGAAAGGAGTCCAAATATGCGAGTGAGCAAATCGAGCTCGCTACTGCCTGGGGTACAGCGCGGGCGACTTGTGAAAATCAACGTTGATGGTAAACCAATAGATGCGTATGAAGGCGAGACCATTGCTGCTGCATTGCTTGCCGCCGGAATTTATCATTTTCACTTGAGCATAAAAAATAAAGAACCTCGTAGTCTTTTTTGTGGAATGGGTGCATGCATGGAATGCATGGTTACAGTTAATGGGGCTTACAATCAGAGGGCTTGTGTAACTCAGGTCGCTGATGGGATGAAAATTGAAACCTGTAAGGATCCAGAACTATGAATGATATTTATGAATTAGCAGTGATTGGAGCTGGCCCAGCAGGGATGGAAGCTGCAATCATCGCATCAGAAGCGGGAGTCAAGACTGTTGTTATTGACAGCTATCCACAGGCTGGCGGGCAATATTTCAAGGCGTTGCCTAAAGCTTTTACTGCCTCGAAGAAAGGTAATACAGAAAAAGAAGGTGATGCTTTAGCTGAGCGTCTGGAAAAGTCACCAGCAATAAAACTTTATAACACCTTACTCTGGGGTATTTTCAATGAAGAAGAGGATCAAGGCTGGTTATTGGCTCTTTATGGGCTGGATGCACCCAAGGAAGTACGCGCCCGATCACTGATTCTGGCAAATGGGGCTTATGAGACGCCGGTGCCTTTTCCTGGATGGACACTTCCTGGTGTAATCACCTGTGGCGCGGCTTTAACCCTGGTTAAAAGCCAACGGGTTATACCAGGTCAGCGTGCTTTAGTGACTGGAACCGGTCCGCTCTTGCTTTCGGCGGCTGCTCACCTGATCGATGCTGGCGTTGAAGTAGTTTCTGTTTGTGAAGCTTCTCATTTATTACCAAAAGGTATCGCATATGGTCCGACAATGCTTGGGCAGTGGAATCGGCTAATGGAAGGCGCAAAGTATTATAGCACCATGTTTAAAGGGAAAACCCCCTATAAGATGGGTTGGTCAATTCTGGAAGCACTTGGCAAAGAACATGTAGAAGAAGCGGTAATTACTAAGGTAGACGATAACAGTGTTCCCATTCCTAATACACAACAAACGGTGAAGGTGGATACAGTCGTTGCCGGTTATGGATTCATGCCGAACATCGATATACCCCGTTTGATCGGCTGTAAACTAGAATACAACCCCAAGAAAGGCGGTTGGATACCAACGCGGGACGAAACGTTGCAGACAAGCATACCGGGAGTTTACGTGGCTGGCGATGGAGGGGGTATCTGCGGTGCAGAGAATTCGCGCCTTGAAGGAAGACTTGCCGGTATTGCAGTAGCACAACAAACAGACCATATGAGCAGCTCAAAAGCTACTGAGCTCAACCGGCAACTTCAGCCAGGTTTGGCTCAACAACGTCGCTTTGGACGTTTACTTGGAGATCTTTTCTCCCCCAAGCCAGGTTTGGCTTCGTTGGCTAAAGACGATACTCTCGTATGCCGTTGCGAGGAAATTACCAAGAAGGAAGTCTTGGCGGCAATTGCCGATGGATGTGAGAGTGTCATTTGGGTAAAACGTAAAACCCGAGCTGGAATGGGAATGTGCCAAGGCCGTTCATGTGGTCGCCATGTGGCTCAATTGATTGTGCAGCAAACTGGGCAAGACCTTGCAGAAATTCTACCGGACACCCAACGCCCTCCAATACGCCCAATTCCTCTGGAAAGTTTGAACAAAGAGCGCTCCTCCTGACCCAGAGTCCGAATCGACGGAGTCCGTTTTTAGCATAATCATCAT
>DHFN01000241.1 GCA_002402275.1 Anaerolineales bacterium UBA4823
ACCCTGCTGAAAAGCAGGGTTTTTTCGTTGTTCCCCAAAGGGGACCTTACTTACTTGCTCTCACAATGAACTCTAGAAGAGCTCTACTCTTATAAATAACGTTATTTAGCCATTATTATGAGAATCTCAAGAAAGGAACAAATTTGACGAAAACCCACAAATCGTCATTATTATCTAATGGGTAGAAACCAAGTCCTTAGAATATAAAGGTATTATTGAATAACACTTCTGTGATTTCATTAAGATTTGTTATCAGAACATTTTTATTTGCCAGTAGTTTTTGTTCTCTATTTATCGTAATAAAACAAAACGAGCTTTCTCGCTACGCAACATTTCAAATGGGGTTATGCATTTTAAGCTAAGACCAATACAGGCGTCAGGAATCTTGATTTTTTTGGTTGATAATGATGGAATCTCGTGAGTCACGACCACAAAACTTCGGGTAAGGGCTTGAGCGACAAGATAATAATCCGCAATCTGAAGGAATGTACTCACAGCGGCTTGTTCATATTGTTGGCTTATTGCCCAATCGCTAACTCTTCCAAATACGCCAAACCTCGTGGCATCTGGTTCGAGGAAGAACTTCTTACCCAAACCTCCCGCCCATGCAGCTAGTTCATCCGCGCCAGATTTAAGCTCATCACCTACCTTCTCAATGCTGAAAACCTCACCAGATTCATTTTGAGCAATAAGCCAATCCCAAAATGCTGGGCAAAAATCAAAGCCATAGTGTAAATTCTTAGCTTGGATAAAAACATTAGCATCGAGAAGATAAGGCATTAGCTCATTACCCCCAGGCTTCTCCCTAACTCGTGAAATGTCTCTAATTTTGAAAAGCCTAACATTCTAAAAGCATCGCGATGAAGTGTCTGCCCTTCCAGCGTACTGACCACAAGGGCGCGCGCAAATCGCTTACTTACCCGAGCGGTTTCCGTAAAGTAAAAGTTTCCACCACTACTCCTTGGATACTCCATTAGCCTAGTTAATTCGTGGTTATGGAGCTCCCATAATTCTTCCCGAGTTATTACACCTATATCATGAATTCTACGTAAGATGACCAGAGTGCTTACCTTAAAATACCGCGCCAACCGATTGATTTCTTCCTTTATATCGGCATCTTGGTTATATAACTTACGAAATAAGGTAATAGGTACAAGACACTCAGCAGCAACTTGATTGCACCAAACCTCAACCTCCTGATCTGGTTTCAAAGGTGCTTGGGAATCAGACACAGCAGATTGTCCAATCCAAATATGCGCTAATTCGTGCGCTAATGTGAACATTTGAGCGGCTTTAGTATCTGCACCATTGATAAAAATAAGCGGAGCATAAAGATCAGACAATGCAAATCCGCGGAATTCATCTGGGTTGAGATGTCGGTGAGTGTTGTTCCCAACTACTCCGCTACACATTACGAGAATTCCAAGCGTGTCTGCCTGGTCAATAAAATGACGCAATGCATCCGTCCAAGTTGGCATTTTGGTTCGCTCTTCGATATCAAAACCAAGCATAGCACGGATCTCGTTTGCAATTTCAATCACATTATTCTTAGGGGTGGCGGATCCTACAAACGACAATGGAGCTTCGCCCATCGATAGCGCATAGTTATGATACCATTCCTGCCGTTGCTGACATAAATACATAGTTTCTAGGAGATCGGGAGACGGGCGTAATTTGTGTGTATTCCTAGTGGTTCTAAAATCCGGAATTGGAATTAATTCTACTGGTGGTTGCGTCAAAAAAAGGTATCCGATAGGAACATGGACTATTTTGGAAAAATGTTCGAGTTGATTTAGGGTTGGATACTTTTCTCCACGTTCCCAAAACATAAAGAGCGGAAAGTAACCAACCAGTTCCTCCGCTGTAAGGTCTGCTCGTTCCCGAGCCCAACGCAACATATTCGAATTAATCGCAATTCGTGTCATTTTTAAGTACCTTATTAAGGTAGCTAATATTAAAGCCGTAATTCATTATATATCATTTCTCATTAGGAAATACCGAGTTAGTTTGAACCAATGTACAATGAGTTTCGTGGGTCCCCGCAGGGGGGACGATATTCGAGCCCACGCGCAGCACGCCCACAACCCTACTAAACTTATTTTCCCGCATTACAACCATTTATAAGTGGGATTGATCGTTGGACTTATCACCTAACCTTAGGTATACTATAATAGATAATATTTAATATTATAGTATATGGAGGTAACATGATTTGTGAAATATGTGGGCATAAATACACAACCTCTTGCGCTCATTGTGCTCGTCGGGTTTTGACATGGGGGGTTGATGGAACAGTTGAACTGCTTAAACTCGCCAAACAGTCAGAGGATATACAAGCTAATGAGTTGGTAGATTTCATCCGAAAGTATTATGCAGGAAAAGCCACCCAAATGAGTGATAAGGCTAATGTTTTGCGAACAGCACTTAAAATCCTTGGTTTCAAGGGTAAGGTAATCGGTCGTATACACAGGAACAAAATGGATTACACATCCATTAGGCGGCGTGAACATGAAACAGGTAGACGGTGGAGATTGCTAGAGGACCACTGTGAACAATGTGGTGGAAAAGATAATCTTCGCCTCCACCATATATTGCCCTTGTCATGGGGTGGATTAAGTTCACCAGATAACGTTATTACACTCTGCGAATCTTGTCATCGGAAGACGCACAAAAAATTGACAAAAATCTTAAACAGAGGATTATTATTAGAATTACTTGCCCCGCATATCGACAAATTGACCGAACTGGCAAAAACAACCGTAGAGTAATAAAATCCATTACTCATAACGCGGGATTTCATCCACCTAAAGTATGTTTGCTTCACATTTGGATTCCGTTGACCGAACGCATTGTCTTTTATTAGACGACCCATAAGTTAATGAAATCAACGGTGACTAGGTGAGATCTTGGTCATTCATTTTCGTTTTCATGTTACAACAGTCTGATACCATCATTATTCTTGCCTCTCGTATCTCAATTCTCGCCTTACCTGTAACCTTTCCCCTCCCCCTGCATCCAACCCCATAAAGGATCCAAAACCATGCCCAAACGCACCACCCCCGCCCAACCGACTTTCCCTGCCTGGCTGTGGATACTGCTGGCTGTCATGCTCATTGCCGGCGCAGCCTTCGTATTGACCCGTCCAGCCCCGACCACCAACCTGCCCGCTGAAGTTTCCGTCGCTGAAGCCTACGAAGGCTATAACGCCGGCACGTTCATCCTCGACGTCCGCCAACCGG
>DHFN01000041.1 GCA_002402275.1 Anaerolineales bacterium UBA4823
AATAACTTCTAAGGATTAATGGACAATAGATATGCCATGTCTCTCCTAAGATAGCCCCAAGAGAAAAATGGTTATGGAGATGGTTAATTCGCGGTAATGACAGAATGGCTGATTAGGATTGCCTTTCAATTTTCATGATAAAATGGCACAACCAACGAAAAAGGTGTCGGGCTAAAGCAAATGCGTTATTTTCCAAGTCATATCTCATGGATAATTCTATTAATTTTGATAATCTTTGGATCAACCGGCTGTTCATCTCTGGAGAACATGTCTCCTTCACCCAGCTCTTCTCAGTTGCCCGCTTCTCAAGTGAACACCCCCACTGCCCAAAAAACCATTAGTGTAACCCCAACAAGTTCGCTTGGACTTTCTGATCAGGATTTCAAAGGAGTTGAAGTTCAGCTTTGGCAGCCCTGGATCGGTTCAAAAGAGGAAGTGCTTTTATCTCAGATTAACCAATTTAATCAAACCAATCCTTGGGGTATTATCGTCAAAGTGCAGACTTATGGAGGAATTGATGAATTGTCTCAGAATGTTCAGACTGCCTGGGGTAGCTCAAATTTGCCGGATTTGTTAATCGCTTATTCCTTTCAAGCCCAAAATTGGCAAAAAATTAAATCCCTGGTGCAAGATTGGCAGCCATATATTGATGATTCTCAATGGGGAATTCCTAATTCAGAACAAACATTGTACTTTGCTCAAATTTGGCAATCGAGTGTAAGCGAAGGGTTTCATTGGGGAATTCCAGCCCGGCGTGACGGGCAAGTCATGTTTGGAAATCAGAGCTGGGTAAGGGAGTTGGGTTATTCAACAATCCCCACGAGTGCTGATTTGTTCCGCAAACAAGCCTGTGCTGCTGCATCAGCGAGTAAAAAAGATCCTCAAACGAAACTACCATTAAGCGGGGGATGGGTTTTAAATCAGGATTACCCCACCATTCTCGGTTGGATTACAGCATTCAATGGCAAGATCCTCACCGATGATCATAAACAGTATCAATTTAATAACCCAGAAGTGACGCAAGCTTTTCTATACCTACGTCAGCTTTACGATGATGGTTGTATTATTCAACTAAAAGACGTTAACCCTCCGGATGCCTTAGCTGAACGAGAAGGGTTGTTCGTGACCACAAACAGCGCGGAGATTTCCGATATACAGACAAAATTTAAGCTCCACGGGAATTCGGATCAATGGACTGCCTTTTCTATTCCAGGATTGGAAGGGATAAATCAAATAACACTGTATGGATTGGATTATATTTTGCTTCAATCCGAACCAAAGACCCAACTGGCGAGCTGGCTGTTCGTGAAATGGATGATCTCTCAGGAGAATCAAGTAGAATTGGCTAGAGAAACTTTCTCCTTGCCTTTTAATAAAAATGCTCTGGAACAATTAAAAAAAGAACCTGATCTACCGCAAGCATATTTGTCCGTTTTAGATGGAGTTCCCGGATCGCTTTCTGAGCCAGTTCTAGCGTCATGGAACACGGTTCGTTGGATGTTAGCAGATGCCAGCCGGCAGCTATTTGCCTGGTATTTCGAGATAGACCAATTAGATAACTTACTTAAATTGTTAGATACCAGCGCTAATGGGGTTAATAAATAAACTGGGTAGCATAAAGGCAATGCTATAAAATTACCCTGGCAGACTTAGCCTGACAGAGACTGTTTCAAAAGAAGGTTATCACCCCGAACGAAGCGAGGGGTCTATTTATTAACATTAAGATATCTCGCTTCGCTCGACATGACAAATATGACTTATGGGAGGATCTCAATTTAATATTGAAAACTTGAAATAAAATTACCCTCGGTAAGGCGTTTTGTGATGATAAAATTTCAAGAAACTTTTACTGGAGGAGATCATGAATATTAAAATAGTCCGTCTGTGCGGTGTTCTTTTGCTGCTCTCTCTCGTCATAACAGCTTGTTCGCCGTCCACAACTCCAATAGCAACCAATGAAAATCCTCAACTTCCAATACTCACCCGTACTGCCACAGCCTTACCGATGCCCACCTCGACACCGAAACCTCAAATTGGCTCAGAGGAGTATCCAATTAAAGTGCTGTTTGTCCCTTCTGTGGATGCGGAGAAAATTGTAGCTGGGGGGCAAAAATTAGCTGACTCCCTTCATTCTGCCACCGGTTTATATTTCGAAGTAGCTGTACCGACCTCTTACGCGGTTACAATCGAAGAGATGTGTGCATCTCCGGCAGATACCATTGGATTTATTCCTGGGTTGAGTTATGTTCTGGCGAATCAGCTTTGTGGTGTAAAAGTGGCAGGTAAGGCGGTTCGTTCAGGAATCGACTGGTATGCTGCGATGATTGTGGTAGCCCGGGATAGTACTTACACTAAATTAGAGGATCTAAATGGGGGAAAATGGGCATACCCAGACCCTGCTTCAACTTCTGGTTACCTTTATCCTTTATATATGTTCAAAGAAGCTGGGATCATTCCTGGGGAATCCATCGCAGCTGGTTCTCATGATGCAGTAATTAAAACGGTCTATAACGGGGAAGCCGATTTTGGGACAGCTTTCGTAAGTCCACCTATAGTGGATGGAAAACCCATGGAGTGGGAAGCTGGTCAAAATCCAGATGTCCCAGAGGATTTGGTGGATTCTTGTGCACCCACCTTAGACGATAGCGCCTTGATGTGTGGTAACTTCGAGGTTCACGATGCCCGCCGTAACCTGCGTAAAGAGCTACCCGATGTAGTCCAAAAAGTTCGGATATTGACCACGACGCCAAAAATCCCGAATGACACGGTTTCTTTTGGACCCGAATTTTCTGATGAGTTAATGAAGAAGATCATGGATGCTTTGTTTGCTATTTCTAAAGACAATCCAGAAAGTTTTAAGGCTGCCTTTGCAGCTTACAATTGGGATGGCGTCAATCCAGCCACAGATGCGGACTATGACCCCATTCGTTTAGCGGTTGAAGCTTCTGGTTTTAAAATCGAAGACCTGGCACAGTAATTTCTAATTGTTAGCAACCTTGAACCTCCATGAGATTACCTGAGAAATTCTCGGAATATGTTATCGGTTAATAATCTGACCAAGATCTACCCTGGGGATGTACCAGCGTTGGATCGGGTTAGTTTTGACGTACCCGATGGACAGTTTTTAGCGGTAATAGGTCTAAGCGGGGCGGGTAAATCTACTCTCCTGCGGTGTATCAATCGGTTGATCGAGCCCACCGCAGGGCAAATTATTTGGAATGGGGTTGAGATAACATCTGCCACTGAGGAAGAATTACGTGAGATTCGGCGGAAGATCGGGATGGTATTCCAGAATTTTAATTTGGTTTACCGCTCGAAAGTGATCACCAATGTTTTAGCCGGCAGATTGGGATACATCAACCCGGCTTGGAGCTTGATCAACCATTTTCCTCACGAAGATGTCCAGAAAGCGTTAACCCAACTGGAACGGGTTGGTATCGCGGATAAAGCCCAGGCACGCGTGGATGAGCTCAGCGGTGGTCAGCAGCAGCGCGTAGGAATTGCGCGCGCTTTGATGCAGGATCCCCAGATGATTCTTGCCGATGAGCCGGTTGCAAGTCTTGATCCGGCTCTTGCGCATAGTATTATGCACTATTTGGAGGTTATAAACAAAGAAGAAGGTGTGACGGTGATTTGTTCTCTGCATTTTCTGGATTTGGTTCATCGTTATGCCGATCGAGTTATTGCTCTCAAAGAAGGACAATTGGTTTTCGAAGGGCGCCCTGAAGAGATTGATGATTATAGATTTAAAGAAATCTACGGAACGGATGCCGAGCGGGTGGGATAATGAAAAAAAAGATTCCATCCGCTTGGAAATCGATCCGATTAGGAATCATCATCCTAATGACTCTGGTTGTTTTTGCTTATGGCTTTCAGGTGACAAAAATAAATTTAGATGAATTTCGGAAAGAAAGCCGCCAAGAAAGCCGAGTGCGGGTAATCAGAGCTCTTGCCCGACCGGATATTCTGGAATATCAACAAGTAGAAACCAGTGTGGCGGCACCCCTTTATATTCCTTGTCAAACTGTTGAGTCGAAAAACCCTTCATTTGATCAATCTCAGCCTTATATCCTATTAATACCTGCTTGTGGTGCACCAGGTGAGTATATTCAAGTAGAAGGATTTAATTTCCCTCCCGGCTTGAAAGGTCTGGTTTACTTTATTCCCTCACCAGATCCCAATGATAAATTGGCTCTCCAAAGAGGGAATGTCCAAACCGATCACCAGGGCCATTTTGTTTATGAACTTCAGCTGCCAGACCGGCATAGTGACCAGGTACAATACCTCCGGGTAGTAGTTCGTCAAAATGTCGGGCACCCTCATTTCAGTGACGCTGCAATAGAGACTTGGGATAAGATCATTGAGACCTTATTTTTAGCTCTGCTAGCGACGACAATCGGCACTCTCTTAGCGATACCGATCAGTTTCTTAGCTGCCCGCAATTTAATGAAGGATGTCAAAAGTTCCTTGACCCAAATATCCTTAATGATCATTGGTTTAACTCTTGGAATTTATTTCAGCATGACTATAGCAAGATGGATGAGGGGGATTGCCGACTTGGTTAGGGATGATCTGACATCAACTATTATTGTGGCGGTCTTCTGTGGATTGGCTAGTTATAATTTGTTCCGGTATGGGTTTTATAAACCAGAAAACGGAAAATCTTTTGGAGTCCGAGTATACCTTCCTCAAGTTGCTCAAATCTGTGCCCTTTTATTTACGTTTCAATTTCTTTTTCTCATTTGTCAGGTGGGGATCCAAACTGGGCTAACCATTACACCGCGTTTAGGGAACCTTGCCTTTTTAGGGAATTTCATCACCCGGTTTTCCGATTTGATCAATACGAGTTTACCTACTATTATAGCTCTCAGTGGTGGAGCAATTATGGGGGGGTTATCTAGCTATTGTGGAAGGCGAGTGAGTGAAAAGTTACCCCAGAAACTCCTCAAATGGATTAACTTCGGTTTTTCGATTGCCGCAGGGGTAACGATATGCCTTATCATCGGAAGCGCCATAGGCTGGTTATATGAGATCCAAAATGAAACCCAAATACGCCTGATCCCTGCGTCCATTGGGGCATTGATTGGTGCAATGATTTCTTTATCCACAAAACCCAAAGAACCTTTGCCAATTGGTCTAGCAATTTACAGTATCACCCGGCTTGTCCTGAATGCTGTTCGTTCAATTGAAGCCCTGATCATGGCTATTGTCGCAGTAATTTGGGTAGGGATTGGACCTTTCGCAGGAGTGCTAGCATTGGGTTTGCATACTATTGCTGCTTTAGCTAAACTCTATTCTGAGCAAGTTGAATCTATCCTCCCTGGTCCATTAGAAGCAATTAAAGCAACGGGTGCAAACCGTCTACAAACCATTGTGTATGCGGTTATCCCGCAAATTATTCCTCCTTACATCTCTTTTACCATGTACCGTTGGGATATGAACGTGCGGATGTCTACCATCATTGGATTTGCTGGGGGCGGCGGGATTGGTTTTTTATTAATTCAGAATATCAATTTATTGAATTATCGGGCTGCTAGTACCCAAATGCTAGCCATTGCTATTGTGGTTGCTACCATGGATTATCTAAGTTCTTGGATGAGAGGAAAATTTGTATAGAACTTATCCTTAGGGTGGGGGGAGGTAATCCCAGGGATTAACTTTCGTGCCGTTGTACATCATCTCAAAGTGCAGATGGGATCCAGATGAGTTACCCGTGCTGCCAACTGCTCCGATTGTATTGCCCTGATAAACACTCTGACCACAGGTTACGTTTATAGCGCTGAGGTGGGCATAGAGAGTTTGCCAACCATTACCATGATTAATGACTACCATATTCCCGTAGCCCCAATTATTCCAGCCAGCATAGACAATTACCCCATTATCCACTGCATATACTGCATTCCCGGTATCCCCATCTATATCAATACCAAAATGGTTTGCTGAGGGAATATAGTCAAAACCGGAAAGAAAATGGCGGGAGGTGGGCCAAATGAATAACCCCACGCCTATAGCACCATTGGCAACTTCCTTACAAGATCCAGGTCCTAAAACTGAGGCAACTTGAGGGTTATCGCGAGGAATTTCAGGCGCAGACCAAGTTACAAAAGCCCGTTTACCTCCAGGAACAATTAACCAAGTACCTGGTTCAATGTTGGGATGAGCATAATCACCAATCGCGGTTAAATCCAGGTGATTGCCAGGCCAGTTGATAATGTCTTCTGGTTTCACGCTAAAAAATTCAGCCACTTTATTTAAACCATCTCCGGCTGACGATTTGTAATAAGTACCATCTGTGGGAAGAATGTTTAACTCTTGACCAGGTCTCAGGCTATGGGGATCGTCCCCTAATACAAATTGATTTCCCCATAGGATCGTCTCTGGTTTGAGTCCGAATTTTTCTGCAATCCCGAAAAGGGTATCTCCAGGTTGGACGGTATATTTGATGACATCAAAGCGTGGTCGGCTGGGGAGCGAAGTATGAAGTTGAACCAAACGGGTGATATTTGCTGTTTGGGGTGTGTCAGAACTCTGCTCTTGGATTGATGAATTTTGGAGCGGGGTGGGAGTGGGCAAGTTGGCGGCATAGGCTGGGGGTGAATTAACCTTAAAAAAGAGAGAGGTTGTTAATCCAGGAAGTGCCCAAATTGCCAAACCAATAAATGCTAATACGATCAAATGAGAGAACCACCGTATGGTTGTATCAGCTAAGCCGAATTCGGTGAGATCATGCCAAAGAATTTCAATTCGGCTGGCTTTGGCGGTATTTGTTGATCTTTCTGATTGATCAGCGGATAGGGATTGATTAGATGGTGACAAATGATCTCTCATCCCTGTTTGGTTTTCTTGTCCGGTATCCATAGTTAAATTACGAAATCATGATAACACTGGGGAAACGAATCGTCAATTTTACACCATTAAAGATAGATGAAGGTTTATTAATTTATATTTGATATCAGGGTTTATTCATTGAAGCCAGGGCATCCGAAACAGCTTGTGGTACGGGTGTATGGTCTTTAAGAACTGCCATTAAAGCATTATGTAACGCCGGACTGATTGTTGAAGATATCCCCGTTGTCGGGATAGATTGAGCAACCTTCGAGATTGTATCCAAACTGACGGCTAATTCTTTGTCGTTCCATAATGAAAGGGCAGCTGGTTGAGTAGGAACTCCTGCGCTATTTTCCGATAATTCTGCTAAAAATTCTTTATCACTTAGAAAATTGGCTAATTGAAAGCTGATTCCGATTTTATTGGCTTGTGGACTAGAGGATGCCCAAATCCAGCCATTTGCCAGACAAATAGTCTGATTGTTTTGATAAAAGCCCGGCAGAATATTCCAACTGGCATGATTGCCCTGTAGAAAAGTAGAACTCCAGAGATAGAGGAAATCTACTTGTTTTTTTTCGAGTTCATCCATAATTAGCTGAGTGTTGTCTGCTTGAGCAACCCATTGGGGTATTTTCCCTTGTCGAGAAGCAACAGCGATATCTTCTATTACTTTCGTGAGGATATCTGCATCCAATTTTGGGTAACCTTGATCATCTTGGAAACTTCCACCGGCTAGTAAATATAAGGCGAGCAGGACTGATGCTTGTGGATCAGCAGCATTGAAACCTAAAGTATACGGACTAGAAAGCCAGTGATTCCACTCTTTTGGAATTTCAGCCGATAGGAGAGATTGGGAATACGCTAAAATGAGCAGATCGCCGATAAAAGGAACTCCATAATTGGTGTTTTGGACCATCGAAATTTGATGGGCATAGGGATACCAGAACCCTTCATCAGGATTTTTAGTAGCACTGTTTAGAGGGTGCAAAATACCTTTTTGCGCTGCGGTTTCTAACAACGGGCGCGACAATAGAACTAAATCTGGCAGTGCCGAGGGGGCTGCAGAGCTGGCTGTGGTTAGCGAATCTAACATACCCCCCACTCCGTCGTTGGCTTTGATGCGAATTTCCATCGGGAAATCTGGAAATTGAGCTTGAAATGCATTCAAACGAGCCTCTAACAACCGACCTCCGTTCGAATTGCTGTTTGGATCCCATTGGGGAGGCAGCCATAAGCGAAGGACTTCTGGCTGAGTCGCTGGCGTTGTGATAGTTAGAGCAGATGTGGGTATAGGAGTTTGAGTAGAAGAACTATTGAGTGTGGGTGTGCTATTAATTGGCTGAATGAGAGAATTGCATGAGCTTAATGGCAATCCAAAGAGGATGGCGATGAGCTCCACCCAGATAAATTGTTTTATAGAAATATTCAATTTAAACATTTTCCAAGGGAGATATCTTATGCAAGAAACTCCAATTTGGGTGGATTATTGAGTAATTCGGATAAGAGTAGGATTGCATTTTCTACGTCCTCGCTATCCACCATTTCAGATGGAGCATGGACATACCGACAAGGGATTGAAAGCACCCCAGCAGGTACTCCCGAGCGAGAGAGTTGCATAGCTCTTCCGTCAGTTCCGCCAAATTCAAGAATCTCCCGTTGGTAGGGGATAGAGGCTTGTTCCGCAGTCTGAATCATCCAATGGATGATGCGCGGATCAGCTAACATACCAGAATCCCGGATTTTTATAGCCGGACCTTTACCAAGTTCAACTTCCATTTTAATTCCTTTTGGTGTATCCCCTGTGGCAGTGACATCTAAAGCTAAGCCCAAATCTGGAGCAACGCCAAAAGCAGCAGTAGTGGCACCCCGCACACCCACTTCCTCTTGAACACTGAAAACTGCATAAATTTCAAAAACACTGTTTTGCAATTGTTTCAAAGTTTCGATCAACACAGCCACGCCTATACGATCATCCATGGCTTTACTCACCCAACGTTTTCCTAGATCGAGGAACGGGCGGTCAAATGCAGCTACATCACCTATCTTTATTTGGGCTGTTTGCGCATTTGCTGCACCAACATCAATAAACATCTTGTCAAGTGAAGGTATCTCTTGCGGAGTGGTGGTTCTTTCTACGCCGATAACCCCTGACACTCCGTTAAGAAAACGAACTCGTCCACCGATACAATGGTGAGGATATACTCCTCCTAAGGGTATAAAGCGCACAAAACCATTTTGATCAACATGGGTTGCCATTAAGCCAATTTCATCCATGTGAGCTGAGATCATGATTTTAAGGGCACCTTCTTTATGTCGAACACAAAGTAAATTGCCTAGTGCATCTACTTTGATCTCATCAACATAGGGTTCAATATTATGACGGATCACTTGACGGATCGAGTTTTCGTACCCAGAAGGGGAATTTGTTTCAACCAGGGTTTTGATTAATTCTTTCATGACCACTCCAATAAATATTATCTTTAGCGCTCGTGGTTTAGTATGTCTGGGGTGAGACTTTGCAATGCCAGATAGGCTAAATAAAAAGTATTTTTCCAGTCAAATAAGCTTGCAATAGCAGCCGGCGTATGGATGTATCTACCAGGGGTAGAGAGGGAAACAGATGGAATGCCACTTCGCTGTAGATGGATGCTTCCTGCGTCTGTACCACCTCCACCAGGCTGACGGAATTGATAAGGGATTGAATTTTCTTCCGCAGTTTGGACAAGATGGGCGATCCAGCGCGGATCAGATAAAGTGGCATGATCCGCTAAGTATATAGCTGGTCCATGATTTAATTTGGTATTGTAGTGCGTGTTTTCGGGAAGATGATCCGGATCCTCTATCTCTAGTGGCAGGTCATAGGCTGGAGTGCAATCCAGCACCAAAGCCATCTCCGGATTGAGTGCGAATGCTGCCACTTGCGCCCCTCTCAATCCTAATTCCTCTTGAACTGTAAAGGCAGCCATGAGATCAAGATTGGGATAGGGTTGTTTGAGCAATTCAATGAGTGCTACTACGCCTAAACGATTGTCTAAAGCTTTCCCACGGATACAGTCACCAAATCTCTGGAATTGGGTTGCAAATGTTGCTCGATCTCCGATCCTGGCTTTATTGGTATATCCGCTAAGATCAACTCGCATTGAATCAATGTTCACTGAAGTTTTTCGTTCCTCAGGGGTGGTCAGATGAATAGGTTTGGTTCCAATTACCCCAAACTTATCTTGGTGGGCGATTTTTACGGACTTTCCTAAAAGGTAGCGTTGGTCTATCCCCCCAATTACCTCAAAGCGAAAAAAACCTTCTGGTTTCTCTTCTTCGGAAGTTAACATTAATCCCACTTCATCCATGTGGGCAGCTACCATCACCTTGAGTCGTGTTTCTCCTGAACCGTGTCGAATCGCCAAAACATTGCCTAATGCATCTACCTTCAACTCATCAACAAACGGGCGAATGGTTTCTATTACAATTTTGCGTACATCTGATTCATCACCAGAAACTGCTTGAGCATTCGAAACCTTCTCGAGCAGACGGATTTGGGTGGCACCAAACGGAGGTAAGGTTAAACTTAATTGGTTTCGTCCCATTTAATTTTTTCCAAATAATCAATTTCTAAGCCAGCGATAAATTCGGCAATTAAGCGTCCAGCTCTTTGGATATCCTTTATGGAAACCACCTCGACAGCTGAATGCATATATCTCAATGGGATACTTACCACCATTGTGGGAATTCCATGAGCCACAAGTTGCAAGCTATCCGCATCTGTCCCAGAACGGCGAGAGAAAGATTCGATTTTGTAAGGAATCTCTAGCTGATCAGCCAATTCTTGGAATGTTTTATATAAATATGGATGAACTGTTGGGCCCCATCCGAGCGCAATGCAATCTCCTAGGGGAAAAGTCTTATGACTCGGAGTACCGGGAGAATTGGCAAAAGTTACATCCACAACGATAGCTAGTTTGGGTAAGATTTGGAAAGTGGAAGTCAGCGCACCTGCCTGGGTTTCTTCCTCTTGCACACTGGCAACAAACCAGCTATCCCAAGCTGGCTGACGATTAACCAGCTCATAAATGCAGTATGTTAGGGCTGCCAGAGAAGCCCGGTTGTCCAGACTAGGGCTGCAAACCATATCATTCTCGAATTCCAAGAAGGGTTGATCAAAAGAGACGAGATCACCGATAGCGACTTGTTGATTAACCTTTTCGGGGGGCAACCCGCAATCACCCCATAAGGAGTGTAATGTCACTATGCCATTCTGGAATTCAACAGGCAATAAGAAGGATGGTGGCTGAACAATCAGAGCTGGAATATCCCGTTTTCCATGCACGGTGACCATCTGACCGGGCAATAAACGTGGATCAATTCCACCAATCTCAGTAAATCGGAGAAAACCATCTTGGATGGCACTGACCATTAAACCAATTGAGTCCATATGGGCAGTTACGAGCAGTTCTGGACACGGTTGAGTTGAGGTTCCACGTCGCAATGCTTGAAAGCTACCTACTCTGGATATAGATACTTCATCCAGATAAGGGCTCCAGAGGTGGTTCAAGGTACTATGCAGAGCTGATTCGTGTCCAGACAACGCTGGTGTAGAAGTTAATTCTTTAAGGATAGATTTGATTTCAGAAGTTTTCACAATGGTATTTTATCCCTTTTTTGTTAATTAAGGCAGCCAAACCAATATCGGATTGCTCAATAAGGTACCACTTATTGGGGTGCTGGTTGGTGATGGAAAGGGAGTTTCGGTAGGAAGTTGGGTTGGGCTGGGCAAGCTAGTTTCTGTAGGAGTGAGGGTGGGTGGCAGGGTTAAGGTAATCGTTGGAGTTGAGGTTGAAGGGGGAGTGGATGTCCATGTGGGGGTTGAGCTGCTGGTTGGGGTAGAACTAGCTGGAATGCGTGTAAATGTCGGAATGAGGGTAGGGGTTGCAGAAGGGGTTAATGTGGCAGTCTTTTGGATTGTGCTGGTGATGGTTGGCGTAATTGTGGGATGAACACGGGGAGCCTCAAAAGCAGCAAACAAACCGATACAGTAGCAGGGTAAAGTACTCAAAATGATCATGACTAAAATGATCCGTAATTGGTGATGCGGCGAGGATTGAGTTTGTTCGTTCTGAGCCATACTGACTAGATGATAACATCTCCCTATAAAGCGAGCAAGGAAAAATCCCATGAGTTTAGTACATTTACACTAATTATGGTAAACTTTTTCCTTGAAAATGAGAATGATATTTTTGTCACCTCATTATGATGATGCAGTATTTTCCTGCGGGGGTTTAATTTGGGAGCTTATTCACGTTGGATACCCCGTTGAAGTATGGACGATCTGCGCTGGTGAACCTCCAAAAGGAAAATTATCTCCCTTTGCATTGCAATTACATCAACGCTGGGGGAATCTTGAAGATGTAGTGCCGACTCGCCGCAAAGAGAATCAAGAGGCAGCTGCGATACTTGGTTTTTCCACTCAACAATTTTCGGTCCCCGATTGTATATACCGTCATTCAGAAAATGGAGAATATTTTTACACAAGTGAAGCGAGCCTATTTAGTGCAATCCATCCAGGGGAAAAACTGCTCCTGGATAAGTTAGCGTTAGAGTTAGCAAGAAGGATACCGCCCGACGGGCAATTAATCGCCCCTTTGGGGATTGGCAATCATGTGGATCATCAATTAACTAAACAAGCCGCAGAAATCAACCAAAAACCAATCTGGTATTATGCGGATTTTCCTTATGTTCTTAAAGATCCCGGTTGGCAAGAAAAATGGCTGAGAGGATATACTTGTGCATTTCAGAGATCCATTTCTGATCGTGGATTAAAAGTTTGGCTTGAAGCGGTCTTGGCATATCATTCGCAAATCAGTACTTTTTGGACGAACGAAAACCAATTGGGTCAGGATTTAGAAAAACTTACGCGTCAAAACGAAGGAGGAATTTTATGGCACCGAGAAACAAGTACGCCTAATTAAGCAAGCAGAAGTCTAAAAAAACCTTTTCACATGAATTTGATTATCAATTGTTTTGGATCAATTTAACGAAAAATTCCTTGCAAACTCGGAAGGGATGTGTTAAAATGAACCAAGCGGCGAAATTTGGAGCGAAGTGTTCCTTCCGCCGCAGTTCGTTTTCAGGGATTGAATTTCGGTTGGTATTTTCAGGATATATTTTTTAAGGGACAGGATACCCGCATGGCAATTACATATTTAACCCGTGAGGGCTTCGATAAATTGCAGCAAGAATTGGAATACCTCCGCACGGTCAAACGCAAAGAAGTTGCTGAACGCTTGCATGAGGCGATGGAGGGCGGAGAGTTAATTGAAGATGCAGAGTATGAGGCAGCTAAAAACGAACAAGCTTTTGTGGAAGGGAAAATCCATGATCTGGAAATGCTGCTTGCTAATGCTCGTGTAATTGACCCAAGCTTGAGCAAGAGTGAATTTATCCAAGTTGGACGAAAGGTTACGATTCAAGAAGGAAGCAATGATCCGGAAGCCTATACAATTGTAGGTCCAGCTGAAGCTAATCCACGATTAGGGAGAATCTCAAACGAATCCCCTTTGGGGAGGGCTTTATTAGAACATCGCGCTGGTGACGAGGTCAAAGTAGAAGCACCCGATGGATCGTTTATGGTGAAAGTATTGAAGGTAGAATAAACCTGGGGCGAATACCTAGCCCCGCGCTAATCCGTATTGCGCGGGGCTTTTTTTATCTTGAGAGCATGAGGTGACTATGCCTATAGAATATACTCCATTAGAAAAACAAAGGCTGGAGAAACTTGAACAGCTAAAACAAAAAGGGATAGAGCCTTACCCTACTAGGGCACAACGGACTCATACGAGCCATCAAGCTATTGAAGCTTTTGAAGCCCGCGAGGAGCAATCCCCAGATGAACCACACCAAGTAATTTTAGCGGGCAGGCTGCGTTCCATGCGAACGATGGGGAAGATCACCTTTGCCCATATCGAAGATGGTGAAGGAAGAGTACAATTATTTTTGAGAGCAGATGAAGTGGGTAAGGAAGCGCTCGATTCATTCAATCGGGATCTTGATTTGGGGGATTTTATTCAGGCTAGTGGAGAAATGTTTCGAACCCGGGCTGGCGAAGTCACTTTGAAAGTTAAAGAATTTCGTTTATTAGCAAAGGCAATCACACCGCTCCCAGCTGCGAAAGATGAAGTTGTAGATGGTCAGGTTGTACGGCATGCAACCCTTGCCGATCCTGAAACCCGTTACCGGCAGAGATATGCGGACCTAGCCATTAACCCTGAAGTACGGCAAATTTTTCAAACTCGGGCAGCACTTGTACGAGCTTTGCGTGAATTTCTGGATGGAGAGGGTTTCTTAGAGGTGGAAACCCCTGTTTTGCAACCCATCTATGGAGGAGCGGCGGCGCGTCCTTTCACAACTTTTCATAATCAACTCAAACAAACCCTTTACTTGCGGATTTCCTTTGAACTTTATTTAAAACGTTTATTAGTGGGTAATTTGGAGCGAGTTTATGAATTAGGACGCGATTTTCGAAACGAAGGAGTTGACCGTACTCATAATCCAGAATTCACCCAACTGGAATTCTATTGTGCCTATGCGGATTATCTACAAGTGATGGAATTGACAGAGACGATGATTGCTTATGCAGCTGATAAAGTATTAGGTAAACGGATACTCACTTATCAAGGAGTAACCCTTGATTTAAATCCGCCCTGGCGCAGAATGGAGCTAAGTCAGGGGATTTTAGAGACAACCGGTATTGAGATTCAAGCATACCCAACCACGAATTCATTGGCAGAGGCAATCCATCAACGAGGGCTGCCGGTTGATCCCAATGCCCCCCGGGGAAAATTAATTGATGGATTAATTAGCGATTATCTTGAGCCTAAATTGGTTCAGCCGACATTTTTATATAATTATCCACGGGATATTTCTCCTCTAGCCAAGAGTATTCCTGGAAATCCAAGTATGGTTGAACGCTTTGAAGGTTTCATGGCAGGAATGGAACTATGTAATGCCTTTACTGAACTCAA
>DHFN01000045.1 GCA_002402275.1 Anaerolineales bacterium UBA4823
CTTGGAGTGAGTAAGCTTGTTGGCTGTTATTTCGATAATGGTCAACTCGAACGACGCGAGATATCTTAACGCCAATGCCAAGACCCCTCTCTTCGTTCGGGGTGACAACCTTTCTTTGGGGCAATTTCGATTTCTGGAATTTTAGTAGGGGCGACCCATATCTATAGGAATATTTCCACAACTAGCATGTCCCCTCTGCGAAATATCTCGACAGTTGGTAAAAACGGGTCACTTCTCAGGCGGCCTTGGGGTGAGTAAGCTTACTGTTTGTTATTTCGATAATGGTCAACTCGAGCGAAGCAAGATATCTTGACATCAATGACAAGACCCCTCTCTTCGTTCGGGGTGACAAATCTTCTTAGAGGCAATCTCAATAATTTCACTTCCGTGAAGGGGATTTTATTTTTGGTTTTATAAGCGCAATAATAACTTTATCTCCGGCAGTACCCAGGGTAGAATAATCAACACACCCAAACTCCCAGCGCAAACCGCAAGAATGAGCTGTGAATAGGGTAATAGAAGTAGTGCCCAGGCTGCCAAGCCGCTTAGTCCGGTTGCTATTAAAGCCCGAAGGAATGTCGGTTTGATCTGCCAAGATTTTTGGCGCTGGCGAGTTAGTAAAATCCACAGCAGGAGTGCCTCGCAAGTGAAAGAAATCGTGTTTGCCAGAGCAATTCCAGGGGCACCCAAAGGGTGGGAGAGAAAAGATCCCACTAAAATAAATATCAGAGTATTCAACCCAGAAGCTAGCAATGGAATGCGGGCATTTTTTTGGGCGTAAAATGCCCGGGCAGCCAAATCTATTAATGCCTGACTAACTAAGCCGAGCAAATAAGCTCGGGCTGTCCAGGTAACCAGATATGTCCCTGTTTCATCGAATCCTAATATAGCTACCACCGGACCGATGACCAGGCTGAGGAGCAGGATTAATGGCAGGCAAAATGCCAGAATGATCTTCAATCCACTATTCAAGGTGGATTGGAATTGTTCTTGATTTTCTAAAGCCACTTGCTCGGATAAAGTGGGCAAAAGGACGGTGCCGATGGCGGTTCCGATTAATGTCTCTGGAACCTGCATGAATAACCAGCCATAGGCTAATGCGGTGATCGCTCCCGCCGATAAACGGGATGCTAAGTTATCTTGAGCGATGAAAATGAGGTTAATAAAGAGCATAGTCAGGACTCGCGGTCCCATCAATTGCAATACCTGCTGCACCTGGCTCGTTTTTAATCCAAAACCGGCTGACCACTTGAATTGATAACGCACCAGACCAGGAACTTGAATGAGCAGAAACAATAGAGCGCCGAAAATCATCCCATATACCAAACCATAAACCCCCAGGTTGAAAGCTGGCAAGGTGATCGGTCCGATTTGATACCCTGAAGAAGGCGTTAGGATGATTATCCCGAACAAGCTGCCCAGATCCACCATGCTCGGGGCAATTGCGGGAAGCCAAAAATGTTGATTGGATTGCAAGCCAGCCACGGCTAATCCCCCTAAGGAGAGCAATAGCGTGGCGATTAAATTCAGACGCATCAAATGCACCACCAAATCTTGCTCTTGGGGATTAAAACCCGGCACAATTCCGATTTGGGCACGCACAATGAAAGGGGCAAATAAGGAAACCCCTAATGAAAGAACAGCAGTGATGACGAAGACCAGATTGAGCACTTGGGAGAAAAGCACCCAGGCAGCGGATCGATCCTGGGTTTGGCGTGTCTCGGTGAGCACGGGAATAAACGCCAGTGCTAAAGAGCCGCCGGAAATCAAGCTGAAGATCAAATCGGGGATATTATTGGCAGCATTGAAGGCATCTAGTTCGGGGGATAAGCCAAATTGGTGAGCGATAAGAAAATAACGCAGAAAGCCAAGAACTTTTTCTAAGCCAAAAAAAAATGCTACGATTAGGGTCGAACGTGCAATGTGCTTCATGATGAATGTTGCTATAACTGACCAAATAATTGCGATTAAGAGGAATCGTTAATTTTCTGGATTATAACGGGAAATGGTACCTTTGGGTTGATTCCCAGCAAACACTAGTTTATGGAAAATTTTTTGGTAAGTTTTATCAGCATCCATTATAATGACATTCGTTCAAGTTTTTAGAAAAAATCAAACCATTGGGATAAATTTAGTATGCAAAGGAAAACTGGATTTATGTATATCTTTACTGCCATCCTTGCCATAGTGGGTGCGGTAGGTTATCAATTCTTTATTAAGAAAGTGACCCCAACCATTCATCCGCTAGTATCTGTCCTGGGAATTTATCTAGCAGTCACCTGTATTACGATGATCGCCTTACTGGTTTTTCCAATCAAAGAAGGAATTTCGGTTCATATTCACCAATTAAATTACACGCAGTTGGTGATCGCGATATGTATTTTCATGATGGAAATTGGTTTCCTATTGATGTATCGCTCTGGCTGGAGCTTGAGTACCGGAAACCTGGTGACAGGAGTATTTGTCAATATAATATTGGTAGTTTTGGGCATTTTCTTTCTGCGGGAAAAGATCAATTGGATTAATCTAGTCGGGATCATCCTCTCGATCCTGGGTGTTGCGATGATCAGTTATCATAGATAAAAATGATCCCTCAACATCCCCATTCTTATGTGATTATCTCCCGATAGACTTGCTTTACCTTCTGCATCACTTTGGCATAATCGGCTCTCTCTTCGATAATTTTGGCATTGATTTGAGCTGCCTTTTCCCGAATTTCAGGACTTTCCAATGCGGTCAGAATCCATTTGGCGGTGATTTCGGGATTGTCAGGGGGAGATAGAAATCCGTTGATTCCCGGTGTGATCCATTCCCGGATTGACTCCAGATCACCGGCGATAGGGAAACACCCACACGCCATTGCTTCCAACAGGGTGTTTGGGGTGCCATCATGTTCGGTTAAAGACACCATTACCTGGGCTCGTTGATATAACTTTGCCATTTCACCTGGATTTAAACGCGGAGACAATTCGACTACCTTTTCTAGATGGAATTGATTCACCCAGCCCTGGGCTTGTTTTTCTCCTGCCATCGCTGGACAAATCACATGCAAATCGGGAAACTGAGTGATAACCTGAGCGATTGCTTGAAAAAAAGTGTCATTGCGCACGTACGCTCGTATTCCTCTGGGGTTGATCAAAATGGGAGTACTG
>DHFN01000242.1 GCA_002402275.1 Anaerolineales bacterium UBA4823
CGCCGCGATGACGGCCGACCGCGTCAATCTCATCGATGAAGATGATACAAGGCGAGTGCTTTTTGGCTTGATCAAAGAGATCGCGGACGCGGCTGGCACCGACGCCAACGAACATTTCGACAAACTCTGAACCGGATATGGAGAAAAATGGAACGCCCGCTTCGCCAGACACTGCTTTTGCTAGCAGGGTTTTACCCGTGCCCGGTGGGCCAACAAGCAAAACGCCTTTAGGGATGCGAGCACCTAAAGAGATGAACTTTTCGGGTTCGCGTAAAAATTCAACGACCTCGTATAATTCTTCTTTTGCTTCATCAACACCTGCAACATCCTCGAATGTCACTTTAGGCTGATCCCCTGTAAACATTCTCGCGCGTGACTTACCAAAAGACATGGCTGCGTTGTTGCTACCTTGAGCTTGTCTAAACACAAACCAAAAAACAATGGCTAAAATGATAAATGGCGCAGCATATCCCAACATGGAAATCACCCCTACCCAGGCACTGGGAGGTTTTACTTCTACCTTAACTTTGCTCGAAGAAAGTTGGTCTGCGCTGACGCCCAGGTTTTTTAATTGATCGACCAAGGTAGTTTCAGGTTCTTTGTGAGAAATGCGCTCGCTGCCGTCTTTAAAGTAGATAACCCTCAATTGGTTATCGTCTTCTACAATCACTCTTTGGATCAAACCATTTTTGATATCATCAGCTACTTTGTTCAAGGGCAGTACTTCTTGACTGGTGGCTTGTTGTTGGAAATTGATGACCACCATTGTGATGATGGCAATGAACAATAAAATGTAAATAATCGAAGACCGATTACGTGGTGAATTCACATAAACCTCCAATAATATACGACGAATTATATCGTCAATGGAACATTATACCAATCTCCTGCCCCGCCTGGTAGATGCTGAGACATATAAATTAAAAATTCTAACAAGGTTCTAATAAGAATTGGTTTATTTACTCATATGAGCATTTAGATTTTTATAGACTTGTTGAATATGCAGCCGATCATGACCGGCGATGATATTGACCAATTCGATCAAACGAGTAGGTCCAAAAATCGCATGACGGGCAGAACGTTGCCAGGTCGCTGGCTGGATTTTTTCGAGGTAATCCACAATTCTCGTTCTCGCCTGAATAAAACTATTCATAGCTTGATCGCCATCCTGATTGATATATTGTCGTTCGTTAGCCCAGGGGTCGGTATCCTTCCCTGCTAGAAATGGATTATCTTCAGAGAGAACGGCTTCAACCCGCGGTAGGTTAACTTCAGCATCCACATCCCTTAGATGACACAAAATTTCCGTAATGCACCATTCGTCTGCTTGAATTCGTTTATTCCATAGTAGTTTATCGATTTGGTTGCAAATGGTAAGCAACGCGGCTGGTGTAGACTTCAATATTGGGAGTAAGGCACTTGGGGAAGAAAAATTGGGTTCGAGTGAATCTTGAGGTGTGGCATCTAACCAGGGTAAGAATTGGCTGATTTCTTCTAGGGTAACTGTGGGGGTTGAGTTGATCTGTCCGACGTTACGGCTGTTTTTTATCCATACGGTGCAAATTCCGAGCGATCGGGCTGGTTCGATGTCGTTGATCATATCATCACCAACCATAATAACCGGACCTTCCTCCCAACCAAGTTGAGCCAAAAACTCAGCTAAAAATGCCGGATTGGGTTTGGCAAAATGAAAGGTTTCATAGGAAGGGATCAGTGCAAATGGATATTCGTCAGCAGGTAAGCCAGACCATTCTAATCGTTGGATTATCGCCGTTAAAGGAAAGAGGGGATTGGTAGCAATGGCAACTCGATAGCCTCGTTCGACCGCCTTTTTTACCAGGGTAACAGCAGCAGGTATGGGAGAAGTGAATTTCTGTAAGGAAGAAAATTTCTGTGAATAAAAATTATTCAGAGTTTCTGTTAGTTGGTGTTCTTCATATCCGATTGCCGGATAGAAAACTTCATCAAAGGTTTGCTTTAAACTGCGATCCAACCGATTATTTGCAGCCATTACATCGGTTGCCGCTAAAAGCGCTTTTTTCAATTTCACAGGATCGATATGGTCTTCAAGATAGCGAGATAGAGCTTTTAAATATTCGGGAATGAATATTTCCGTATTATTATGCAGCAGTGTATTATCCAGATCAAGGAGTAGTGTGATCGTCATGCAAATCTCCTGAAAAAACATCCGGGAGCTGGTGGCATTCACCGCACCCGATATGTGGTTCAATCACCGTTTGTTTCGTTTTTGTACAAAAGGCTGTTACTCTTACTTGTTGTCTGATGAATGGAAAAGGGCGATATAATTCAGGTTTTAAAATCATATAGGTGCAGGCATTTGCCAATAGAATCCCAGGTACAGGACAATCAGCGCAAAGCGAACGTTTCCAACGTAAGGGTGTCTGTGCTTGATTGAGAAGCCGACATTCTTCGATATTGCGCCCGCGGTAATAATCCCCGAAAAAATATGGGCATTCCTTTCCTGCTGGAGTACGCATGATAAAAAGCTTACCCTTTATACGCGAGTTATATAGGTTCCAGTGCGTGTATCTACTCGGATTGTATCGCCCTCATTGATGAAATTTGGGACCTGCACTTGCAATCCGGTTTCTGTGGTGACTTTCTTGGTTACACCGGTAGCTGTATCACCGCGCACCGCAACATCAGCATGGCTTACCAGCAAGTCGACGGAAGTGGGCAGTTCTATGTCCAAGGGTTCACCCTGGTAGAATGTCAGTTTGGCTTCCAAGCCTTCTTTTAAGTAACCAACGTTATCACCCAATAACTCAGCCGGGATTGCCGGTTGTTCATAAGTATCGAGGTCCATAAAATAATAGAGTGAATTATCTGAGTATAAATACTGCACATTGTGATAATCTAAGCGTACATCCTGAACTCGATCACCCGATATAAAAGTTTTTTCAAGGATGGTACCGGTGCGCATATTTCTTGCTTTAACGCGTATGGTGGCTTTGCCTCGCCCAGGTTTATGATGCTCATAATCTAACACCTTATATAGGGTGGAGTCATGTTCGAATGTGACACCTTTACGCAAATCATTTACATCGATCATAGAAATAACCTTTCATTAAACAAAAATTACAACGAATGTGGATTATAGCCTAGTCTCAGGGGCAATACAAGAGTAGTAAAAAAGCAAATGAATATAGTCCTTTGTATTATGATGAAATATTGATTTGAGATATTATAAGCATTTTCATTGAATATGTTTGGCATTCAGTTAATAAGCTCTTAACCAATAATTTATTCATGTGGTAAACTTTGTTAATGAGTGTTCCTCATATTGATTTGGAGGATTAAATGACGAAAAAGGAAAAGAAAGTTGTATATATTGAAGATGAACCTGAGATGATTGATCTCGTCACATTGATCCTCAGCCGAAAAGGGTTTACGGTCAAAGGGGCGAATGGTGGCAGGGAAGGATTAGACCTGATTAAAAAAGAACTACCTGATCTTGTATTGCTTGACTTAATGATGCCCGATGTAGATGGGTGGGATGTTTTCCAGCAAATGAAAGCCGAGACGAAAACAAGAAAAATTCCGGTTATTGTTATAACGGCTAAAGCACAAAGCATCGATAAGGTTCTTGGATTGCAAATCGCTAAAGTAGCTGCATATATTTCGAAACCATTTACTCCCCAAGAGTTAATCGATAGTGTGGAAAGAATATTTCAAAAGTAGAAAAAAATAAATCGGAATTTTCTCCCCATAATTCAGCCATTGATAATTTTCATAATCGATGCAAAAGGTTTTTATTACTAATCTTAGCCGACCTGAGACACTGCCTGTTACAGCAGGTTTTTGTTCTTCTTTCCTTCAGCGCTTGAAAGGGTTGATGTTCCATCCGCCATTATCGCCTCAAGAAGGGTTATTGTTGGTATATGGTCGCGACAGCCGTATGGATAGTTCTATCCATATGTTAGGTGTTAGCACCGATTTGGCTGTGGTCTGGATAAACAATGGTAATGTCGTAGTCGATACGATCCTAGCCAAACGCGGACGGTTGGCTTATTTCCCTCAAAAACCAGCCCGATATGTTCTGGAAATGGCACCAGAAAGACTGGCAGATTTCGAAATTGGGGATAAAATTCTTATCAAAAAATAAAACCATGTTAAAGAAATTTTTAATTTTCGCTTTGGTCATCATTATTGCAATCCCATCGACTACTTCTTTGAGTCAGGAACCTCCCAAGGGACCCACTTATATTGTGCAAGAAGGGGATTCCTTGTGGGGGATAGCTCAAAGGTTCGGCGTGTCGATGAACGAATTGGCCAGCATCAACAATATTACCAATCAGGATCAACTTTCCGCGGGTATGACTTTGGTTATCCCTGGATTAGAAGGGGTCGAAGGCGTATTAACCACACGCACAGTCAATTATGGTGAATCGCTTAGAAGTTTGAGCCGGTTATATCAAATTCCCATCTCTTTGATTGCTCGTCTAAACCATTTGGTAAGCTCGGGCGAGATTTATGCTGGTTATTCATTGGTTATCACCGAAAACGATTCGAATATCGTTTCTTATAAGAAATCGATGATCAATCCTGGGCAGTCACTGTTGGAGCTATCAGTTCTCAATCAAGTTAATCCCTGGAAATTGGTGACCACCAATCAACTATCGGGAATGTGGGCTGGATTAACAGGCGATCCTTTATTGGTTAGTGGGGGACAAAGTGCAGGACCTTTAGCGTTTCCGGATGAGATATCACACATTGAGATTGCACCCTTACCCCTGTTACAAGGGAAAGCCGTTGTCAGCAAGATTGCAACACTCGAAGGGGTAATAATAAATGGTCAATTTATCGATACCCAATTACATTTTTTTGAGGAGAAGCCCGGTTCTTATATTTGCTTACAGGGTGTGCATGCCATGACCGAGCCTGGTTTGTATCCATTATCGCTGTCTTTTGAAATCCCCGGAAAAACCGAGTACCGTTTCTCTCAAATGGTCAATGTAGGTTCGGTGGATTATCCCTACGATCCGCCTTTAACCGTCGATCCGACGACTATCGATCCGGAGATTACTCAACCAGAGGAAGAAGATTGGCGGAGTTTGACCATTCCCAGGACCGAAAAGAAGCTTTGGGAGGGTAAATTTCAAATTCCTTCATCGCTTTCAGAAGAATTTTGTTTGGAAACAAACGATTGCTGGTCATCTCGGTTTGGAAACCGCAGATCCTATAACGGAAGCACTTATTCTTATTTTCACACGGGTTTGGATATCGTTGGTAAAACCGGGGACGATATTCTAGCGCCAGCCGCCGGCGTTGTTGTTTATACTGGGACATTAACCGTAAGGGGAAATGCCACCATGATCGATCATGGTTGGGGGGTTTATACAGGTTATATGCATCAATCTGAAATACTTGTGAATGTCGGCGATCAGGTAGAAGCCGGGCAAATTATTGGCAAGGTAGGAGAGACGGGTAGGGTAGAAGGACCTCATTTACATTGGGAGGTGTGGGTAGGTGGAATACAGGTAGATCCGTTGGATTGGTTGAATAATATTTATCCTTGATCTATCGATTCAACATTGCTGTCGTCTTGATGATCATCCTCGTCTTGACTTTCAAGCCTGCCTGCGAAAAAATCATCGATTAATTCTTTGGCTTTTTCTCTAAATTCGGATGGCACGATGATTTCGACCTCACTTAGAGGCCCAACCGTTACATGATAAGCAGATCTTCCTGCACCCTCTTGAGATAATATGACAGGTATACCGGATGATTCAAGCAATCCACGAATCAACTCAGAATATAAGTCTCCGGATACTGTTTCTACACATTCCCATTTTGGTTCGTTCGGATTTTTATTCATATTTTTTTTACGAGTTTTTCTTTCATAGAGTATAATATTGTTCGATTAAAAAAGCAAAGAATAAGTATGTTCGATTTTATATAGGATGGCTTTGATATTATGCCGATAAGTCCATATACGCTGCGTGAAGATTATTGGGAAGCGTTTGAACTGGAACAGGAAGATATCGAATTTATTTACAATTATCTTCTAGAAACCGAAACACCTCTTACAAACCAAGAGTTGGTGGATATACTGGTTGCCGAACGCATTAAACGCGAAAAACACTTGATAGAGATGAAACGAAGCTCAGGGGGAGAAATTTACATACCGAAGAATCGCTATAAGGTGGAAGATTCATTGGTATTTCCAACATTAGCCTGGCGTAAAGGAAAGGTAACGAACATCCGCTCGGGGAAAAATCCCGATTTTGGGGAATTCGAGGTGATACAGGTTTTATTCGAGAATGGCGAAACCCATGAATATGCAGCAGGATTGGAAAACCATGGATTGAATAACCCGGTCGAAGTCGTGGAAGATGACCCCTCCCTTAATCTAGAATCGGTGCTTTATATCTATAAGGATCTAATTTCCGAGCGATTGCAGGCAGGTTTGGAAAAGAACGAAGATTTTGTGTATATCGCAGGTCGTTGGTTTCCACGAGCCTTGTTGGTCGACATAAATATGGGTCATTTGAACCTTGCTGAAGCAGTATTGGATATGGCGGGAGGCGGCCCATTACCCACATCTGCATTACTCCAACAGTTGGATTTATCTACCAATGTCAACTCAAAATTATTAGAGTTTTCTATGGATTTTGCGCTTCAAGAAGATGCACGTTTCGATGAAGTAGGCCCTTCAGGAGATGTGCTGTGGTTCTTAAAACGTTTGGAACCGGAAGAGGTTAAAGACCCGCCCATATTTTTACGCTACTCCGGAATGGATTATGATCGTGAGAAGTTGAATGATGAAATGCTAGCTTTGGAAGGTGAATTGGATGATGAGCTATCACCTTCCCAAGTGAAATATCATCATCTCAGTGAAGTGGATATCCGTTTGATTTTCCCGCATTGGCGAATGGGTAGTTTGCCATTATCTGCCAGGACCAGCCATCTGTTTCCAACGGCATATGAATCGCCGCGAATACGGTTTACGATTGTGGATGGTTTGACCAATGAAAAATTCCCTGCCTGGGTGGTAAGGAATAAACGGTATGTTTTCGGTTTGAAAAGCTGGTATGAGAAATACGGATTGATCCCAGGCAGTATTGTTCATATCCGCAAAGGTCAGAAAGCGGGTGAAGTAATCGTTCGCTGCGACCCGAAACGTCCCACCAGAGAATGGGTGCGAACTGTTTTGGTGGGTTCGGATGGCGGGATTGTTTTTGCCATGCTAAAACAACCCATCAGCTCATCGGTGGATGAGCGTATGGCAGTAGTCGTCCCGGATATTAATGCAATCGATCAAATTTGGGAACAGATGCAGAAGGAACGCCCGCCTTTCGAGAAGACCGTGGTGAGTGTAGTCCGCGAATTAACGAAGTTAAATCCACAAAGCCATGTACATGCAAGCGAGCTGTATACCGCGTTGAATGTGATCAAACGCTGCCCGCCTGGACCGATATTAGAATTATTGGCATCTCGACCTTGGTTTGTTCATGTTGGAGATTTACATTTCCGGTTCAACGATTCGGAAGGTGCTGGTTGAATGGGATAAATTTAGGAGAAACGAATTGGGTGAACTGAAAAGGTCCAGCCTGGTAAAACCAACGATTAATACCCGTTTTCATATCGATTTCGATTGGTGGCAGAAAAACGATTGTAACTGGCGCGTTTATTTAAAGAGCAATTTATGTCAAGAACATCAAGAAACATTCAATGAATTGAATTTAGATGAAAAAATTGATTGGGTTGACCCCAACACGGCTGAGGTTCAATGTGTGGACGGATTGCAACATGTATTGATAACCCATTGCGCCAAGCAGCCGGGATTTATCGGTCAACATTCATCTTTAGTCGATTCGGTCTTTCGTATATTTTTAGCAAATGGCAATACCCCCATGAGTTCGATAGAATTAGGTGAACGTTTAGGACGTCCACCGGAAATTATCATTAAAACACTCGCGAGTGGTCAAGTTTATAAAGGTATAAGACCCTGTCAGGATTGACATCCAGCCCCTGTAGCTCAATGGATAGAGCACCTCCCTTCTAAGGAGGGGATGAGGGTTCGATTCCCCCCAGGGGCACCCTGATAGATTTTGCCCAACTTCTATGAAGTATTTTTTTTCTTTGTTGTTGGCTACAGTTTTGCTGTTTTTAACTTCCAGTGGGGCTTTTGCCATTGTGGATCCTCAAGAATATGCCAATAACCGCTATGGAATACATCTTCTTGACAGTAACGATATGGAAAGCGCCAGGCAACTAGTTAACTCTGGGGGTGGTGATTGGGGTTATGTGACTTTGGTAATTCGAGAAGATGAACGAGATATTAAACATTGGCAAAAAGTATTTGATGAACTAAGGCGCGCTCGCCTGATTCCAATTATTAGAGTTGCAACTATCCAGGAAGGTGGTGGCTGGAAAAAGTTTGATGAGGAAGGACTTAATAACTGGGTATTTTTTCTAAATTCTCTTAATTGGGTTGTCAAAAACCGCTACATTGTCTTTGCCAACGAACCCAACCATGCCAGTGAGTGGGGAGGAGAGGTAAATGCAGCTGAGTACTCCAGACTTTTATGTTCTTTTTCCCAAAAACTCAAAGATGCCTCTGGTGATTTTTTTGTTCTCCCTGCAGGACTTGATGCTTCGGCTCCAGATTCAAAAGGTTACCAGAGTGAAGAAAATTTCATTGGGGATATGATGAAAGAGAGAAATTTTTTTGACTGTATAGACGGCTGGACTTCCCACTCCTACCCCAACCCCGATTTTTCAGCTTCGGAGTATTCTGCGGGTAAGATAAGTATAAAAACATATAAATGGGAAATGGAACTTTTAAAATCGTTTGGTTTAAAACGCGATTTGCCAATTTTTATTACCGAAACGGGCTGGAAGCACTCTAAGGGTGAGGAAAAATCCAAGCTTTTATCCCCCACCGAGGTTGCAGCTAAACTTAAATATGCATTTGAAAATGTTTGGGTTGAGAAAGAAATAGTGGCAGTCACGCCATTTGTCTTAAATTATCAGGAGCCTCTATTTGCAAATTTTTCCTGGAAGGCTGAGGATAGTACGTTTTACCCTTTTTACTTTCAAATTCAATCCATGCCTAAGACAAAGGGAGATCCGGCGCAAGAAGATATGGGCGAGATTGTTTTCTTTATTAGTCAAAAAATTTTGGAAGAAGAATCAAAGATTTCAGGCTATATTTTAATTAAAAACGAGGGTCAGTCTATTTGGACACCAGAAGACACCCAAATTTTAATGCAGTTCCAAGATGGATTTAAACAAAAACAATTTATTCAAACCTCGCTAGAACCAAACAAATCTTCTTTTATGGCAATTAGCTTTTATACACCCAAATATCAAGGTCAGCTTAAGGGAAAGCTTACTATTGTAAGAAAGGATAAGGTTGTTTCTTCTGTCTATAATTTTGAGATTTACCAACTAAAGAAAGATCAGGGTTTTGTCAGTACCTTAGTTGAGTTTAAGAACATAGTCTCTGGCTGGGTTACTCAAAAACTCAAGTATGTTTTAAAATAGGCCGTTTTTCTGCTAAAATCATGCTTGCGGGCCTGTAGCTCAACTGGCAGAGCAGTACCCTCTTAAGGTAACGGTTGAAGGTTCGAGTCCTTCCAGGCTCACAAACGAGTAAAATTCGAATGTGCCCTCGTGGCGGAACTGGCAGACGCGCAGCGTTCAGAACGCTGTCTCTTTTTTGAGGTAGAGGTTCAAATCCTCTCGAGGG
>DHFN01000028.1:0-13071 GCA_002402275.1 Anaerolineales bacterium UBA4823
AAGATATCTCGCTTCGCTCGACATGACAATGATGACTCATTGGGCAACCACCTACGGAGGAGGATAGGCTAAAGTGAATTTGTTGATCACTAGAAGCATGAGCTACGAAGCGATATGACTATAGGCTTTCGAATATTTTCCTCACGCTTTGTAAACATTATAGGGGGAACACCATTTATCCTGTATAATCAAAACAGATGAATCAGCAAACACAATCCGCTACCTCCCGGGTTGCCAAAGCGGCAGGGGCGGTCATGGCAGCTTTTATTTTAAGCAACTTGACTGGTTTGATCCGTCAAATAATGGTGGCGCGGGCTTTTGGAACCGGGATGGATATGGAAGCCTTCAATGCTGCCAACCGGGTATCCGAAACGTTATTCAATTTGGTGGCGGGGGGAGCTTTAGCCAGCGCATTTATCCCGACTTTCAGTGGTTTATTAGTGAGAAACCAATCTGAAAGTGCTTGGAAACTCGCCTCAGCCATTGCCAATCTGGTCCTCATCGTAATTGGACTTTTGGCGCTTGTTTCCTGGGGATTGGCACCTCAGATTGTTCGGTATGTTTTAGCCCCTGGTTTTACTCAAAATCCTATCAAAGAAGCTCAAACCGTTCACTTATTACGGTTGATGCTTCCCTCAGCTGTTTTATTTTCATTGAGTGGTTTAGTGATGGGGATATTAAATTCCCATCAAGTGTTTTTTATCCCTGCTCTGACACCCTCGATGTATCAAATTGGAATGATTTTTGGAGTTCTTGTTCTTGCTCCTCGGATGGGGATCGAAGGTTTGGCATGGGGGGTCGTTATCGGTTCAGCTTTGCATTTTGGATTACAGATTCCATCTTTAATTCAACTCAAGGGAAAATATTTCAAGAGTTTGGCTTGGCAGATGCCAGCGGTAAGGGAAGTCATCCGCCTCTTTGCCCCCCGTCTAGTGGGTGTGGCAGTGGTACAACTAAACTTCTGGATAAATACCCGGATTGCCTCAACTCAACCTGAAGGAAGTGTGACCGGGATTGTACTGGGCTTTACTTTAATGTTAATGCCTCAAGCAGCCATTGCACAATCAGTAGCGATAGCTGCGTTACCAACATTGTCCTCTCATTTTGCTTTAGGTAAAATGGATGAATTTCGGGCTACATTAGTCGCTGGTTTACGGGGTATTCTGGTGCTGGCAATTCCAGCAATGATCGGTTTGATCATCCTACGAAGACCGATTGTTGCTTTACTTTACCAGCGGGGTGCCTTTACTTCTCATTCCACTGAATTAGTCTCGTGGGCTTTGTTGTGGTATACGGTTGGGCTGGTTGGGCATTGTGTTGTTGAAATCCTTGCCCGTGCTTTTTATGCTATGCATGATACTCAAACTCCGGTAATAGTGGGCTCGATCGCGATGGGCTTGAATATTGGTTTCAGCTTTTTGTTTTCAAAGTGGTTTTCAAATATGGGTTGGATGCCCCATGGAGGTTTAGCATTGGCAAATTCGCTCGCAACCGCTTTTGAGATGGTGGGGTTGTCCTATTTGATGCACAAACAACTTAAAGGACTGGAAGGTCAGATTATTGCAAAGGTTATCCTCCAATCTAGCATCGCAAGTGGGGGGATGGTTTTGGGTTTGTTATGGTGGTTGAAAACTAGCCGGGAATTGCATGTGGTGTGGATTAGCTTAGGTGGGATTGCAATGGGGGGATTGATTTATTTGATAATTGGTTGGGTGTTAGGGAACCAAGAAATCAGAAGAGGGATCAGTTTGATACAACAAAAATTGATCAAAGTTGGTTTCCTTTAATAATGGGTAATAATGGGGATGATTTATCGAAAAATCCACCATCCTAGTTGGGCAACCACCAAACCTAATAACACACCTGCCAAAGCTTCCAGGGGTGTATGACCTAACACTTCACGTAATTGTTCTTCTTTGAGAGGATGACCGCTTGCCATATCATTGATCATGGCATTGATCAATTCGGCATGTTTGCCAGCTTGGCGACGAATGCCGGTTGCATCATAAATGACAACAACCGCTAGCGTGACTGCAATGGCAAATTCGGGCGTTTCAAATCCGAAAAAGAGACCGCAAGCGTATGCTACTGCGGTTACCAAAGCTGAATGGGAGCTTGGCATTCCTCCAGCATGAAAGAGCAATGACCAATTCCATTTCCGTTCCCGAAGATATTCAATAGGAACCTTCACGGTTTGGGCTATAAACCAGGCGATTACACCGCAAATCAACACATAATTCCGTAAGAGATCCATATTGCCTTCGATATATTTTGCTTAACTAACAGAACTCCCCATGATTCAAGAATTATTTACGCTGTAATTTAGGTTGATTCATCAACAGATTCGTTATTATTTTCCATTGAGATTTGTTTGACAATTAATTCAGCTTGATCCAATAACTTTGCACAATGTTGGGCAAGTTTTTGTCCGCGCTGAAAATAAGTTAAAGTTTCTTCTAAATTATATTGCCCATTTTCCAAATCTGAAACGATTCTTTCCAACTCGGATAAAGCTTCCTCATAGGATAATTTTTCGATTTCAGAGTCAATTTCTGCTGAATTAGGGAGGGTTGTATTAAAATTGGTTTCTGGGGTGATTTTATTAGATTTATTTACCATTTCTCTGCCTTAGGGATAGATATTTTCTATTTTTGTATCCAAGTTTCCGTCTGATATTTTGACAGCAATGATCTCGCCAATTTTGACTTGCTTGATCGAATGGATCAATTCTCCACGACTGGATTGAAGGATGGCATAACCATGTTGAAGGATATTTTGAGGATTCAAGGCGGTTATTCTTTGCAAGATAGTTTGAAACTGAAGATATTCTTGTTGGATGGAGTGCCGGGTGTCGTTGAGCAAGCGGTGTTGAATCTCGTCCAAGTGCTGGCGATCCACCCGAATATGGTTTTGAGGGTTGGTCAGAGCCAGACGATGTTGGAGATGATGGAATGGTTGTTTGATTTGATAAAGTTGAATTTGGCTAGCTTGATTGAGTCTTTGTTGTAAAGTGGTCAGGGAAGCTTTTAGATCAATGGTATTGGGGGTGATCAATTCTGCTGCGGCTGTAGGAGTTGGGGCGCGTAAATCGCTGACAAAATCTGCTAGAGTAAAATCCGTTTCATGACCAATGCCAGTCACAACAGGAGTCTCCATAGAAGCAATTACCCGGGCAAGCTGCTCGTCATTGAACGCCCAGAGATCTTCTATGGAACCGCCACCCCGCGCCAGGATGATCACGTCCGGTTTGACCTGCGTATCCATTAAGTTTAGAGCGCGAATGAGGCTTGAGGGAGCATCTACTCCTTGTACAACAGCCGGGGCAATAATAACCTCTGCTAGTGGATAACGTCTCCGCAAAGTGTTGAGAATATCTTGGAGTGCTGCTGCTGCCAAACTGGTTATGATGCCAATCCGTCTTGGATAGGGTGGGATCTTTTTCTTCCTTTCCGCCTCAAATAATCCTTCTTGCTCTAATTTATTCTTTAGGCGAATAAATTCCTGAAAAAGAAAGCCAGCTCCCATCGGTGAAAAACGATCCGCATAAAGTTGATAAACACCATTTGGCGGATAGATATCAATATAACCATGAACCTGAAGCAATTCACCGTCTTTAGGGAGATAATGTTGGCTGACAAATTGTTGTTTCCACATAACGCAGCGGATAGATGAGGTATTATCTTTAAGGGTGAAATAGAAATGCCCAGATGAAGAGCGGGTAGCGTTCGAAACTTCACCTGTCACCCACAGATTTTGCAACTCTTCGGCGCTCGAAAATATCCCGCGTAAATATTGGGTAAGTTCGCTGACTGTCCAGTTAATCGAAGATGGAAACGCGAATTGCATAGGTTGATGATCCTAATAGCAAATTATAAATCAATCAGTATCGCGAGCATAGATGGGGAAAGATTTGGGAAAAGAGTTATTCAGGTAGAGTTTGGGAAAAGAAGGTAAAATAAAAAACAGAATCAAAATATGAGGAAATGAAGCCATGTTTCATTATCTGTGGTCACCTTGGCGAATGAAATATATCCAAAAAACGAAGCAGGATCAAGGCTGTGTTTTTTGCGAGGCTCTGAAGCAACCCGACGGAACAGGGAATTTAATTATTTTTCGGGGGGAGAAGACTTTTACAATCCTCAATCGTTATCCATATACAAGCGGGCATTTAATGGTTGTTCCATTTCAACATACTGCAATATTGTCCAGCTTAGATCCCTCTGACAGGGCAGATATGATAGAAATGGTAAATCGAGCGATTTTGGTGCTGAAAGAAGTCTACGGTCCGCAAGGATTTAATGTTGGAATGAACATCGGCGAATCGGCTGGGGCAGGAATTGCCGATCATATTCATATTCACATTGTTCCGCGTTGGAATGGAGATACGAACTTTATGTCCACAGTGGGAGGAGTGCGGGTGCTCCCTGAAGAACTCGAGGAAAGCTATGTCAGATTAAAGGATATGTGGGATAAATTAAGGGTTTAATCCATTTATTGTTTTAAGAGCTCTTCTAAGATTTGACGTATCAATTGTGGGTCAGCCTTTCCACCCATTTGTTTCATCACTTGCCCAACAAACCAACCGATCAATCCAGTTTTTCCTTTTTGATAGTTACTAACCGGTTGGGGATTTTGTGCTATGACGGTTTTGCAGGTATCCTCGATGGTTCGGGTGTCGCTTACTAAAGCTAATCCTTCCTCTGACACGATTGTACTGGGGGCTTTGCCTGTGTCCTGAACTTTTTCGATGAGGGTTTTACCAATGGAGTTGTTGATGATATTGTCATCAACCATTTTGATAATTTCTACGAGATAAGTTGGTTTCAGTTTCAACTCACCAGCTGGAATTCCCAATTCATTGATCAGTCTCATTACATCATTCATCAGCCAGTTGGAAACACGCTTTGGGTCACCCTGATAAATCACCACGGCTTCTTCGAAATATTCTGAGAGTGAACGCTCACCGGTAAGAATATCAGCATCATATTCAGGCACTCGGTATTGATGGATAAAACGCGACCGTCGTTCTAGTGGTAATTCTGGAAGTTGCTTTAGAGTTTCGGTTTTCCATTGCTCATCTATTACCAATTGCAACAAATCCGGTTCTCGGAAATAGCGGTAATCTGCTTCGGTCTCTTTCGAACGCATTTTCCGTAAGACATTCCTTTCCTCGTCCCACTCCAATGTCCAGGCTTCAATTTTATGTCCCAATTGCACTTCCCGAGTCTGGCGGATGATTTCGGTTTGAATGGCATCTCGGACGGCTACAATTGAATTTACGTTTTTTATTTCGGTTTTTGGATTGAGATAATCCACTCCGATTGGACGAATGGAGACATTGGCATCACAACGTAAATGCCCTTTTTCCATATTTGCTTCAGAGATCCCAATCCAACGGAGGAGCTGTCTGAGACGAGTGAGATATTGAGCTGCCTCATCAGCCGACCGCAAATCTGGGGCGGTGACCATCTCGACAAGGGGAACACCACACCGGTTGAAATCAATCAACCTTCTTCCAAAATCGTTTTTTGTTTTCCCAGCATCTTCTTCAAGATGAAGTTTTTGGATATTGACCTTTTTTGTTGTGTCATCGGGCATGGTCAATTCAAGATAACCCCCCCGAGCTACTGGCATATTATATTGGCTGATCTGATACCCTTTTGGTAAATCAGGATAAAAGTAATTTTTTCGATCAAAGTAGGAAATTGGCTGAACTTCGGCATGCATTGCAGCAGCTAATAAGATAGCTTTCTCCACAGCAGCACGATTGAGAACGGGAAGGACGCCTGGTAAACCGGTACAGACCGGGCAGATATTGGTATTGGGGAGATCATTCCACGAATCTGCTCTACAGGAGCAGAATATTTTGGTGGTGGTATTTAATTGGATGTGGGTCTCTAACCCAATTATCGCTTCATATTCCGTCATAAGTTACTCCTGAGGAACATTTGTTGCGACGTGGGAATCTCCCCCCAACTTCCTACGAAATTACCACGGCAAAGTACGCCTCGCAATGACAGGCTCCTGGGTAAAATATCCCCTGGATTGACAGTTTCTTGATTACCATATCTGGTATTTATTTGGTTAAAATTGGTGGCTTTCTGGTGCGCCATTCATCTTCCTCAGTAACTTTCTCGTAAGCATAAGCAATTCTCAGTAATTCAGATTCGGCAAAATCATTCCCTAACAATTGAACTCCAATTGGCAATCCTTGGAGATCAAATCCAGCTGGAATCGAAATTCCGGGTATGCCGGCGTGATTTGCGGGAACTGTCAACTGATCAGCATATTGCATCAAGACTGAATCCCCATAGATATCTCCCATTCGGAAAGCAGTGGTTGGGGTTGTAGGCGTAAGCAAAGCTTTTAAACGATATTTTCCTTTTGGGTCAAAGATTTCATTAAAATCTTGGCGGATTAACGTTCGTACCCGTAAAGCTCGCAGATAATATTGTTCGCTATATTGGGCAGCACTGACGTACATACCCATTAAAATGCGCAATTTGGGTTGTAACCCGAAGCCTTCAGCTCGACTTTTCCGATACATTTCATGGACATCGCTCACCGCTTGGCGAGTCCGATAACCATATTTGACTCCGTCAAAGCGATGGAGGTTCGAGGCAGCTTCGACTCGGGAGATGACAAAATAAGCCGGGATACCATAACGAGTTTGCTGCATTGGGACATCTTCGACAATATCAGCTCCCATCTCTGCCAAACGCCCAGCTGCCCTATAGACGGCATCTTTCATGATTGCGGGGATGTCTTCCTGCTGAATTTCCCCGCTTTGAGCATCTAAATAAGTTATTTTAAAGTAATCTGGCGAGAGCCCAATCCGCATGCCCCGAATTGGGGTTTGTAACTCACTTAGATAATTTGGCACTGAGAGATTTGCTGCGGTTGAGTCTTTGGGATCTGCTCCGCTTATGATACGCAATACCAAAGCGGCATCCTGAACATTTCTGGTAATAGGGCCTGGACAATCTAAAGAGGAACCAAAGGCGATTAAGCCATAACGAGAGACCCTACTATAAGTGGGTTTTACACCTATCACACCACAAAAAGCTGCTGGCTGGCGAATTGACCCAGCGGTATCCGTCCCGATCGAGAAGCAGCCCTCCCCAACTGCTACGGCAGCAGTACTCCCGCCAGACGAGCCACCTGGGACGCAATCCGTGTTCCATGGATTCCGCGGCGTTGGCAAGAAAGCACTGGACTCACTTGACGATCCATAAGCAAATTCATCCTGGTTTACTTTTCCTAACAAAACTCCCCCTTGAGCTTCGATTCGTTCGATAGGGGTGGCTGTATAGGGGGATGTAAAATTAGAAAGAATGCGCGACCCTGCGGTTGTAAGAGTATCTTTAACACAATAAATATCTTTGGTTGTAAAAGGAACCCCAGCTAAACCTCCAGGATCTTCACCTGCTGCGATGGCATGATCAACTTTTTGAGCTTGAGACCTAGCCCGTTCTGGAGTTAAGGTAATGAAAGAATGGATTTTATCTGGTTCTATCTGATTATTCCCATCCAGTTGCCCTGGACATCCATCTACTTCCCCAATTCTTTTTAATGCACTCTCCAAAACTTCCACAGCGGAAACCTGCTTGCGGCGAATCATCCCAACCAATTGATAAGCTGGATAGTCACATAACTCCATGGATCACTCCAGATCTTGATGAGGAATATCAGGGACAATAATAAACCGCTCTTCGACTTCCGGTGCTTGTTCGAGGATGCTATCGGCAAGTTCACTAGGCTGCCAAAAATCCCCTCGGATAGGTGGTCGAAAAGCTGGTGAGTATTGAATACCATGCAAAGCCGGTGGAATATTTGGGTCAAGGGGGATGTCTGCTAATTCATTGATCGCTTTGAGTTGATTGTTCAATTGCTGCCGTAAATATTCAGATTCTTGGTTCGACAACTCTAATGCAGCAAGAGATACTAAATGGGAAAATAGTTCAGGACTGATCGGCTCGGTCATCTTAAATCCTCCAGCGAGGTGAGTATATCCTACTTTTCAAAAGTGTCAATAAGATGCTTTTGACCTCCATGCTATAATTAGTTTATAAATTTATCGGGAACAGTGCTCGTCGTCAAATTGGTTATTCTCGTATAGCAAAGATCAAGAGATGATGCAACAAACAGTAAGAGTTTTTCCATACAATGAGATCGCTCAGAATATAGCAAAATACGATGATCATGGGGAATTCATTAGGAAACAATTTGTCCGAAGATGGAAAAGGGGTTTATGAGTATCGAGCTTCGAGATTATATCTAATAATTCTTTATGAATATTACTTCATTCCGGGTGTTGATCATTTCTGTAATCATCCTTGCAATCGTTATTGATCTATTTTTGATGCAATGGATGCATCGTCATTTCCAAAAGAAATATGGGGATAGTCTTAACCTAGCTGAGGGTGTCACCATTTTTGGCTCTTATTCACCCATTTTGACCTGGTTACGGAAAGTGGGGAAAGCCCTTTTAGAAAAAACCAAAGACAGCCAAAAGCCGGTCGAACAAAAAGAAGATTACCGATCAACAAAGTTATTCGCCCCTCATAATCCTTTTGTTAACCTGATGGAAAGGATGTCCTGGTTAAATCGTTGGGGTGATAGCTTACAACTTTTTTTGTTAATCTTAGGAGTCCTTTTTTATTGTCGGGGAATACTGAATTTTCAGACGAATTTGCGGTTGCCTGGAAATGAAAGCGAGTATTTTCAATATGATCTTCAGTTCTTTGTGCAAAGCCTTCTTCAAGATCACCAGTTCCCGACCTGGAATCCCTATCTTCACACCGGATTGCCCTATCTTGCTGATCCAATGCTTAATCTATACAATCCCGTTATCACCCTTCCGTGTTTAGTGTTTGGTGTGAGGATAGGATATCGAATTGCTTTAGTATTGAGTTATATCTTAGCTGCAATTGGAATGATGAAATTAGGGAAGGCGTTCGGTTTCAACAGGTTAGTTACCCTGTGGTTAGGTTTTATGTATGCTTTCTCTAGTCAACCCACTGCTAGATTTTTTTCTGGACAATATTTATTTATCTTTGGGTTTGCATGGATACCCTGGGTGTTTTACTTTCTTATACAGTACAAGCATAATAAAGAAGTCAAAACACTAGTTTATTTTGCTTGCTCGTTAGCATTACTTTATTTTTGTGGGAATGCTTATTTTACCTTCTTAATTTTTTGGTTTATTATTCTATTTGTTTTTGTTTTTGCCATTGAGATTTACAAGAAACCCCTGAAGTTTAAGTTAAATTCCAAATTTATTTATTCTATCGTGGCAGCTTGTTTGTTATGTGGGGGCGTTATTGCTGTAAACTTTCTTCCCATGCTGCAATTTCGACCCTTTATGGTCAAAGGGGAGGATGTATTAGGTTCCCATACTCCTTTTCAGATCTGGTTGGATTACACTTCCAAAGATACTCTACGTCCGGATGCGTATTCTACCTTACCTGCTAGAGAAGAATTTTATGCCTATATTGGTTATGTACCTTTTCTAGCGTTGTTGTTGCTGCCTTTTGGTTGGCGAAGAGGTCAACGTCGCTGGATCCTATATTGGTTAAGTGCAATTCTATTTGTCGTATTATGGATAGATGTTGATTGCATGCCCTGGCGGAATTTTTACTATCAAGCCTCGTTCTTTAACCAGTTTCGCTATGTCTTACGGATGATGATCTTTGGGGGTTTAGCTATTTTTGTACTGGGGGCATTTGGAATTGATGGGGTTTGGAAGTATTTATTAAGGAATATCGAGCATATTAGGCAGGGTGGTTTGGGTTTAATCCAAATGTTTATAAATAGCATAGGGATTATCGGATTGGTTGTGTTGATGGGTTATGGTGTTTATGATACTTATCAGACCAATCATGTCCACATATTTTTAGAAGAGGATTACCAACCTGCCTATCGAGTGACCCAATGGCTGAAACAATATGATAACTCGGATTATTATGTCCGTCATAATCCGGTAGGTAGCTGGCATTTGGCAATGTTATCTTCGCGTTTGAAATATATTGATGCCTGGTACCATTGGACTGATATTCGTCGTTTTGATGATCCACAATTAAATAATCGCCCAGTAGAAGCAACTCCTTTATACTTTATTCAATCCTCACAGGATAAACCACCCGAAGGGCGTTGGCAAATTGTTAAAGAAATCGAAGGAAATGCAATCTATAAGATGTCGGATAGCTTACCGATAGCTTTCAAGACACCGCTTATAACACTCCAGGCTAATGAAAATGAAAAACTGAAAAATGGAGATGTGATTGCCTTAACACCTTTTTTTATTAAAAATGATGCCATTGAAATTATTGCGAATGGTTCAACTGAAGACGTGTTGGTGGTTCTTGTAACTCATTATCCGGGATGGCAGGTAAAAGTTGATGGTCGTAACGCTGTGTTGGACCAGGCTGGCGGCTATCTGGCAGTAAAAATGAAAGAGGGCACTCACCGATATCAATTTGAATTTCACCCGACCCTCTTTTATTTGGGATTGATCATTAGCTTAGTTTGTCTCGGAATTATTTTGTTTATAATTCGTTCTGATATCATCGCGCTAGGAAAATGGTTGAAAAAATTAATCACAAAAATCAAAGATTTTAGGATAAAGCTTCCAAAAAGAAAAGTAAAGCTAAAAGAGGGAAAAACTATCTTTAACCCGGCTGTTTATCAGCAAGGGATGTTTGTGATCGAGAAAAAGGACTTATTAGAGAATGGTTCAAAGGTAGATTTAGTCATCTTACCAAAGGAAAATACCCCAATAGCATTATCCAATCTTTGGAGAATATGGAAGCAACTAACGACCTATTTATTGAGAAGTTGGCTTAGTGCATTTTCTTTTATTTCCATCTTGTTTGGATTAAGCATCGTCATTTATTTCAGTACTCGAATGATTAATCTGGCAAATTTCCCTATCTATTTTTTCACAGACGAAGCCATCCAAACCGTTTCGGCTGCCGATTTAGTGCGGGATCATTTTATGAGTCCAGATGGGATTCTCCTGCCTACCTATTTTCAAAATGGGAATTTTTATAATTTGAGCCTTAGCGTTTATGCCCAGGTCATACCTTATTTATTGTTTGGAAAATCGGTGATTGCCACGCGGTCTGTATCAGTGGTGATCTCTTTAGTTACGGCAATTTGTCTGGCGTTGTGTTTTAAGTATGTCGGGAATGAATTTTTTAATAGCATTGGAAAGAGCAAAGCAGCTTCATCTGCTGCGGGATGGTGGAGCATTGTCTTGTTTCTATCCATTACCCCCGCTTGGTTTCTCCATTCGCGAACAGCATTTGAGACGGTTTTATTCTGTTCATTTTTTGGTCTGTATTTTGCTTTCTATTTGTTATACCGTTATCGTTCACCAAAATATATCTTTCTAGTAGTATTGTTTTGTGCCTTAGCGTTTTATTCTTACAGTCCTGGTCAGGTTGTATTGGCTGCATTCACCCTGGGATTATTCTTTTCAGATTTTCGTTATCATTGGCAAAATCGGAAAATACTGTGTGGGGCAATTGGTTTAGGGTTAGTCTTTTTAATTCCATATTTCCGGTTTCTCTCTTATCATTCCAATGCACCATTCGAGCATCTTCGTAATTTAGATTCCTATTGGATGTACCCAATTCCTTTATCTGAGAAAATCTTGCGTTTTTTGCGTGAATACCTTAATGGGCTGAATCCATATTATTGGTTCATTCCTAACGATCATGATCTGGTTCGGCATGTGATGAAGGGTTATGGAAATCTAGGTTTGTTCAATCTTCCCTTTATTCTAATTGGATTGATTGTGGTACTCAAACACCTGAACAACTCCGCCAATCGGACAGTCTTACTGGCAATATTAAGCGCCCCTATGGGAAGCGCTTTAGTAGGGATCGGGATTACCCGCGTGCTGGTTATGGTCATACCCATAATATTTTTGGCGGGAATTGGATGGCAGCAAATATTAAATTGGATTTCTGAGCCAAGAGACCAAAATGGTGTTCCAGATCATTTATGGCATAGAGTATTTTTTGACTTAAGGAAAGGTATTTCACATATTAACCAACCATCCGCTCAAGCTGTCCTATTTATCATTTTAGCAGCGGTCAATTTATACATGCTGTGGGATATTACTTATCGGGCACCGACTTGGTTTGAAGATTATGGACTGTATGGGATGCAATATGGATCAAGACAAATTTTCCAAGATGTGATTCCCGAAATAATCCAATCTGATTCTAGGAATCGTTTATTTGTCTCCTCTCTGTGGGCCAATGGAGCTGATGTGTTTATTCGTTTCTTTTTGCCAGAGGAATACACTAAACGGCTGATGATGGGTTCAATTGATGCTTATTTGTCCCAAAAGCAACCTGTTGATGATCACACCATATTTATATTGACCGCTGAAGAATTTCGTCAGGTTTTAATGAGTCCGAAAATGCGATTTTTAGGAATTATCAAGACCATTCCCTATCCTAATGGGAAGGATGGTTTTTATGTTGTTCGTTTGGATTATGTAAAAAATGTGGATGAAATTTTTGCAGCCGAAAAAGAAGCCAGACGAAAGCTGATTGCTGGAGACCTGGAAATTCAAGGAAATTCCGCCCATGTGTTATATTCCCAAATTAATTCTGGGCAATTATCCGATGCGTTTGACGGAGATGTCTTTAGTTTAATCCGCGGAATTGAAGCAAATCCATTTATCTTTGATTTTAACTTCTCCCAATCTTTGACAATTCAAGGGATAAGTGCCGATTTTGGGTCAATGGACTTTGAAATTAAGGTGATTTTATATAATCAACAACACCCAGAAGGGTTGGTATTAACCCAGACCTATTCTGGATTACCTCCTGACCCCCATATTGAACTGTTATTTCCTGAACCATATCGGGGAAATCACATCCGATTGGAAATCTTGAGTTTATCTCACGAGGAAACTGCCCAAATCCATATTCGAGAAATTCATCTGATACAATAAATGGTATGAGACTGTCCCAAAAGAAGGTCGTCACCCCGAGCGAAGCGAGGGGTCTTTTCATTGTTATTAAGATATCTCGCTTCGCTCGGTATGACAAT
>DHFN01000028.1:13097-19411 GCA_002402275.1 Anaerolineales bacterium UBA4823
AAAGGGCGTAACTGTTCTTTTGCTAGGGGTGTTAATCAGTGCGGGGTTGCATTTACTTAGGCTATTATATGCGATCCAAAACTGGTCTTTTTTAAAAAACTTATTGGGATGGGTTGTCGTTTACATTTTGGTCAGTGGTTTTAGTTTATTCATCTTGAGCATTGTAATGATTTTCCTCATCCTAAATAGGAATAAAAATACTTTTAAATATTTATCTGGATATATATTGATCTTGATAGTTTTTTATTGGATTGATCGTTTAGGATTATCAATAGGTGTATCAAATCGAAATATTCCTTTTGTGATTGCCCTTCAATTACTGACGTTGATCGTTTATTGGTTATTGATGAGGAGCAAAGGGGTACAAGTATATTTTGGAGCAAAACATGACAAATAATCCAAAGATTCAAAAATTGCAGGAATATCGTGCTCAAAGCCGGCTGGGAGGGGGTGAAAGCAGAATTAAAGCCCAACATGAACGCGGCAAGTTAACGGCCCGAGAACGAATTGACCTATTACTCGATAAAGGCTCGTTTCGTGAAGTGGATGCCTTTGTGGTCCATCGCACTCATGATTTTGATCTGGATAAACAAAAATTTTTGGGGGATAGTGTTGTCACTGGCTGGGGCACTATTAATGGCAGGTTGGTTTATGTATTCAGTCAAGATTTCACAATTTTCGGGGGGAGCTTGGGAGAAGTTCACTCGGAAAAAATCTGTAAGATCATGGATATGGCATTGAAGAACGGAGCTCCAGTGATTGGTTTAGATGATTCGGGTGGGGCTCGTATTCAAGAAGGGGTGGTTTCATTAGGAGGGTATGCGGAGATATTTTTGCGGAATACTTTAGCATCTGGGGTCATTCCGCAAATCAGTGTGATTATGGGTCCATGCGCTGGCGGGGCAGTCTACTCACCGGCTTTGACGGACTTCGTGGTCATGGTTAGGAATTCATCGTATATGTTTATAACTGGCCCCGAAGTCGTTAAAGCAGTAACTCATGAAGAAGTGACATTTGAAGAGTTAGGGGGAGCCGATGTGCATGCAGAAATATCAGGGGTTTGTCACCTGGCAGCGGATAATGAGGCTGATGCGTTATATCTAATTCGAAAGTTATTAAGTTATATTCCCCAAAATAACATGGAAGATCCGCCGTTTGTTGCCAGCCCAGATGATCCTCTGCGAATGGAAGAGGCGCTAGATTCAATTATTCCAGAGGATGCCAGTAAACCATACGAAATTCGGGATGTCATTCGGTACATAGTAGATAACGGCACATTTTTTGAAATTCAAGAGCAATTTGCCAAAAATATCGTGATCGGGTTTGCAAGGTTAGGCGGACATAGTATTGGGATTATTGCTAATCAACCGGCAGTTTTAGCGGGGGTTTTAGATATCAAAGCATCCGAAAAGGCAGCCAGATTTGTCCGATTCTGCGATGCATTTAATATTCCTTTGGTGTCGTTTGTAGATGTTCCAGGATTTCTGCCCGGGGTGGAACAGGAACATGGCGGCATCATTCGGTCAGGCGCTAAATTGCTTTATGCTTACTGTGAAGCCACTGTCCCAAAATTAACGGTTGTTACCCGAAAAGCTTATGGTGGAGCTTATATAGTCATGAGCAGCAAGCATATCCGCGGGGATGTTAACTTTGCCTGGCCCTCAGCCGAAATTGCGGTTATGGGTCCTGATGGAGCTGTGAATATTATCTTTCGAAAAGAATTAACCAATACAGCAGATGCTCCAAAAAGGAAAGAGGAACTGGTCAATGAATATTGCGAGAAATTTGCCAATCCTTATATCGCCGCCCAACGTGGATATATTGATGATGTAATAGAACCTCACGAAACCCGTCCGAGGTTGATCAACGCTCTGGAAATGTTATCTAATAAAAGGGATACAAATCCCCTTAAAAAGCATGGCTGTATTCCATTATGAAAGCCTTGGATAGATCGAAAAGTTTTTCAGATTGACAAGGAATTTGTCCAAAAAGCCATAAATGTCATATCGAACGAAGAGAGAACTCTAGAAAACAATGAAAAGACCCCTCATATCGTTCGGGGTGGCAACCTTCTTTTAGGACCATCAGGACATGGATCAATAATAAAGGAAAGCTTTTTTGAACAGGGCTAATTTATTATGGCAAATTAATCGAGGGTTGGTTCACAAACCAATGTCTGCAAAAAGGAAGAGGTCTGAGCGATGTTTAATAAAGTATTGATCGCGAATCGAGGCGAGATTGCGGTGAGGATCATTCGTGCTTGTCGAGAATTGGGATTGCAAACGGTAGCCGTATATTCCGAAAATGATCGTCAAGCCTTACATGTCCGTTATGCCGATGAAGCCTATAATATTGGTGCAGCTCCATCACGGGACTCTTATTTACGAGCGGATAAGATCATCGAATGCGCCAAAAAATCAGAGGCAGGTGCTATTCATCCAGGTTATGGGTTTTTAGCTGAGCGGGCAGATTTTGCCCAGGCATGTTTAGATGAGGGAATTATCTTTATTGGTCCTAATCCTTCATCCATTCTATCCATGGGTGATAAGACGGTCGCTAGAAAAACGGTTTCTAAAGCTGGTGTACCGGTTGTTCCGGGCACAGAAGGGGAAGGTTGTCTTCGTGATGAAGAAATTATGAACGAAGCAGAAAGAATTGGTTTCCCCTTATTGATCAAGGCATCTGCTGGTGGCGGTGGGAAAGGTATGCGAGAAGTGAATAGCATCGAGGAGATGCCATTATTATTAAAATCAGCTCGCAGAGAAGCTGAAGCAGCTTTTGGAGATGGGAATGTTTATTTAGAGAAAGTGTTGGAAGACGCTCGCCATATCGAATTTCAAATTATTGCGGATACACATGGAAATATCATTCACCTTGGCGAACGAGAGTGTTCCTTGCAAAGACGTCATCAGAAAATGTTAGAAGAGACTCCCTCCCCATTTATTGACGATGACCCGGAAATAAGGCAAGAAATGGGAAGTGTGGCGGTTAAAGCTGCTCAGGCAGTGGGTTATGTTAACGCCGGTACAATCGAGTTTCTGGTAGACAAAGATAAAAATTATTATTTCCTGGAAATGAACACCCGCTTACAAGTGGAGCATCCTATCACAGAAATGGTTACCGGTGTAGATATTGTAAAGGAACAAATCCGGGTGGCCCGTGGTCGTCAATTGCGATATAACCAGGAAGATATTTCTCAAAAAGGTTGGTCAATGGAATGCCGGATTAATGCTGAAGATCCCTATAACAATTTCAATCCTTCGACGGGAACGATCACCCATATCCTTTCCCCAACTGGCCCCGGGGTGAGAGTGGATACGGGAATTTATCCGGGGTTTGAAGTGTCTCCTTATTATGATTCACTTATCTCTAAGCTTGTTGTTTGGGGTGAAACAAGAGCAGAAGCAATCCTACGAATGCGGCGGGCTTTGGAAGAATATCGAATTATTGGCGTGCGGACGAACATTCCTTTTTACCAGCGTTTAATGGATTCTCATCGTTTCATGGGAGCACAATATGATACCCGGTTTATTGAAGAACGTTTTTCGCTTGAGTCAGCCGAAGAAGGCTTACCCGACCGAGCGCCTATTGCCGCGGTGATGAGTACCCTGGTCGCTCATCGCCAAACCCAATTATCTGCTCAGATTATTCAACGCAACGAAAGGGATACCAGCAACTGGAAATGGATTGGTCGCTGGGAAAGAATGCAAAGGTGATATGATGCGCTATATAACCACGATTAGTGACCGCGAATTTCAAGTGGAGATTATTGATGAACATCACGTTGTTCTAGATGGTTCTTTATACGAGGTGGATTTTGATTGTATAGAAAACCAGCCAGTCTACTCTCTGATCATAAACGGTTCGTCGTACGAAGCTTTTATCTATCCAAAAAATAACGAATGGGAAGTGTTTTTACATGGAAGGTTATATCCCGCGCTGGTGGAAGATGAAAGGGAAAAAAGGTTAAAAGCGGCAGCGAGTGGAAAAGTCGCCGAAAGAGGTGAATTTCATCTGAAAGCTCCTATGCCAGGTTTGATAATCTCCATCCCAGTAGAAGAAGGGCAAACTGTTAATGCGGGAGATGTTTTGGTGATTCTGGAATCGATGAAGATGCAGAACGAATTAAAATCACCCAAAAAAGGAGTTGTAAGTCGAATACGGATCAATGTTGGGGATAATGTAGAGCAAAATCAGCCTTTGTTGAGTGTGATATGAATGAGCATCAAGAGATTGAAATTAAATTATGGGTCAAGAATTTGAATTTAATAGAGGAGTTGCTACTCCATAAAAATGCGAAACTACTTCAACCAAAGACCTACGAGGTTAACTTGCGTTTCGACACACAAAAGGGTGAATTAAGCAGTGCTGGTAAGGCATTACGATTGCGGAAAGATAAAGCAAATTTCCTTACCTATAAAGGGCCCAGTTCGAACCAAGCGGGGGCACGTGCCCGTACCGAAATCCAAACAGTTGTGGTTGATTTTGAGGCAACTCGGGCGATCCTTGAGGAATTGGGCTATCAGGTGTGGATGACTTATGAAAAGTATCGCACTGAGTATGAATGGGAAGATACCCGCATCTCCTTAGACGAAATGCCATTTGGAACCTTTGTGGAAATTGAGGGACAAGATCCCCGAAGAATCCATACTGTTTGTGAGGATTTGGGTTTAAACTGGGACCGCCGTATTCCATGGAGCTATGTGGAAATATTTTTAAAAATTTGTAATGATGAGAATTTTCCCCAAGCCAAGCTGACCTTTGAAATATTTAAGACCAGGGTTATTCGTTTGGAGAATTATGGGATTTTTGCCGCGGATGAATTGATCGAAAGATAAAGGAGACTATAGCTGAAACAGGAGTTACAATGGACCACAATACCCAACCACAAAATCAAGCTTATAACACCATCTTACGCCAGAAATATGCCCGGGATGATCAATGGATCACAGATTTTCTGACTCATGCACAAATCGGGCATATAGCTACCCATTGGGAAAATCAACCCTTTATTACCCCATTGATATTTTGGTTTGAACCGGAAAAGAAAGCCATCTATTTCCACACGAATGTCCAGGGAAGGTTAATAGAAAATTGTACTCGTTATCCTGAGGGATGCTTTGAAACTTGTGAGATGGGGAAATTGTTGCCTTCTAATGCCGCGAAGAATTTTGGGATGCAATACGCCAGTGTGGTTGCATTCGGTAAGATCTTTCAACTTACCGACGAAGAGGAAAAACGTTATGGATTGATGGGGTTGTTAAATAAATATTTTCCAGATTTAAAAGTAAGTGTGGATTATCGTCCAATTTTACAAAAGGAGTTGGATATCACGGCTGTGCTACGCTTCGATATTGAGAGCTGGAGCGGTAAGAAAAACTGGAAAGAACATTCCCAACAAATTCCAGAATGGCAAGAATTAGAAGAATCGGTTTTGAAAAAATATCTTAAACAATAGACGAGTTTGATTATAGGGAAGCAATTCAAATTAGTCTAAATGCAACTCTTGCCAAGCCACTTTAGTCACATTTTGGGCTTCAAAGCCCAGGCGTTTAAGCGTTTTTTGAAAAACCTCTGCATCTCCACTCGTAAAATATTGATGGCTTGGGATGATGGTTTCAGAGTAAGTCCGTAAGTGATTCTGGTCAAGTAAACGAGCTACTTGTTTAGCGACTGCGGGAGCAGGATCGATGACACGGACATTCTGTCCGGCAATTTCCTGGATTAAGGGAATAACAAAAGGGTAATGGGTACATCCCAAAACGATTGTGTCAATTCCTTCAGCGAGCATAGGCTGCAAAACACTCTGGAGGATTTGTCTGGTTGCGTCAGTTTCTAGGTCTCCAGATTCGATCTGGGCTACCAACCCCGGACAAGTGTTTTGTAATACCTTCACCCCGAGTCCAAATCGTTCAATCACCGAGGCATATAAAGCACCTTGAAACGTTGCTGGTGTGGCAAGTACTCCAACTACACCACTTCGGGTTTGCTCTGCAGCTGGTTTTATGGCTGGTTCCATCCCCACGATAGGAATATTTGGATGGCGTTGGCGCAGGAAATGAAGGGCAGCTGCCGAAGCAGTGTTACAAGCCAGTACGATCATTTTTGCTGGTTGGTTTAAAAAAAAATCAATGATTGCGGTGACGAAATCGCGCACTTCTTCAAGGGAACGGGATCCATAAGGAACATGAGCCTGATCAGCTAAATAGAGGGTTGGTTCATTGGGGAGTAGTTTATGAATCTCGCCTAAAACACTCAAACCGCCAATTCCGGAATCAAAAACTGCAATAGGCTGAGAATATGAAGATGAGTGA
>DHFN01000155.1 GCA_002402275.1 Anaerolineales bacterium UBA4823
GGCTCCAACGCACCAATTCGGTGCCGGGCTTAACTGCCTGGAGGGCTGACCTGATTATATGATGTTATTTCATCTTCGATTGCCGCCCCCCCGGCGGGATAGCTGAATCTCGACAGGACATATATAGTTTTTGGACAATCTCCAATGGCGAGGGTTGGCCATGGTACTGTACATTGAAGCTCACTCTTCCATTTTTTACCGCTAAAATAACAGAACTGAAAGCAGCACTTTCGAGCTGTTCGATTACAATTAGGATCAAATAGCTGCATCGTGAATAGCACAAATCCAGGGGAAATCTGGTAGCAAAGTATTATTGGTTGCCAATCCTGCAACAAAGATCATCTATAATCATATAAATATTAAACGTGCTCATTAAAATAAAATTAAGTTAGACCTATGATACAGATTGCTGACAGGAGCCAAAGGAGGTGTCCATGTTGCCAGCAGAGAAAAAAGCAGAACGTATTATTGAGATTGAGCAACTGCTTTTATCTCATCCAGAGGGGATGACTGCGGCAGAAATATCCCGTCGCTTAGGCGTGAATCGTTCAACAATTCATCGCTATTTACCTTCAATGCCAGCTCATATCTATCTAGATGATTTGGATGGCCATCGTTGGAAAATAGATCGCTCGGCATATTTATTTAACGTACGTTTTAGTTTGAATGAAGCAATGGCGATTCACCTTGCCACCCGGTTACTCACCACCAGAATAGAGCGCCAAAATCCCCATGCCGCGTCTGCTCTACGAAAACTTGCTACAGCATTAGAGCGCCTGGCACCGTGCATTTGCCTCCACCTTAAACAATCTGCAGATAATATGGAAAATCCCCAGCGAAAACAAGATCCAAATTTTCTTCGCTCATTAGAAATGCTCACTCTCAGTTGGGCTGAAGAGAGGAAAGTTAAAGTTTGGCATCGTAAAGACGATCATCAAATCAATGAATATATATTTTCCCCTTATTTTATTGAACCCTATGCTATTGGGCAAGCAATTCATGTCATTGGCTTCCGAGAACCGCCTAATGCCATTCGCACCATGAAAATTGAGAGAATTGAGCGCATTGAATTGACTTCTCAGAAATATGAGATACCCCATGATTTTAATTCCGATGATCTATTAAAATACGCTTGGGGGATTTGGTACACAGACGAAGAGCCTGTTCAAGTTGTTTTGAAATTTAATTCGCGCGTGGCGCGCCGGGTAGGGGAAACGCGCTGGCATCGTACGGAGCAGGTTACTCCAAATGAGGATGGCAGCCTGCTCTGGCGAGCTTGGATTGCCGAACCTCTAGAAATGCTGCCCTGGATTCGTGGCTGGGGTGCAGATTGCGAGGTGCTGGAACCAGAAGAACTGAGGAAAACCTTAAAAGAAGAATCAATGAATTTGATGAGAATCTATGGACAATCTGACAAATATCCCTGAAAACCACTTTTATGCCCATCGGCGCGAGGACGAAAACCGGGAAAATTGGCAACCCCTCATCCACCATTTAAAAAATACAGCCGATAAAGCCCGTGAATTCGGAAAAGATGCCAATGTGGAAGATTTAGCTTATATTGCCGGCCTCATCCATGATTTGGGTAAGTATTCGAAAGAATTCCAAAAACGATTAGAAGGTGGACGGCGGGTTGATCACTCCACAGCTGGAGCATTGGAATTAAAAACATTACTCCAAGGTACTCCTCAGGAAATTTTTTCCACTTTGTTAGCTTATCCTATCATGGGACACCATTCTGGGTTGATGGATTACGGTAATGAAAGTGATTTAGAGGGAAAAACAATCTGCGCGCGGTTAAAAAATACCCTCCCCGATTACAGCGCCTATCAACGCGAATTAAATTTAACCAATTTAACCTTTCCAAAGCAATTGCACATTCGTATCCCTAAAAAGAAAAGAGCGAATATTGGTTTTTCTTTATCATTTTTAATCCGAATGATCTATTCAGCGCTAGTTGACGCTGACTTTCAGGAAACCGAAACCTATATGCAATTTGCGAAGCCACGGGGAGGCTACATTGACATTCCAACTTTAGCCAATAAATTTAACTCCTATATCCATCAATTTGAGAACCCGTCCAGTGACTTAAACCGCAAGCGCACAGAAACACTCAAAGCCTGTATTGAAAAAGCAAAAGAGAAACCTGGTTTCTTTAAACTTACTGTTCCAACGGGAGGTGGAAAAACACTGGCTTCAATGGCATTTGCGCTTAACCATGCTAAAAAATATGATTTGCAACGGGTCATTTACATTATTCCCTATACCACCATTATCGAACAGAACGCAGAGGTTTTTAAACAGATTCTAGGCGAGGAAAATGTTCTAGAACATCATTCCAACTTCGACTGGGAGGGCAAAAAGCGGGAAGCTGAAGAAAATCCCGATGATCTTACCAATAGCGCCTATGCCAAATTAAAATTAGCGTCAGAAAATTGGGATATCCCCATTGTGGTCACAACAAATGTCCAATTTTTCGAATCACTATTTGCAAATAAATCAAGCCATTGTCGAAAATTACATAATATTGCTAGAAGCGTTCTTATCTTTGATGAAGCCCAAATGCTTCCTCGAGAGTATATGCGCCCGACCATGGCAGCATTGTGGGAATTAGTGACAAACTATAACGCAAGTGCTGTATTTTGTACTGCGACTCAACCAAACTTAGAGCAATTCTTACCCGAAGAAATCCAACCAATTGAGCTCGCCCCAAACCCACTAGATTTATTCGATTTTTACAAGAGGGTAGAAGTCAAGAATCTGGGGGAACTAACCGATGAAGATTTACTCATGCGATTAAATAATGACAACCAAGCTTTATGTATCCTTAATACTCGCCGCCATGCCAGTGGGCTATATAAAAGCTTGAAGGGAGACGGAAATTATCACCTTTCGACATTAATGTGCCCCGCCCATCGCAAAGCAAAACTAGCCGAGATTCGAGCCCGATTAGAGACTGGAAAAACCTGCCGGGTAGTTTCGACAACGGTGATGGAGGCGGGTATAGATGTTGATTTTCCGGTTGGTTATCGGGCACTCACAGGTCTAGATTCCATTAACCAAGCCGCAGGACGGGTAAATCGGGAGATGAAGCGAGGAGTGTGCAATTTATTCATCTTTGAGCCTAAATCGGATTATGTGAAGCGCAACCCCACTTATGTTAAGCAAGCCATTGAAGTCACACGGATGGTGTTGCGTAATTTTGCTACCCAACCCATCTCTGTCCCAGCTATCTCAGCTTATTTCGAATACCTTTACAACCTGCAAGACCCCAATATCTCATTTGATTACAAACAGATCATGGCATGTTTTGAGAATATTGAGGGTAAATTCAAATTCGAAACCGCTGCTCACTTGTTCCAAATTATTGAAAATGTAACCGAGACAGTGATTATTCCCTATAACAAAACCGCATTGGACTTGATCGAAGAATTAAAATTTACCCTATATCCATCCTCTACATTACGGAAACTTCAACCCTATACAGTTTCGATCTACCAAAGTGAGTTTGATGCTCTGAGCAGCAAAGGTGTTATTCTTACCATTGCAGAAAAATATGCTGTCCTGAATCCAGAAAATTTTAATGAATATTATCATCTTGAGACGGGACTCCTTGTCCCAACAGACACAGGAGGGGAGGCTATCTTCTTTGACAACTAATTATATAAATTCAGACACTATTATATATGTCATCAACCATTCAACCAATTTTATTCAGGCATCTTCTCTAACCAATTATATCTAGATGCACAATATTATTTTAGAGACAGAAAAGGAGGTTCAATATATGGGTTACGGAATTACTATCCGCGTTAGCGGACCCTACGCGTTGTTCACCCGACCCGAAATGAAAGTGGAGCGGGTGAGTTATGATGTGATCACCCCGTCAGCAGCGCGTGGCGTCATCGAGGCGGTCTATTGGAAGCCCGCTATCAAATGGGTGATAGACAAAATCCACATCCTAAATGACATCCAATTTACTAACATTCGGCGTAATGAGGTGAGCGAAAAGGCATCAACGAATAATGCTCTTCAGGTAATGAGGGGTGGAGATAGACTGCTCTATATTGCTGTCACCGAGGTGCGCCAACAACGTGCTTCGTTGATTCTAAGAGATGTGGATTACATCATCGAAGCGCATTTTGAACCGGTAGAAAATGAATGGGGTGAACGTGACACCGAAGAGGGACACTATAACATCATTCTTCGCCGGTTGCGCCAAGGGCAACATTTTCATGCACCTTGTTTAGGTACTCGGGAATTCCCGGCTAAAGTTGAGCTCATTGAAGACAAAAGTGAAATTCCCAAAAGTACCCTAACCGGCACAAGAGATCTTGGGTGGATGCTGTACGATTTAGATTTCTCAAATCCACAGGATATCAAGCCGATGTTCTTTCGAGCAGAAATGCAGAATGGCATCATCCAGGTACCAAAAATGGAGGAGGTGCGCCTATGATTCTGCAGTCACTTTATAACTATTATCAAATATTACTACACGAGGGTGGAATCGCTGCTCCAGGCTATACAAACGAGCTAGTCAGTCACGCAATAAATCTATCAACCCAAGGGGAATTGTTAGATATCATTCCCTTGTATGTTCCCGTACAAATGGGCAAAAAAACTGTCGAGAGACCGCGGCGTATGAATATTCCCGCCCGAGTTAAACGGAGTGGCAATATTGCAGCAAATTTTCTATCGGACAATGCAGCATATGTCTTAGGGTTATCAGATAAAGATGCCAAAGATCCTGACTATGCTCAAAAGCGTTTTGAAGACTTTCGAAAACTCAATATAGAAATATTGTCCCAAGTAGATAGTCCTATTGCCCGAGCGGTGATTGCTTTTCTCCTTAATTATGACCCAATCGAAGCAATGAACAATCCAATTATCTCCCGCCATTTGGATGAACTATTACAAGGTAGAAACTTGATTTTTCAAGTTGAGGGAGAAAATGTATTAGATGACCCTAAAATCAGAAAAACCTGGGAACAATATGTGCTTGGACAAGAAGCCATAGAGATGCAATGCCTTGTGACCGGTGGGATTGAACCCATTGAACGTTTACACCCAGACATTAAGGGGGTTCCAGGAGCGCAAACAAAAGGTGCCTCATTGGTCAGTTTCAATTTAGACGCATTTAAATCATATGGACGAGAACAAGGCGTAAATGCACCAATCAGTCGCAGAGCTGCATCTGGTTATACAACCGCACTCAATTATTTGCTTTCTGATCAAAACCCAAACCGAAAAATATTTCTTGGTGATACTACCATTGTTTATTGGGCGGACAGTGAAGATAAACGTTATGCCAGTGCCTTCTACAGTTTTCTAAACCCAGATTTTTTGGAAGAGGAAACCAACGATTTGGATCAATTACCAAAACGCATCCATGATAAAAATGCTGAACAAGAAATGAGTGAAGAGGCAAAGAAAATCGAACAAGTGAAACCTGTTGACCTATCATACTTAAGAAACGGGTTGGACGAAAGTACGCGTTTCTATGTGTTGGGGTTAGCTCCTAATGCAGCCCGCTTGGCAATTAGGTACTTTATGACTGAATCATTTGGTGTATTTGCCGAACGAATTATGCAGCACTACGACGATATGAAAATCGAGAAGGAATTTCCCAACCAACCAACCTATCTTTCTCCCTATCGTATTCTGGCTGAATGCGTCTCTCCCAAGGTCAACCGACGGGATGAAGAGGTCAAAGCATCCTGGTCACTCCTTGGTGGAGCACTCATGCGCTCTATTCTGACTGGTTCGCCTTATCCCGAAGGATTATACACGGCAATGATCAACCGCATTCGTCACGATTCGGACGAGATGAGTGACCAGGGTCACAAACGCAATGTAAAGATTAATTATATTAGAGCTGCCTATATTAAAGCCCATCTTTTACGAAAATTTCGATATCAAGGATCAAATCCATACCAGGAGGTTTTACAAATGTCTCTGAATGATTCTTTTTCTCATCCCGCTTATGTTTTAGGGCGTCTCTTTGCTGTCTTGGAGAAAGCCCAACTAGAAGCACAAGGAGGCAAACTGAATGCCACCATTAAAGACCGTTATTTCACAACTGCATGTGCTTCACCGGCAAGTGTTTTTCCAATCCTTTTGCGTCTTTCTCAGCATCACATCGAGAAAGCAGAATATGGATATGTACTAGATCGTCAAATCCAGGAATTAGTGGATATGCTGGCTGCCAAACCATTTCCCGCTCATCTATCATTAGATGAACAAGGCTTATTTATCCTCGGTTATTATCACCAAAAGGTTGCCTTTTACAATAAAAAGGAATTGCCTGTACCTTTGGATGATAACCAGGTCCTATAACCAAGTTGTCTTCAAGCATAAAATTTCGATGGAAAACTATCTTGGAGATGAATTATCAATTTAGTCAGTCCATAAAAACTTAATAAAAACATGCTGTTAAAAAGGAGAATCAATTATGTCCACATTAGATAATCGCTATGAATTTGTCCTGCTCTATGATGTAGAGAACGGGAATCCCAACGGAGACCCCGATGCTGGGAATATGCCCCGCATCGATCCTGAGACGGGTTATGGGATAGTGACGGATGTCTGCCTGAAGCGTAAAGTCCGCAACTATGTGGAGATGGTAAAAGGCGATGCAGCCGGCTATCGTATTTACATAAAAGAAGGAATCCCTCTTAATGCTAATCACAGAGAGGCATATCTTGCTGTAGGTCTGGAACCTGGTAAAAAAACTCCAGTAGAAGGTGTGAATAAAGCTCGGGCATGGATGTGTAAAAACTTCTATGATATTCGCACATTTGGGGCTGTTTTGGGTGTAGGCGATAACTGCGGGCAGGTACGCGGTCCAGTCCAGATTAATTTTTCAAGGAGCATTGATCCGATTGTACAACAAGAAATCACCATTACGCGATTGACAGTGACGCGTGAAGAAGAAGCGGATAAAGAACGCACGATGGGTCGCAAACACATTGTTCCTTACGGATTGTATCGCGCCGAAGGCTATGTCTCTGCAAAACTTGCCAATGACCCCACAAAAGGAACCGGTTTCTCTGAAGAGGATTTAAACCTATTCTGGGAAGCTCTTATTAATCTGTTTGAGCACGATCATTCCGCAGCTCGCGGCAAAATGGCAACCCGGCGATTGATAGTTTTCAAACATGATAGCGATTTAGGCAATGCTCCCTCTCATAAATTGTTTGAGTTGGTCACTGTTGAACGGAATCCTGATGCCAATCCACCGCGCAGCTTCCAGGATTATCGTGTGCTGATTGACCAGAAGAATGTCCCAACCAATGTGAAACTTATTGAAATGCTGTAAATGATGTGGGTTGAACTTTGACATTTGTCTGAGAGGCAGTACTTGCTTTTGTTTGAAAATAGTGGAATCAAATGGTATTTCTGTCTGTATGCTATAAAGTTATCGAGTTTTACCGATAGGAATTGGGATACCGTGAAAAGCAGTGAAACAAACTTACTTCTCTAATCATTCAACAAGGCATTCTTTGATTCGGCTTAGTCGTTGTGGTGACATTTCGCCTAAACGAGCATTTATGATTCTCTCCTCTCCACTGACCAGGTGTGCCAAGCGAATGACAGACTGCGTTTTCAAACCACTAGAAACAAAATCTACCTGTGTTGGGTCAAGCACTTCATCGAATTCTGGAAGTTCTTGGTGCTCTCATGTAGTGCTGAGTGCATGCAATCCTTCGGGATGGATGCCCGGTGCAAGAGCAATTCCTAAAGCAGGGTATACATTCCTGGTAACCAGGTCTGTCTGGAAAAAACGAACCAGAACGAAATCGCCAGGTTTCTTGGATGATAGATTTCCCTGGTGTATGCCAGAGTGTAGACTACCTCATCATCTTTTAAGAAAAACTATCTCAGGGAGGAGTCTTGCCACAGTTGTCGGTTCCAACCATCATAATGCAGCGCAGCCTTTCTCTTTGCAAGCAAGAAAAGCGCAAAACCTGCAACCTGCTCCACTAGGCCATCTGGAAGAAGGTCAATTTACCTGTGCGGTTGATCACAACGTAAAGTGGTTTTCATTTCCCACAATCTCCGATATAGATTTTACCCGGTTTGATTTCTTTATCAAAATGCAATGAAATCCGAATACACGTCCGATGATCTTCTTCCTCTCTCTGGCATTCAACATTTCCTGTTTTGCCGGCGGCAATGGGCGTTGATTTATATCGAAACTCAATGGCAAGATAATCTTTATACAATTGAAGGGCATATTCTTCATGAGCGGGTGGATGATCCCTTTTTTACCGACACACGCAAAGGGGTCATCACCGCCCGCTCGCTTCCCATTGCTTCGTACCGTTTAGGACTTTCAGGGATTTGCGATGTGGTCGAATTCACTCCTGCACTTCCGTCCTGTAGTGCGAGGGGGGAAGGAGTCAAATTGCCCAATCATACAGGCTTGTATTTGGCAGCTCCGGTCGAATACAAACGGGGTAGACCTAAACGTGAACCCGTAGATGAAGCTCAATTGTGTGCACAGGCAATGTGCCTCGAAGAGATGCTCTCGATGGACATTCCTCTGGGTTATCTCTACTATGGTCAAACCCGCCATCGTGAACAGGTCGAACTCACCAGTGAATTACGTAAATTGGTCAAAGACATGTCCATCGAAATGCATGCCTATTTTGATCGCGGTTACACTCCCCGGGTTCGTATCAGCAAAGCCTGCCGCTCTTGTTCCCTGGCGGATATTTGCTTGCCAGGATTACAAGAAAACGCCGTACCGGCGTCTAAATATATAAAGGATCAGATTGAAAATACCTAACTAGAAATGCAATCCTGAATGGGTGAAAACAATAAAGAGAGAAATAGAAAATGAAACAGCTTGGGAATGTCTTATATATCACCACCGCTGAAGCTTACCTTTCTTTAGAAGGCGAAAACGTGGTCATCAAAAAAGATGAACAAACCTCAACCCATTTACCGCTGCACAACATCGAAAATATTGTTTGCTTTAATTATCAAGGGGTCAGCCCAGCCCTGATGGGTGCTTGTGCGGAAAGGAACATCGGGCTGGCTTTTCTCACACCTTACGGACGTTTTTTAGGACGCGTGAGTGGTAAAGTGCGCGGCAATGTCTTATTGCGTAAAAAGCAATACCAGGTATCAGATGATGAAAACCAAAGTGCAGCTATCGCGGTTTCATTTTTATTAGGAAAAGTAGCTAACAGTCGCAAAGTGCTAGAACGAGCCATCCGCGACCACGCATTGCTGGTGGACACCAATGAACTCAGCAAAGCATCGGCTTTTCTCAAACAAACCCTAAACGCCTTGCTGCAATGTAAACACACCTCAGAACTGATGGCTTTTGAAGGTTCTGCTGCAAAAGTATACTTCAGTGTCTTCGACAACCTGATATTACAACAAAAAGACGATTTTCATTTCGAGGAACGATCTCGCCGACCGCCTTTAGATAATATGAACTCGCTGCTTTCTTTCTTATATACACTCTTGACCAATGAAGCCGTATCCGCCCTCGAGACAGTCGGGCTTGATCCGTATGTGGGTTTTCTGCATCAAGATCGGCCTGGACGTCCTTCGCTTGCGTTAGACCTAATTGAAGAATTACGCCCCGTTTTCGCAGACCGACTAGCACTTTCATTAGTCAATCGAAAACAAGTCACCGGAAAAGGATTTACCCAGAAGGAAAGCGGCGGGATCCTGATGGATGATGACACCCGAAAAGCGGTTCTAACAGCTTGGCAGGAGCGAAAAAAAGAAGAGATTGTTCACCCTTTTTTGAAGGAACGCATCCCCTTTGGGCTCATTCCGCATATCCAGGCTTTATTGCTTGCTCGATATTTGCGGGGAGACCTAGATGCCTACCCGCCTTTTTTTTGGAGTTAAAAGAAAATGTGCTATAGTATTCATATCGTAATGTTACACAAAATGGGGAGGGATAAATGGGAATGAATATCACTCTTCGAACCCTAACGCCTTTATGGACCGGCGGGATAGATCAAACCCACGATCGCCTGCACGAGACCGGGCTGATTGGCTCGCTGCGCTGGTGGTACGAAGCCCTGGTGCGCGGTCTCGGCGGTTATGCCTGCGACCCAACAAGCGAAGACCGCTGCCCGGATAAGGCCGGAAAACACTGCGCTGCGTGCGAATTGTTTGGTTGCACCGGCTGGGCGCGCAAGTTTCGGCTTCAAGTTACAGATACATACGACAAAATCATCCAGGACCCATTGATCGCACCCAACACAGAATTTGTCTTACACTTTATTGAATTGCGGCAGATGGATGATGCAGAGAAATGGTTGTCAACCCAGACTATCCGAATCGCTGCTACTTATGGGGCAGTTGGTGGCAAGACGACCCTCAAACCGCAAAAGGGCGTTGTAGGGCAGGATTATGGCATTGTACAATGGCTTGGAGCCAATTTGGCGAAAAAAGCAGATAACATCGAAATCTTTTTAAAGCAAGGTAGAGACCTTCCACAAGAGGAATTCCCGAACTTGAAATGGTTCTTCTTTATTCATGGCGCGTTTCTTTCACGCCTGCGGATGAATCCATTGCTCGGATTAGATAATAGCGGTGATCCTTTGTCTTCCCCTGAAGATTGGCAAAAATTCCTACAAGGCAGACGTGGCAGCAAGACAAAAAGCGCCGTAAGCAAAAAACTTTTTTCGTTTCGGAGCAATGGTGGGCGCATTTGGGGTTATGCTAAAGATGCACAAATGCGCGATACAGTGATTGAACGAATCAAACAGCAACTTGGTAACGGGAATTACACTAAAAAAACAGGAGAGGAGGTACTCCATGAATTATGATTTCTATGTTGACCAACCGCAAGGCGACGTGGTGACGCAAGTACGTTTGCTCGTCACGAAAGACGAACCGCTGACCGATTACCTGCTTTTGATGCACGGGAAATTCGACAAAACGAAAAAACAACTTACTGAAAGCAACGAGTTCGATAATTACATCGCAGTTAATCTTGATCAGATGGGATCGCTTAGCATTCGGCAGGCGGAAGCGCCAAATCTAAACCTTCTCCCGCCCGGCTCCTGGTTCCTGCAATTCATCTTTACCCTTGCCAAACCCTGGATCAGTAAAGACGATGACCCCTTCTACGTCGCCGAAAGTGTGAACCCCGTTCGTAAAGATAAAGTATTCAAAGTCCCGTTCATGTCTGCTGCCAGTTTGAAAGGCTTGCTGCGCTGGACGCTGATGCACATCCGCCTGGCGTTGAAGACAGACAAGCAACCAGAGGGATTTGCTCAAGAACGTTTTGTTCAAACTCTGATGTTTGGCGATGAGCAGGGTGAAGAAGCCGCTCAGGTGAAGGGTTTTGCTAAATATCTGGATGCCCTCAATCCCGAAGCCCACACCGAGTACGAACGCCTGCTGCGCCAATACTACAAAGTGAAACCGGAGGACCCCCTGCCCCATCACAGCGGACGGTTGATGTTCTACCCCACCTTCTTCAATGAGATAGATGTCGAAGTCATCAATCCGCACTCGCGCAAAACCAAAGCCGGGACACATCCCATTTATCTGGAATGTGTTCCCGCTGGGGCAAAGGGTACATTCTCCCTGCTTTATGTCCCCTTTGACCTGATCGGGCAGCCCGAAGAGGAAATCCGCAAACAAGCCACCGAAGATTTGCGTCTGCTTGCCCAAGGCTTGCAAGCTATGTTCCTCACCTACGGCTTTTCCGCCAAGCGCACCGACGGGTTTGGGGTGGCAGAACAGAAAGTCGAAAATGGGTTCATCCAGGTCCGAATCGAAGAAACCCCTGCGCCGCCCACTGCTCCGCCGCACACCGCCGAGCCGCAACTGCCCAAATATCTGCAAACCCCTGGTAAACTCAAAGACGAATACATCGCCCCCGACGGCACGTTTCGGGAACGCAGCCAGGCAGAACTGGCAAAGATAACCAAACCGCAGAAGCAAGAGTATGAAAAAGCCAAAAAGTGGTGGGAACTCAAAGGCAAAGCGCAAGTCGAACAGCCGCCTGCGCCTGCTGAACCCCAACCCGGAACCGCAGCATCCGTCCGGCAATGGCTTAAGCGCGATTTCGATTCCTTTGACCAACTCGTCTCAATTGCCATACAACTGGCGCAGGAGGTGAAAAATGTCACTGGGTAACCTGGAAATCCTGAAACAACACCAACGAGAATTGCTGCTGGCGGAGGCCATTGGCTGGCTGCATGATTACCGCAAATCTTCGGATGAGCACCTAAAAACCCAGGCAGCCAATCTGAGTAACCAGAAGGCGCTACCTCGTGATAGTCTTGCAAGAAAACACCCTCCTCTGACCAGCGTCACTCTTCAACTGCTGCCTGACCAATCATCCCTTCGCACTCTAACCGATCTGCTCAACGATAACACCTGGAAAAACGACGTTCTCGGTCAAATCCTCTCCCGCTGCCATAACACCGCTCACTTTGACAAGCAAGAGCCGAGCAGTGGAAAGCAAAATTACCCAACAGCATCCGGTGACCCTCAAATGCAGATTAGCTCACCTTTTGGTTTCGAGAGAGCGATACCTGCCAATCTCACCAGTCAACTATGGGGACTCCCGTGGAATGTGTTGAAGGAGTATGATAAAACTCAATACAAGATGCTTAAACAGGCAATTAGCAGTTTGTTCTCCCAAACTGTTGCCGACACACGCCGCCCTATCAACGAGGTAGATCTGTGGAGTTGGGGAATGTTGGTTGGGGCGTTGTATAAATCTGCGCTTGCTGGCATATTATTGACAGGAACAACTCCTGCCGCGAGCGACCTCCGCTGGCGGTTGCTGGGCATGCATTACGATGGACTAAATTACCTCCTCAAATCCACGCGCATCCCCGACCTGCTGGCGAGGCAAGAACTGCTCACCGATGGGCTGAACAAGGTACGCGAACTTTTGGAAGTTACTTATCCCCTCGGAAGTGAAGTATATCACGACGAGAACGGTAGCATTTATGTTGTGCCAAATATTGTTAATCTGCTGGACTGTACCGACAACAACGGAACAAGTTTGCAAAGCCTTGTCTTGCGGGAGTTTTCACAAGGCACAGTAAAAGGCAGCCTTGACCTTCAACTAGGCGGAGAAATCGTGCCGCATATCGAATTGGAAGGTACTCCCTGGTGGGGGCAGGATCCAGATTGGCCGAAGTCTTCCAACGATGAATTGCCAAAAATTAGCGATTTCTTGTCTCGAAAACCCATTTTATTTGCCGACCCCGACTCAATCCGTTCGTATTGGCAGGGTGCATCAGCCGACATCTGCACTGTTTGCGGCTTGCGACCACAAGGTCCCACCCAAAAAGCCAAAGACCGCCATGTATGCGATATTTGTGAACAGCGCCGGTCAGACCGTTCGAAGGAGTGGGCAACAAATCAGGCAGACAAAACGATTTGGACTAGCGAAGTCGCCGATTCGAATGGCCGCCTGGCGATGATTGTCGGTCAGTTCGACCTGACTCATTGGCTGACGGGTAATGTAATTGAATCTTTGTTGGTCATTGCTCCGGCCGACCCACAAAATCGTAATGAAAAACACGTTATAAGTAAAACGCCTTCGTTTAGCCGCCTGCGCCGTGTGTGGGAAACCACCCGTGCTTTTTGGCAGGAAATTCAATGCAACATTTTCGAGATGCTCAGCGATGACCGCCGCCGGCTGAAAATCTACCTCGATGCCAAACCCAATTTAGGTCCCTACCACGTTTACGATCTCCAACTCGGAGTGGCAGAACTTGATGTCGTCTGGCTGCCTCCTGAAAACGGAGCCGATGGTTATCTCCTAACGGCAGACAACTTGGGATACATCGCCCGTCGGTTAAGCGTCGAAAAAGATGTATACATTCATTCGGCTGCCTCTGCGATTTATGTGGAAGACCATTTGCAAAAAGATTTCAAGAACGCCAACCGCCCACTCATTCTGCGCAATCCAGATGCTTCTCCCAGCCAAAAACGTATGAATTTACTCGAAGGGATAGGCATTCGCAAACTGGAATATCAAGAAAACAAATACGCCACCGCCATCCCCACCCTCACCGAACCGCGCACCTTCATGCTGCTTGTGCCAGCCGACCGCGCACTCGATATGGTCAAAGCCATTCAATCTAAATACCATTGCGAATTAGGCAAAGTGCGCAACCGCCTGCCACTGGCGCTGGGTTTGGTGTACTTCGAACGCAAGATGCCGCTCATAGCCGTGATGGATGCCGCCCGGCAGATGCTGAAATGTACGATGAAGAACGAGCAATGGATAATTAAAGAGACCGATGGAAGCGGGAAGATCAAATTCGAAAACGGGATC
>DHFN01000034.1 GCA_002402275.1 Anaerolineales bacterium UBA4823
CTTCAAATTGGGTCGCTAATTGATTTGTGAGGGATTGCAATTTATTTAATGAGATAATAAGCATCCCCGGCACATCCCTTACAGATCAATGCACCACCGCGCTGAATCTCCCTTTGGTTTATGATTTCTTCCCCACAGATAGAACAATTGACTCGCTCCCCTTCCCTGCCTATGATTTGTTCAATTGGCGTTTTTAAGGTAACTTCTTGAAAAGCCAGAAGCTCAGCCGTTGGCATAATTTGATAACTGGATAATTGGGCAGCATAATGCTGCTCTTCTTCTGGCGAATATGCGTTTGCGCGTTCCCTAGATAATGAATGGGGTGTAATCCGGACTGCTTTTTTAGTTTCCACATCAATGAATGTTGCAGCCACCTTCCCATAATCTTCGATCCGTAAAGTTCGATGCCCAACAGTGCAATCAGTCACCGCAGTAACTCCATCCACAAAACAGCCATCGGTTTCAGTGATCACCAATAGCCTTTTCTTTGGAGGAGTTTCCTCAAACCCAAGGGCTTCCAAACCAGCTAAACCGATCCGCACACCCAACACCTGCCGGGGACAAAGGTCTTCATGATCTGACTTAGATTTTTGTAAATAATAGTCAATGTCCATTCCAACTCCTTAAAAAATTAAAAAATAAAAAGATTGTCCCCAAAACAGAGCCACATCGAGCGAAGGGTTTTTAATGACTAACCCATTCCTACCTATAGATGTCTCGCTTCGCTCGACATGCCATTGTCTACTTTTGGGACAATCTCTTATGATCGAGAATAGAGGGCAATCTCCTTTCCAAATATGAGGAGGCAAAGTGGTTTCCTTCTTTGCCCACAGTTGTCTAAATAGACAACTCCTGTATATCCACACAGGTTCGGCTTGTTGCCATAGCAAGAGCGTTAGGCACTCAAAGCTCGGAGAACTTATCAGATCTGATTTAATCCTCTATAATTATATCTTAAATACTATCTAACGGATATTTCCCACAATTCTCAATTTGATGATTAATGAATCATGTGATTCATTTATTCGTGTCCCTCATTCATGGATGGTTTTCTTGCGAACCTTAGCATCTTCTCAAATAATATGGAAAAAGATATTTACGTCTGATGTGAAATCGTCTCCTGAACAAAGCTAGCTGAATAATTTTGCACTATATTCCTAAACCCAAACGAAGTAATTGTCTTAATCCAGGACTGGTTTACTTAGAATTATATGTATATATAAACCTCGAATGGTTTTAGCCAATGATCCCAACCAACCTTAACGATATCATTATAAGGTGTGATCGCTGACAAATATGGGTCGCCTCTCTTAAACGCCTATATAACACGAAATTTTCTTGTTCTAAGATAGAAATAGTTCATTTCAATCTAAAGTTACAAGTTGGAAATTTGAACCGGATATATATATAGTCGAATTCATATTGAGAATTGCCGATCTGTTTCACGCTTTAATAAATAATTCCTTTTCTGAGACAAGCTCTTTATCTGAAATGAAATTCAGACAGCTTAAATTTTGAAGCGAATTTGGTGCGATCACTCAGGTATTTTGATTATTGAAAAATCATCAAAAGCAACATTGGTATTGGTTGCTTCCTCTCCGCTCCAGACGAATAATCCAACTTCGCCGCTCTGATAGGTGACATCCGAAGCTGAATCAATCTGATTCCCATCAACATACAATTTCAATGTGCCATTTCCACAATCAGCGCCTAGACGATACGAGGAAGCATTCTTCGCAATCAAATCAGAAAACGCCCACTTGTTGTCATTCGTCAGGAAAANNGCAAAATAGTAAAAGGAATTTTCAGCGGGATTTTTATTACACATAATACCCAAGGCTGTGGTTGGATCGCTATTATTATTAATGGTCGTCACTTCGATACGGACGTTTTGATAAGTTTGATCATTTGGGGTACTCCAATAAAAACGATTATTAGTATAGATAACGAATTGCAGTGTACCATTTAAATATTCTATAGAGAGATCAGTATCAGTGCCGGTTCCCCATTGAATAGATGTAAAATCATCTCTCAACAACACCTCATCTACAACTGGCGGTAGATCCGTTTCTGTAGGTAGAAGAGTTGGTGCTACTGTACCGGTTAGACCTGGTGTAGGAGAGGGCGGGTTTTGACCTCCGCCAGTAACCAACATACATGCCATCGTGGCTATAACCAGGACACCTATTGATAGAACGATTTTAATATTATTGCGCATTTGATTCCTCTTGTTATTTTGTAAGGATTGATCAATATTACGAACAATAATACCTATTATACCTAATTACTCTTATTTGTCAATTTTCCAAATGCTATGGTTTTCTCAATTTCTTTAGAAGTTATCTGCGTAATTTTCAGAGAGTCTTGCCCTAAAATACCACTCTGGAAAGTGGCTAGTCCTATTTTTAAGTTTTCAGGAACAATTTCATTAAAACGAACGTTTTTATTATATAAACTATAAAATATAAAAGATATTTTAGGTAGTCAAATTGATCATAACCATAATTAAGCCGAATCCATCCAATAATATTCACTCCCATAAACCATGTCAACCAATATTTTCTTCGAATCCGGCTATAATTACCTTCATACTATCTCAATTCATCCATCCGTAATGAATGGAGTGTACTATGAAAACATATCCCTTTAGGATAGTCTGTAATATAGCCTGTATGGTTTCGATCATGATCCTTACGGCTTGCAATTTACCAGCTTCCTCCCTGCCCACGGAGCAGAAAGAACTCACCGCCCCCACAATGACTTCTGAAGCGGTCCAGATTCTTCTTATGACCCAATTAGCAGCAACATTTGCTGCTCCTACTGCAACGATTCCACCACCAACCGCAACTCAATCCTATACACCAACTCCAACCCGCGTTCAATCTGCTACCCCAACCATCGCTACCCCGCGCAGCGATATCTGCACGGATAAAGCCGAATTCGTCAAAGATGTGACCATAGCCGAGGGCAGTGTCTATTCACCGAGTGCAGCCATTACAAAAACCTGGCGGGTACGCAACGTTGGAACTTGCGCCTGGACACCTCAATACGCCTTAATATGGGTTGGTGGAGATGCAATGAGCGCTCCAACAGAAATTCCATTGACTACCTATGTTGACCCTGGGAATACTATCGATCTCTCGGTACCGATTTCTGCTCCCGCCCAGGATGGTCAATATCAAGGGCAATGGTTGATTCGCAGTGCGGATGCGAGTCGTTTTGGAGTCGGAAAAAATGCTGACCAACCTTTAGTTGTAAAAATCACGGTTTCCCAGACTGCTGCCGATCTCAACCTTGGCACTCCAACCTGGACAGATACTTTCAAAAACAGCGCTAATTGGTATTTGCTCGAAACCGAGTACACCAAATTCTCAATAAAAAGTGAAAAATTGGTCATGAAGGCATCCCCTGGTGGTGGGGATGAATGGGGAATTGCCAATATCAAACCGATCAGTGACTTCTCCATGGAGGTCAATTTTACAACTGGAAGTCAATGTAGTGGGAAAGACCGCTATGGCTTACTCTTCCGGGCACCGAATCCAAACGTCGGCTATGTGTTTGGCTTTTCTTGTGATGGACACTTTCGGTTTTACAAATGGGATGGTGCCAATTATATGCCCCTACAAGAATGGAAAACCTCGGATGCAATCCAGAGCGGTCCGAACCAAACCAACCGATTATCCGTATGGGCAAACAGCAGCACCATTAAACTTTATGCCAATGGCAGCCTACTTGGGGAATATACCGATAGTACTTATAGCAAAGGTCGTTTTGGGCTTTTCATGGGCGCCGTAGACTCTAACCCATTTACAGTTTTTGCTGAGGATATTCGCTACTGGCTGTTGGGTGAATAAAACGACCCAAATTGGAGGTTTATTATGAGAAACAAACTCATCCTTCCCTTCACCTTATTCGCAATCGGGTTAAGTATTCTGGCTTGCAGCAGATTTACTACACCAAGCGTCACTGAACAACCCGGTGCAATATATACTCAAGCTATTCAAACCATAGATGCCATGCTCACCCAAGCAGTAGGTCAAACTGCAATAGCCCAACTTACCCAAAATGCGGCTCAGCCTTACATATCTCCTTCTCCATCTCTAACCTGGATCGTCCCTGGAACAGAATATCCCACCAATACCCCATTACCAAGCCCCACCCCCGTTCCACCGATTGTAATCCCTCCGATTGCGAGCGCCACTCCACAACCTGGTATGTGCGACCAAGCCCAATTCATCAATGATATTAGTATCAGCGATGGTTCCCTGTTACCCGCCAATGCTTCGGTCACGAAAATTTGGCGAATCAAAAACATTGGGTCATGTACCTGGACGGAAGATTATGCCTTACGGTATGTGGACGGAGATTTTATGGGCGTAAGCAAAGTCTACCCTTTTAATGAAAACATCAGTCCTGGGGAAACTGTGGATATTGCCGTCCAACTGACCACTCCCAATAAAAGTGGCAACATCAAAAGTTATTACATGCTCAGTAACGAAGAGAACCAGCTCTTTGGGTTTGGAGGACAAGCTCAGAAACCTTTCTGGGTAAATATCAATTTGATCAAACCGAATCCGGACTATGTTTACGATTTTGTGGCAAACCTCTGCCTGGCTAATTGGACCAGCAGCGCTGGTAATCTGCCTTGCCCGGGAAACACCAATAGCAATCAGGGTTCGATAACTTATATCACCAAGCCCCACCTTGAAGATGGCCGCCTTGAAAATGAACTGGCACTTTGGAGTCGTCCTCAGGTAGTGAAAAATGGCTGGATCAAAGGCACTTATCCAGCTTTCAAGATAAAAGATAATTACCACTTCATTACGGAGATTGGATGCTTAGCCAATAGCAGCGGATGCAATGTCACTTTTGCACTGGATTATCAAGAATCTGGCAAAGCTGTCAAACACCTCGGCGAATGGGTTGAGAAATTTGATGGGAAGACACGCATCATTGACATCGATTTAAGTGGTCTAGCTGGCAAAACGGTCAAATTTATTCTGAAGGTTACCAATAATGTCAAGGATAGTAAACCAAATGCCTTTTGGTTTGTTCCTTCCATTCGTAAAGGAGGCATTCCTCCCACTGTCACTCCAACTGCGACCCGGACACCTCTTCCTACGCGAACTGCAACGGTAACCAATACACCCATACCAACCGCGACAGCAACCGCTACCCCATTACCCACCACCGAAACTGTGGTACCTTACCCGTATCCATGATCCGCAGAATAACATAGTAGGGGCGACCCACCTTTCTCTCCAAAAGATTTCTGTTGGGATAAAACCATTGCAATATAGGTCGTTTGTCACCATAGACGGGTCGCCCTCCGGTTGATTGGGTTTTAGGGCGACCCGTCTCAACCTATCCATCTCGATAAAACATATAAAACCGTGGTCTAATGGCGCTCATCTCCGCACATATGGGTCGCCCCTACGAGTGCTGATCATGTTCTACGTAGGGGCGACCCACCTCTCTCTCCAAGTAATTTCCAATAGGATTAAACCATCGCTATTCAACCCGTGTGTGCCCATTGACGTGTCGCCCACTGGATATTGATGTTTACGGGCGACCCGTTTCAACCTATCCATCTCGATAAAACGTATAAAACCGTTGTCTATCGGCGCTCATCTCCCCCCATATGGGTCGCCCCTACGAGTGCTAACTATGTTTTCCGTAGGGGCGACCCACCTTTCTCTCCAAGCTATTTCCAATGGGATTAAACCATCGCTATTCAACCCGTGTGTGACCATTGACGGGTCGCCCACTGGATATTGATGTTCACGGGCGACCCGTTTCAACCTGTCCATCTCGATAGAACGGATAAAACCGTTGTCTATTGGCGCTCATCTCCGCACATATGGGTCGCCCCTACGAGTGCTAACCTTGGTTTCACGTAGGGGCGACCCACCTCTCTCTCCAAGCTATTTTCAATGGGATAAAACCATCGCCATCTAACCCGTGTGTTACCATTGACGGGTCGCCCTTTGTACGGTTTTGGTTACGGGCGACCCGTTTCAACCTATCCATCTCGATAAAACGTATAAAACCGTTGTCTATCGGCGCTCATCTCCCCCCATATGGGTCACCCCTACGAGCGCTGACCATGTTCTACGTAGGGGCGACCCACCTTTCTCTCCAAGCAATTTCCGATGGGATAAAACCATCGCCATCCAACCCGTGTGTGACCATTGACGGGTCGCCCTTTACGAGTGCTGACCATGTTCTACGTAGGGGCGACCCACCTCTCTCTCCAAGCTATTTTCAATGGGATAAAATCATCGCCATTCATCCCGTGTGTGACCATTGACGGGTCGCCCTTTGTACGGTTTTGGTTACGGGCGACCCGTTTCAACCTATCCATCTCGATAAAAAATAAATAACCGTGGTCTAATGGCACACATCTCCCCCATATGGGTCGCCCCTACGAGTGCTAACTATGTTTTCCGTAGGGGCGACCTTCTCAATCTATCGGTTTTGGGGATCGAATAAAAACCATTACCTTATGAAGCCATATTGTGCATGAACAGGGCACCTAACGGTATGTGATTTTGGTACCAGGTTGAAGGACTTTTCTATTTAAGCCATTGAAGCATTCGTGCGCGAACGGGAATCGCCCCGTCTCAAACATTAAATCGAATGTATAGGATGTCTCCATCTTGGACAATATATTCTTTTCCTTCAATACGCATTTGTCCGGCAGCCCGAGCTGCAGACCCACTTCTATATGCAACAAATGTGCTGTAAGGAATCACCTCAGCGCGGATAAAACCTCGCTCAAAATCGGTATGAATGACCCCAGCCGCTTTGGGCGCGGTCGTTTCTTGGGGAATTGTCCAACAGCGCACTTCTTCCTCGTTCATCGTATAAAAGCTAATCAATCCTAGCATTGCATAGCTTTTATGGATTACCTGATCTAAACCACTTTCTTTGACCCCCGCCAGTTGGAGATATTCATTGCGTTCCTCGTCACTGAGCCCTGCCAAGTCTTGTTCAAGGCTGGCGCAGATCGTGACACATTCCATTTTTTGCTCTTCCGCAACCTGCTGAACGGTCTCCAATAGCGGAGAGGGATTTGTGAGAGCTGCTTCATCCACATTAGCGACATAAATCATCGGTTTGGCGGTCAATAAACGCAATTCTTGTTGGAGAGCTTGATAATTTTCGTCATCAAGATGGGCAAAGTTGCTAGCTGGTTGCCCTTGTGCAAGATGTTGATGAAGGGATTGGGCAATTTCCATAATTGGGATTAATTTTTTATCGCCTTTAACAGCTCCCCCTAAGCGTTCGATTTTCCGATCGAGTTGTTGTAAGTCAGCCAGGATAAGCTCCAATTGCACAATTTCGATGTCGGAGCGCGGATCAACTTTCCCGTTAACATGGCTGACATTCTCGTCTTCGAAACAACGCACTACATGCAGGATGGCATGAGTATCGCGAATGTTTGCCAGGAATTGGTTCCCTAATCCTTCGCCTTGGCTGGCACCTTTGACCAATCCGGCAATGTCTACGAACTCAATTGTAGCCGGTACTTTACGTGGTACCTTGACCATTTCGACTAATTTCTCAAGACGGGGGTCTGGGATCGGGACGATGGCTCGATTTGGCTGGATAGTACAAAATGGGTAGCTTGCTACTTGAGCTTGTTGTTCTTTGCATAAAGCATTGAACAAGCAGCTTTTACCAACATTTGGAAGACCTATGATACCAATGTTCAGGCTCATGAAATTACCTTTCGATCCTGTTCAATCGGGATAGATGGATTCTAGCATAATTTTCAAAAGCATGGGTGATTCATCTTCGTTGCTTATCCCCTTGGGGTGACTCATGAGCGCGATGATGAGTGCCAATTGACAACAAATCTAAACAGTAAATCGAGATTGATAGATCAAGACGGGTTGCCCGTCAATTACCCTGATCACCCAATGGGCGACCCGTCAATACTCACATTCTTACTATATAGCAATGGTTTTATCCCAACAGAAAT
>DHFN01000232.1 GCA_002402275.1 Anaerolineales bacterium UBA4823
TCCCATAATTATGTTATGAGTAGTAAGATTTCCTTGCGGAGAATCCAATTCTGACTTTTTTCAACAGGCTGAACTTTTCAATTTGACAAAAGTCGGGGAATGTGATTCAATCTAACCATAACCTTGCGGAGAGCAGACGATGAACCAATCCCAACCCGAAAAACAACCTGTGAATAATGCTGATCTTCCTTTGAACCAGATTATTGCCGGCGATTGCGTGGAGGTGCTCAACCATCTCCCTGAAAAATCGGTGGATTTGATCTTTGCCGACCCTCCCTATAATTTGCAGCTTCAAAAAGAACTTTGGCGTCCAAACATGACCCAAGTTGCCGCGGTCAATGATGCGTGGGATCAATTTGCAGATTTTAAGGAGTATGATGATTTTAGTCTAGCCTGGCTTTCAGCTTGCCGCAGGGTGTTAAAAGACAATGGAAGTATCTGGGTGATTGGTAGTTACCATAATATCTTTCGGATTGGGAAGATCATGCAAGACCTGGGGTATTGGATTTTGAATGACATCATTTGGGTTAAAACCAACCCAATGCCAAATTTCCGCGGCGTGCGTTTCACCAATGCCCATGAGACTTTGATCTGGGCAAGCAAAGCAAAAGGTGCTCGTTACACCTTCAATCACCATGCGATGAAATCCTTGAATGGTGACAAGCAGATGCGCAGTGATTGGGATATTCCGCTTTGCCGGGGAGCTGAACGGATCCAAATTGATGGAACGCGGGCTCATTCGACTCAGAAACCGCAAGCACTGCTCTATCGGATTCTAGTAGCAACCTCTCAACCTGGCGATGTGGTGCTCGACCCGTTTATGGGAAGCGGTACGACAGCAGTGGTCGCCAAATTACTTCACCGTAATTGGATCGGAATCGAAAAAGAGAGTCGCTACATCGAAATAGCCCAAAAGAGATTAGATCAGGTCACCCTGCCTGCATTTCAGATGGATTTATTTGATGTTCGGGATCGCAAACGTTCCGCTCCGCGGGTCGAATTGACCAGCTTGTTAGAGCAAGGTTATTTGAAACCAGGAGAGAAGCTGATTTTTCAACGTAATTCTGCTCAGATAGCCCATATCCAAGCGAATGGGAAAATCATCTTGGAGGATGGCTTTGAAGGATCCATCCATGAAGCCGGGAGGCATTTGATGAGCGGGAATCCCTGCAACGGCTGGCAGACCTGGTATTATCAGGATGAAAAAGGGAGCTTCCATCCGTTAGATGATGCCCGCGAATCCTACCGCAGGAATATTGCGAAAACGTATGATCAGGGTGTTCATTCAGATTCCGAACTGGAATCTGATTAAATCTACTAAATCTGGGCTATAATCCAATCCAATTTCAGCCAGGGAAAATTTTTATGCCAAAAGGATCCAAAACCAGTCATTTCGGTACAACCCAACGCATCAGCCATGATTCCTCTGCTTATTACCAATCGAAAATGGTTGCCGATTTAGATGGGGAAGAACCCCAGAATCCCAGCTTGGAGCATCCCTTTCCTCTTGAATACCAAAATACCATCATCCTGGGCAGCTCAGAGGATATGATCCAGCTCCCTAGTAACTCGGTCCATTTGATGGTCACTTCGCCACCCTATAACGTTACCAAGGATTATGACCAAAACCTGTCGTTAGAGGAGTATCTGGAGTTATTAAAAAAAGTATTTACGGAAACTTATCGCGTTCTGGTTTATGGCGGCAGAGCATGTATCAATGTTGCCAATTTAGGGCGTAAACCCTATCTTCCGCTATCTGATTTTATCTCTCGGATCATGTTGGAAATCGGTTTCTTAATGCGCGGGGAGATCATCTGGTATAAGGGAGCTGGGGCGGGGGTTTCCATGGCTTGGGGAAGCTGGCAATCGGCCGCCAATCCGGTTTTACGGGATACCCATGAGTATATTTTAATCTTTTCGAAAGGAAGCTTTGGGCGGGATAAAAGCGCTGAAAAGGAAAACACTATCACCCGTGAACAATTTATGGAGTGGACTAAATCGGTTTGGCATTTCAAACCCGAATCAGCCAAGAAGGTGGGGCACCCCGCACCATTTCCTGTGGAACTTCCTTATCGTTTAATTCAACTATACACCTATAAAGGGGAAATAGTATTAGACCCTTTTATGGGCAGCGGCTCGACAGCGCTAGCAGCAGTGAAGTCAGGAAGGAATTTTGTGGGTTACGAAACCGATGCTGGATATGTGGAACTCTGTAAGAAAAGATTGGCAGAATGTCAATTGCAATTAATGAACCTTCTGTAAAAACCAATAAAACACCCAGGGAACAAAAGGGACCGGATGAATAAACCACGGTGGATGGCTTATCTAAAACTGACCGTTTCGATCATCATGTGGGGAGCATCGTTTGTTGCCACAAAAATCATTTTGCAGGAAATGATTCCTATTATGGTGGTATGGATCCGCTTTGCCATGGGGGTGGCTTTTTTAGGAATTGCTTTATTCTTGAACAAACAATGGAAACCGCTCACCTGGCGCAGCATCCTTTATTTCGCGTTGACTGGTTTTGTGGGAATCACCTTTCACCAATGGCTGCAATCCACCGCCTTACAAACCAG
>DHFN01000104.1 GCA_002402275.1 Anaerolineales bacterium UBA4823
GTGCCGGCAGGCGGGGCTCTGCTATCGCAACGGTTATTTCATTCGCTAATCAAAAATCTCATGACCAATATTATTTTGCGCACCCACCCGAGATTGTGAGCAACCCACCAAGTATTCCGGCACTTTACCTTGAAAATGAAGAGATTTCACACAGGCATTTTCGAGCCTTGATATACCAGGATTTTTTCTTTCAACATAACCCCAACAATAATGCCGGTTTATTTAAAGTGTGGGGCACAGTAGGTGAATTCTCAAACAACATGATGGCTGATAAGATGCATCAATATCTAGGCACCAATAGAGCTGTACTGCTAGAACGGGCAAAGAAGATCATCAATTATCATCTGCACCATCTGCTAGAAGACTGGATCAGCAATGTGGTCAATGAGGTGCAAGAGGTTGTAAATGGGGCTGAAATTAATGGTGACCTGTTTGAGGAATTGATCAGCAGTGGTTTGCTGCCAAAGTATGCTTTCCCAATTGACGTGGTTTCATTATCCATTCCAAACTTTGATACCCCATTTTCAATGTGGGGTGATATCCCTAAAGATGATGCGATGCAGCGGGAATTAAAGATTGCACTTTCTGAATATGCGCCAGGCTCTCAGGTTTTTCGGATGGAATTTCCTAAATCTTATAAATACACGAGTGTTGGCTTGTATGACCCTTTTAATAAGCAACCTGATTATCATCCACAAGGCCAACTTGTTGAATGCCATGATTGTAAATCAATCGAACTAATCCCGATGGGGGAGGTTGTGCCTGATTACTGTAAAGAATGCGGCAGCTTAAACCCAATGGCTTACCCATACCTTAGGCCCCCTGGATTTACCGTAGATTACACCCTTGAGCATGCGGGTGCTGAAGAGTATAAGGGGGGTGGTGTTGAAAAAGGTGGATTGGTTGCCCCTGCGCGTTTGGTTGTAGGACAATCCTCATTTAGTTCAGGTGAAAATTGTGCACCCTATGCGCCAAATCTATTTACATTATGCCGGGTGGGGAATCTATTTACCTATAACAGAGGTGCCGACCCGCAGAACCCAGGGTTTATGATCTGTCCAGATTGTGGAAGGGCACTTGACCCAAGAGACCCACAATCGCATACATACCCAGCAAATATACCGCCCCATTTTGGAAGAGAAAGGGGCCCAAGAGCTGGCTCACCCTGCCGAAATAATTTCGATTTTGAGAATATGCCCATCTTAGGCTACAAATTTCATTCTGAAGTTATATTGATGGGCGTGGATCTGCCCCAAGACCTTGATGCCCCTTACATTACCAAGAGTGGCCTTTCGGTCTGGACTTCGTTTGGAACTTTGGTGGCGAATGCAGCTGCACTCTTTTTGCAGATCGATCCGGATGAATTAAAGGTTGGGGTTAGAGCGGTTAAGCGGGCAGAAAACCGAGTCCATGGAGAAGTTTATATTTATGATGACGTTCCAGGTGGGGCGGGTTATGCAAGAAGCATCAATAGGAACATAAAGACGATCCTTGAAAAAGCGTTAGCATTGGGTAAGCACTGCTCCAACCCGGCATGTAAAAGCGCATGTTACCACTGTCTGCTTGACTATCGAAATCAATATTATCATCCCATTCTTGACCGACGCTTAGGCGCAGCAATGATGCGATTCTTACTCGCTAATCAAAGGCCATTTATTGGTAATGAAGAGGCAGATTTTTATTCAAAAGGACTGGCTGAGTATGCGGTTGGAGCAGGCTATGAAGTTAGTGAAGGCACTACAGTGGCTGGACAGTACTTACCGATTATATTGAAGGATAGGATTGGGCAAAAGATAGGATTATGGGTAAAGCACCCATTACAAGCTCAACCTAGCACTAATTTGACACAAAGTATCCTCAGTCAATCAGGGATTAAACCTGCCATTCACACCTCATTTGACCTTGAACGCCGGCCATTTTGGGTGATTCAAAATTTGTTTCATGATCCGACAAGATAGCAGCAGTTTATGACATTTGTTTATGAATTACAAGAAGGAAGTAGCTGGCCTCCTCAAGGTGGGATAACCCCTCCGTACAGCCCTTCACTTATTGAGATCATTCGATCTTGCCCACTCAGGATCTATTTCAGTACAGATAAGCGATATCAGCGTAGAACCGGCAGCGCCGCAAGAATTGGCACGGCGATGCATAAGACGATTCGGTATCTTTCCGATGAGATGGGGAATTTGGTTAATCGAGATGATTATGTTGACAGAGTGAGCGAGAAATTTTTGAATGAATTAGCGCTCCAAAAAGAGCAATCTCAAGAATATCCACGAGAACGCAGTTTAACTTGGGATCCTTCACGGATCAGTGCAGCTCACGAAGCTGTCATCAGCGAAGCTTTGCGGCTGAAACAACTCCCATATGCGCCAGTAAAACCAAGATTACAGCAACCCGTTCTGGAGACTAATAACATTTCCCAGGATGAATTGCCATTGATCTTGCCAGCCATGGAAATGCGCGTTCAATCCTGCGATAAGTTGATGATAGGATATATTGATCGTATTGAAGAAGTAGAAGAAGGGATCAGAATAATTGATTACAAATCAGCCGCACGGGAAGACCTGCCTGAACGGTATGAAAGACAAATCCAGCTTTATGCAAAACTATTTTTTGATACAACAGGTCTTTGGCCGAGGGAAGGTGTGTTATTTTATCCTTTATTGGCAAGGATATTTTTTGTCGCTATTGACAAAGCAACTTGCAATGCGGTTTATGAGGAGACTAAACAAGTTGTTAGCATTTTAAGCGAGAAGAAAAACAAATATGCATTAGCCAAACCAGGCGATGTTTGCAAGGTTTGTGAATTTAGACCTTGGTGTAACCCCTTCTGGCATTGGATTGAGGGAGAAGAAGTGTTGGTCAATGCGAAAGAAAAGGCGATTATTGGTTTTGAGGGTATCATTCTGGGGAATCAATTGAAGGAGCATTATTGGCGTTTGGAATTAAAATGGCGAAATAAGACAATTCATTTTGCTGTGCCTCAGGAAAGATTTCGGCACCTGGCGAAAGCGAAAGCCGGACAAAAAGTGAAATTTATTGACACCCTATTACATGGATCAATTAGCCAGCCGACCATACGCATATACGACACTTCTGAGATATTTCTTGTTAAATGAACATCTATGATGCAGAAAGAAACCGAATAAATGACTCAAGATAAACTGGAGGAGATAAAAGATCCTGAAATGGATGAGGGTATTTCAGATAAGGAAATCCTTGCGTTAAAGAATGCGTTCCTTGAGCATTTTCTGAATTTAGGTTTGCCGGCCTTAAATGGGGATCGAAACGAGAATCATCTGAATAAGGAGACTATTCGCTATAGTCATTCGCTGCAGAGAAAAGAAATATTCAAGCGTGAGATGAAAACGATAGGACGTTATGGCAAGATATTGCAAGAGCATTTTGCCTATGGGGATGAAATAGACCCTGAAAAAATACAGCCAGAATTAGTGCCTGTTTTGGCCGATAAGATGACAAGTTATTTATTCCGATATGCATGCCTTTTATGGAGCGTCCCCGTTTCAACTGGGTATGGCAGGCGGATCAGATTTTTGGTGAGGGACAAACAAAATAACAAGTTGATTGGTTTGTTTGCTTTAGGAGACCCTGTGTTTAATCTCAAGGTAAGAGATGAGTTAATTGGGTGGGACCAGGCTGACAGACGTAAAAGACTGGTCAATTTGATGGATGCTTATGTGGTGGGCGCGGTCCCACCATACAATGATCTATTAGGTGGGAAATTAATTGCCTCGTTGATGTGCTCAAAAGAGGTCAATGACTTTTTTGCGCAAAAGTATAAAAACAATGTGGGTGTGATTAGCAAGGTGCAAAAGTCGCCCCAGCTGGTTTTGATTACAGTGACCTCTGCGCTGGGAAGATCATCACTTTACAACCGGCTTAAACTGGTGAGAGATGGCGAGGAAATTGTTAATTTCAAGAAAATAGGGGAGACAGAAGGCTATGGCCATTTCCAGATCCCAAATGATCTGTTTGAAAAACTACGTAAATTGCTAGAACAGGAAAACCACCCTTATGCAAATGGGCATCAGTTTGGGCAAGGCCCGAATTGGAAATTGCGCGTGACACGCGTGGGATTAAAGCGGATTGGGCTAGATGATAATCTTATTCGGCATGGGATTAGGCGAGAGGTGTATGCAAGCGCACTAGCCAGCAATTACAAGGCATATTTGCAGGGGCTGGAGGCAGAACCGAACTTGGCCTTGGCGAGCGTGGAGACAATCAGCGAGGCGGCGAAGGAAAGATGGATTTTACCGCGAGCTGCATCAAGAACAGGATGGAAGACATTTAGAAGAGAAGCAATAGACAACTTATTGCCTTATGAAAATCAATATGAGGACGGGTTGTTTGATAAAATAAATATTCATGATGGAAAAGGATAAACAATAACATTGAGAAATGTTACAGGAAAAATTAATAAAGAGAATTTCCTCCTAATTCTTTGTCCGTCAATTTTCACCAGTCATTAATACAATCATCCCCTATCGAAACCCTCCCATATTGTTTATCACTAGCGCCCTGTTTTATTGTTTTTTTGAAAGTGGCTGTAAGAATTGAGGGATCAAACAACAAAGAGGTACAGACAGCAACTTCATATTACTTGATAACAAAATCAAAAATCGAGGTAATTTTCAGTCTCTGTTTCAATGCAAATTTAGATAGGATAATAAACGGTTACGCGTCTGCAACTATCATTAGTCTTAGTCGCACATTTTTTGTTTTGTGACACAGACACCAGACAACGCCAGGAAACCGACGATCAATGACTTTTTTTACAAGGGGAACAGAATCTATTCTATAAGCATATAACTTTAAGGAAAACACATGGAAATTGCTTCGGAATACTTATCCCGAAAACCCAAGAATATCATCGAAGGCAGCAATCGCACCATCATAGTCCGTGAGGTCAGCAAGCATTTCAAATAAACAGCCTACTAGGCCACTGTCAGCAGCAGCTTTTTTCATCTCATCGATCCATGCAGCGTTATTGTGATCAGTTATTGCAATGCCATTCAATCCCATATCCAATGCTGCTTGGACAATTTGAGCAGCTTTTTGTTTTTTATCTAGATAACACTTGGATGCTGGGGTGTGGACGTGAAGATCGAGTTTGTAAAAATGTAGACCTGACATACTCTTCTCCTCAATTTCTTGTGCAACAACTATTAAATGGATGCGTTTCTACAATATTCAGCTTTCTTTTCATTGTCCCCGCTTCGAAGTTGCTACATCTATTGGATAGGACATGGCACTGTATAGGCGTTTTCTCCGGATCACTAATCCATCGTAAAGTTGTACTTTCTGAAGTTTCAACGTTTTTCCACTTTGAAACCAGGTGACCGTTGATCTTGAACTAATTAATAAGAAATCGATAAAGAGAAATCCTAAAAACAACAACTTTCTCTTCGATTAGGAATTCGAAGTGCAAAAAATCCTCCTAACTATATTGTTTGATCAGAGTTGCTTGAGCCTTTATAACGTCACACTAAGAATAGGAAAACGAAGTTGACCGAATTTTTTCTCTCGAACATTTGGTGGGTTGATAAATATCTTATCGGTAATTAATATTCGGTTACTGATAATAGTTCTTCAGACGAACGGTCAATACGAAATCATCCTTAAGGCTTGAATTTTGGCTGACTAAGCTGTGGATCAACATTCTATATCGAAGGTGCGTTGCTCTTGTATTATCCCCGTGAAAAAATATTTCTGTTTTGAAGTAAATACACCTA
>DHFN01000264.1 GCA_002402275.1 Anaerolineales bacterium UBA4823
GCTGCTCCAGTATCTATAGTATCTAATCCGAGATCGTTACATTCCCAATTCAATCGGGCGATCACATCAAGATTATCAATACCCAGATTTGGTCCCATCAATCCAACGGTCTCATATTCTAAAGGAGAAACAATCGTTTTCCCATCCTCATCAGCATATACATTTGAGCATTGAATGATACAACCTGGCATGCAGGCATGGGATGTACGGGATTCTCCATCTCGTTTAATCAACCTCTCCCGCATTGTCTCGCCGCGCATATTTTCTAAACCCTCAAATTGTCCACTGGAGAAATTGCGGGTGGGCATTCCGCCAAAGCCATTTGACATTCCTGGCATGGCGTTGGTACCAAAGTCATGATAAATTTTTGTTTGAGGATGATCCTTTAGAGTCTGGTTGTAAAGTTTTTGTGCCTTTTTATATCTTTCGGGATCAACGATATCAGGTTTTTCACCTTGTACTGTGTCAATTACAATGGCTTTGATCTTTTTTGTGCCCATCACCGCACCCAATCCACCCCGGGCAGCAATCCGGGAAGGGGTTTGATCTTTATCTATATTGAGGATACCAGCCGCAAGGTATTGTCGTTCCCCTGAAGGTCCAATGAGAGCTAATGCCACATCCTTCCCATATCTCTTCAATAATGCCTCGGCACTTTGATAAGCTCCTAACCCTACCAGATCGTTGGCAGATTCAAATTTTACCCCATCTTTACTCAAAAAAATTACCTTCCATTCCCCATCCTGCTTAGGCTGGTCATCCAGAAGTAATGCTTTTATGCCTAAGTAGACCAGGTGTAAAGCGGTTGTGCCCCCAGCATTGGCTTCCTTAATTCCGCCTGTTAATGGACTTTTTCCCCCAAATGAAATTCTATCGCAACTGGATAATCTATGACCCACTAAAAGACCGGGAGCCAGGATAAGTTTGTTGAATGAACCAAGTGGATCGCAATCTGGTTTAACTTCGTCCAGTAATATTCTTGCCACAAGACCGCGACCTCCTAACCTCTCCCAGGACTTTGGAGGTTCTTCGATTTGAAAAGTGTTATTTCGGGTATTAATCCGCCAAACCTGCATGAAATGCTCCTGAAGAAATTGAAAAAAGTTTTCTTTTTTATTTTAATGAATTTGTAATTTATTTAACCACAATATCGAGAGCCTGCCTGAATATCTTGAGTGCTTGATTAATCTCATCTTCATTGACAATCAGAGGAGGAATCCAGCGGATCGTGTTATCCCAGGTTCCACAGGTTAGCAATAGAAGTTTTTGATCCAGGCAGGCATGCAGAACCGCCTTTGCAGTCTTTTTATCTGGTTTCCGATTGGGTATACTAAACTCTACTCCAATCATCAAACCCAAACCTCTGACATCGCCAATTACAGGGAAATCCCGTTGAATTTGCTTCAATCCATCCATTAATTGTGCACCACGGATTTGGGCATTTTGCAGCATATTTTCTTTCTTCATGGCTTTAATGGTTGCAACAGCAGCGGCAGTTGAAACAGCATTTCCCCCGTAGGTACCACCATGGGATCCTGGTACCCATTTATCCATGATTTCTTTACGGCTGAAGACCCCAGCCAAAGGCATACCGGATGCCAATCCTTTCGCTACAGTCATGATATCCGGGAGAATTCCAAAATGCTCAAAGGAGAACCATTTTCCTGTTCTTCCAAAACCTGCCTGAATTTCATCAGTTACTAAAAGGATGCCATATTGATCACAAACCTTGCGTAAACCCTGAATATAACTTTTAGGGGGAACAACATAACCACCCTCTCCTAATACAGGTTCAATAAATATCGCTGCAGTTTCCTCTGGAGCAGTCTGACTGGCTAATAAGAATTCCAGCTCTTCTAAACACCATTGACTGGTTCTTTCCTCATCCCACCCATACCGATAAGCATACGGGTAAGGAGCAACGAATACTCCAGGCATCAGGGGTTGGTATCCAGAACGATAGATTGTCTTCGATGTTGTCATGGATGATGTTGCGATTGTACGTCCATGAAAGCTTCCTTGAAACACGATGATATTGGGTCTTTTGGTTGCATGTCGAGCTAATTTCAAGGCTCCCTCAATGGCTTCGGCACCAGAATTAGTGAAAAAGAAACGGTTGATTTCCGGTGGAACAATGGTTCTTAATTCTGAAGCTAATTCCAGGATGGGTTTATGCCGCACAATATTAATTTGTCCATGGATCAGGCTGGCTGCTTGTTTTTGGATAGCTTCCACAACTGCAGGATGGCAATGACCGGTGTTGGTCACTCCAATGCCACAAGTAAAATCCAGATAACGCTCACCATGAATGTCGTAGATCCAACAACCTGAACCATGATCGGCAATGATGTCTGTGTAAGGTACCCAAACGGGTGATAAATATTCAGTGGCTTCGTGATAAATTTCCATTTTTATACCTCATAATTAATTGTTTAATAAATCTTTTACCCATTCAATATTCAAGTCAACAAAATTTTTATTGGTAGGTAATCCATCGTTTGTCCACCCCATCAATTGATAATATAGATCTAATGCGGTTTCAAATTCGTGTCTGTCTAATGCTATTCCCGCAGTAGGACCAGTTCCAGCCAACGGTTTAAAGAATTTGTTAGGAAGAGTATCATCTTTTCGATCAAATCCCTCCCGGGCATTAAATGCTCGCATAAGGTTAATTCGCCGTAGTCCTACTTGGATCAACTCATCTAAGGTAACATCCCAACCAGTGATATCTCTAACCATTTCGACTGTTTCAGCAGGCCCAAATAAGCTCCAGGCTGGTCCCCACACAAATTGACATAAATCAAGTGTGTCCATCATGCTGTAAAAAGCCTGCCCAAGATACGCAAACTTCACCTTCTCAGCATCAAGGGTTAGGGGTTCGGGTGGATTTGTCAGCCCTATTAATGCCAAACGCTCAAGATATAAATCGGATGCAATTCCTTTCTCATACATCCAATCCATCTCGCTCGATTGATGGTCTGCTCCGAATGGATTTACGGCATAGATAAGCCCTAAGGATCTTTTTGCTTGTGGCATATGGGCTGGCACCTCTTCATTTTTAACAGTGATCAGGCACTCTTTAGCTGATTCACCCCATTTCTGAGCAGCCCGAGATGAACCCTCCGCGAGGACAGGTCCAAGCTTACCCGTTCTTGTGACTATCTGTTTAAGCACCTCTAGCATGGCATCCACATTCCCAAATCTGAGATCAATACCACCGGTGTCTTCTTTATCAATAATTCCTTTTTCAAAACATTCCATTGCAAAGGCAATCGTGGCGCCGCAAGTAATACTATCTACGCCATACATATCACAAATTTGATGGGCTAAAGAAATTGCTTCGAGATTATCAATCCCACAGTAAGACCCAAAAGTACCGATGGTTTCATATTCAGTACCCCCATAACGTGGATCTGCTTTATATTTTCCCTCTTTTATTTCAACCACCCGTTTACAACGTACAGTACACGCGAAACAGGTATCTCGACCTATTAATATCGTATCTGCCAGTTTTTCTCCACTAATTGCCTCTGCTCCTTCAAATTGTCCCTCATTATAATTTCGGGTAGGCAACGTACCAAACTGATTTTGGGGAATCACCACGCTGGCAGTCCCGTATTTAGCTATTGCATCCATATCCGGGTTCGTGGGAATCCATTTTGCACCGGTCTTATTCAGGGCTGTTAATGCTTTTGGATCATAAATTGTGGGGTGAGTTCTTCCACGAACGACAATCGCTTTTAATTTCTTGGATGCCATAACCAAACCCATGCCGGTTCGTCCATTGGCACGATTCGCCATATTCATAATGGCAGAAAAACGAACTCCTACTTCTGCAGCCGGTCCGATCTGCATTACCTGGGCATTTTCATCACCGACCTCATGTTTTAATAATTGATCTACTTCTCCAGTTACTTTACCCATTAAGTGAGAAGCATCCCGTAATTCCACATTTCCATTTACAATAGATAGATATACCCAATCAGGTGATTTCCCATGAAAAACGATTCCGTCATAACCCGTAAATTTAAATTCAGCTGGGAAGAAACCCCCAGCCTGTGAATCACCAATAGCACCTGACATTGGAGATTTCGCATTGACGTTAATGCGGCTCAATCCAGCAATAGGTGCTCCGGTTACTATACTTGGAAACACTGTGAGTAAATTATCTGCGCCCAATGGATCAGCTGATTTTGGCACCAGCTTCAAAATATAATAGACCCCCATAGCACTACCGCCCATATAAGTCCGGTAAAAAGACTCTGGCGGTGTTTCATATTCTATCTGTCCATTGGTCAAATTTACATGAATTATTTTTCCATGATAACCAAAAGGCATTCGTACCTCCTGTTAATGAAATTGAGTTATCCAAAAAGTAATAAACGTCATATAGAACGAAGCGAGAAATCTACATTAGTTATGAGAAGACTCTTCGCTTCGCTCGAGATGATAACCCTTTTTTGGGATAATTGCTAATAGCTGTAGTTAAGCCTCCTCTGGTGGTGCTACGTAAGGATCAACATCCGGTATACCCGGTTTCACCCATTTTATAATAGGGAAGTAGAGTATTGCACCAATCGCCAGAGCATAAAGAGCCCAAGAAATTGTCTCCATTCCACTATCCAAATAGTTAAAAACAATCGCCAGGACGACCACAGCGGTCATTAATAAGGTGATCAATGCTAAACCAAACCAACCACCAGGCACTTTCTTCCGTGGGCGATCGGGTATTTTAAACCGCAATACCCACATGGCAAAGAAACAACCTAAGAGAACGAGCATATTCAAGAACACGTCAATCACAACCAGGGTTTGGAATGCTTGTAAAGTGAAAATTGAATAAATCACACCACAAACCAGGATTGAAACCCACGGAGTTCCATATTTTGGATGTACCTTGACTAAAAACTTGGGCATCATTCCATCTTCTGCAAGTGCGAAGGGTAAACGGGTTCCTCCAAGACCATTCCCGATAAAGAGCCCGATCATACTTAAGACAGCTGATAGCGAAACTAAAATACCTAATGTTATTGCCAGAAGCCCATTAGTTTGTCCGGTATATTTATCGGCTATGACATGAGCGATATCAGGGAATTCCCAGCCTACTGAACTGGTTGGTTCGACACCCCAGGATTGGAGTCTATTTGTCCATTCATCCAATTGCTCTGGAGTGGCATCTTCTCCGGCAAAATCAGCTACGATGCCAGCTTCTTCATCAGATGCTTCTAATCCCCAGAGCTGGTATTTACCCTCCTCGCCAGCTCCTCCGTATAATCCTGCCACTGTTGGAATACTGTAAGACGCAATCGCTGCGATCAAAACAAGTACCATAGCTAGTGGATAAGTCCGTTTAGGATTGACCACTTCATCCCCTGCTGCAGTCGGTAATTCCCATCCCATGAAATTCCACATGGCAATATATATACCGGTTCCTAAAGCAGGAATAAGGGTATTAAAACTAACCGGTTCGCCGGTAGCCAGGAATGGTAGTTGAATTGTTGAGCCACTCTTGATCCAGGAGAGAATACCGACAATGGACATAAGGACGAGTGGAATAATCATCAAAATTCCTAACCAATCCGTAAATAAGCCTGATAAGCGTGCTCCATGGATGTTCAATATTGAAATTAACCAAATTAACACTAAAGCAACCAGCCAGGAGAGCAACCAGGCTGGCAGCTCAACGCCATTAATCGTGGCACCGTTGCGTAATGGTGGGATAAAATAACCAAGATAATAGGCAGCCCAAACGGGGTATATAGAAACATCCACCCAGGATACTACCCAGTTTGCCCAACCAGCCATAAAACCAGCAAACCTGCCAAATGCTTGTTTTATCCAATGGTAATAACCGCCTTCTGCTGGCATTAAGGACTGCATCTCCCGCACCATCAGCATATTTGGAATACTGAAGACGAGTGGAGTGATAAAAAAAAGCAAAAGTGCCAGTCCTGGTCCGGATAAGCTGACCATGGGCTCGGCGCCGAAAGCACCGCCGCAAACCGTAAAGTACATCAGGCCAAATAAAGGTAATAAGGTTAATTCTCGTTTGAGTTTTTTCTTTTCAGATTGAGTCAAAACAGCTGCTTCTGCCATAATCATTCTCCTCAATAAGACTTAAATTTTCAAAGTTATTATTTTATCGGTTTTATTCCATACGGGAATCCATAATCAGCCATTTTATTCATAAAAGGCAGCGCATCAAAGGCTTCCGGTCCTAAGACGCCTCTCCCTTTCCAAATGCCATGCTCCAATAAATCCATCCCAATAACTGGGTTGAAAGCTGTTTGGGCAACTACTGCTTGACATCCAAGACGTTTCATACACTCTTTGTTATCAGCTACTTGATATATATATACTTCCTTTTCTTTTCCGTCTTTTTTACCTTTTACCCATGTTCCCGCACAAGTTTTCCCAAACATGCGATCTCCCAGATGTGCTGGATCAGGCAAACAGGCAGCAACCACATCTCGTGGAGCAACCCATACATCTTTTACTTTGATAGGTTCTTTATTATCCAATCCAAGCATGTGTAAGGTTTTTAAAACGCCGATGAACTGATCTCCAAGGGCATATTTAAAAGTAACTCGTTTACAATTTAAAAACCGGGGGACAAGGAGTACTTCCTCATGTTCAACATTGATACATTCTAACTTTCCAATCCCTTCTGGAAATTCAAATATCTCTGGTTCAGAGAATGGTGGCGTCGTATACCATCCTTTTTCTTTTTCCCAAATCACAGGTGGATTCAGACATTCTTCTATTGTTGTCCAGATAGAGAAATTGGGGGCAAATTCATATCCTCGGACCTCGAGGTTGGCACCATCCCGAACACCGATTTCTTCAATTTCATCAAAGAGATGATCAGCGGCATAACGGGCAAAGACATCAGCCATTCCTGGTTCAACGCCAAGCCCTACCAAAGCTAGAATGCCTTTATCTTCCCATTTTTTTGCTCGTTCAAATTGATAATCACCTAGTTTGATACCGCACTGTTCATAAGGTTTTACGGGATTAGGCTCAGAAAGAGTCATTGCCATGTCCATATAGTTACAGCCCACGTTATAAGCTGCTTCAAAAATCGGGACATTAAAGGACGGATCACAGGCATTCATGATCAAATCAACTTCATACTTCTTTGCCAGTGATTCGATTAGATCCTGTTTATGTGCATCGATCCATTCAATTGGAAAACGCTTAGGATCACCAATTTTTTCCTGAACCTCTTTAATACGATCACGATTGTAGTCAGTAAGAACCATCTTTTCGATCCAAGGGCGATCTTTTGCAATCATAGCAATAGCTTCCCCTACGCCGCCTGTACCAACGAGTAACACTTTCATTTTTCACCTCTATCGAAATAATATAGAAACCGGATTTCCCGGGGATTCCTAAAAGTAAACCTCTTTTATGATCTTAAGGTGAATAAAACTTTCTGACTCACGGATACCTTCAATTTTATATAAACGATCGGTAAGAAATCTTAGCATATCGGATTGATCACGGCAAATGATCTCCGTAAATATATCGTAACTCCCGCTCACCAGGATAAGATATATGACCTCATCCAACGCTGCAATCTGACGGGCAATTTCTAGAAGTTGTTTCCCTTCTGTTTTAATGCCTATCAATGCCATCATTTTAAAGCCCATCTGGAGTGGATTGGTAATTGCAACTACTCTTAAAATCCCCTTTTCAACTAGCCGATTGTAACGTATCCGAATCATTCCAGGGGATACACCTAATCTTTCAGCGATTTGAGCAAAAGGCTCGCGTCCATCTCTCTGTAATGCTGAGATAATTTGCTGATCAATTTCATCTAGTTCATCATTAGAGAGAATGTTGTTTTGATTTATCACAGACCTATTTTACAACATATTTGCAATAATTTCAACTATTTCTTGCTTAATCATCAATAATAAAGGTGATTTAGTGAGTAATCGCGATTTATGGATTTATTGATACTTCTTTCAGGGTATCTTCTAGTTTGTTTAATAGAATATCTAACTCATCATAGGAGATTATAAGCGGCGGCTCTAATCTAATTGTCTGAGCACTGAGCAAAGTTCCAGCAACCAGAATACCTCTCTTAAAAAGACCAGCAGCAACTTTATAGCCAATTTCTGGTGAATTAAAATGAATTCCTATTAGTAATCCCCGGCCACTAACTTCTTGAATAAGCTGTATATATTTATGAGCTAACAATTTTAATCGTGGAATCAGGTAATCCCCTTTTGCTTCCGCCTGTTCCCACAATTTATCCCGTAAGACTACATTAATAGCTGCAATTGCCGCTGAACATGCCAATGCATTGCCACCCGTTGTAGTTGTGTGAATGAACGGATTGGGGTACATCATACATTGCCATATCTCCTCAGTGGAGCAAAAGGCGCTGATTGGCATTACCCCTCCCCCAAGCGATTTTGCCACTGCCAAAATATCTGGGGCAACGTTCCAGTGTTCTACTCCCCATAATTTTCCCGTCCTTCCCAAACCAGTTTGAACTTCATCGGCAATAAGTAATGTCTTGTAATG
>DHFN01000172.1 GCA_002402275.1 Anaerolineales bacterium UBA4823
TTTTAACATGGGCTGAGCAGTTACCATTTTCCTTTATAAAATTATATGAGTCACCGGAAAACTGTGTTATGAAATTCCAATCACCTGAATTAAAGTATTGAGGTAACTCGATAAAATCACCACTTGGGCAATCCAAGATCGTTCTAATTCTATAAAATTTCAATATAAGGTCAGATAAATTGGAGTGCAGAATATTAGTACTGAAGTCTGCGCTAACAACTTGATATTCTGCATACCTTATATCATTTCCCCCTAATCCATGGATATAAATATGAGCTTTTTTGTGTGTTGGACTCAAACAAGACTTTGATGCGGTGCATGGTAATGGTTCAGAAAATTCCAACATCCCAAAATTATAAAAACCACCATTCACCAACTCAAATTTGTCACTTAACGTCCAATTTCCACTTGGGTCAGAATACACAACAGGATTACTATTCGCATACAACCATTTGTTCAGAGTGATCGGTTGACTTTGACTTCCTCCCCATCTATCTTGGCTTACAAACCTCCCCTGTGTAGGCGCATAATATCTTGCCCTGAGGTTCACCAACCCAGTCCCATCTGTCCACTCGCTGGTAAAGCCATAGGCTGTATTGCTGTTCCCCAGTGCGCCGTAGATCGTACCATAGGGTTCATAATTGCGGCTAAGGACGATTCCACCGCTAGTGTTGGCCATCTGACGCACACTTCCCAAAGCATCCCCCAGGAAGTAATCTTTACCACCCGTATAGGATTGTGAAATCCGGTCAAGCCCGTACAGGTAGGTATTCGTCCCATCAGCCAGCACATGTGATAGTCCTGAGGAAGAATCGATCGCGTAGTTGACCGTATTCCCACCAACCGTTTGCCTCAACCGGTCTCCCAATCCGTTGTAAGCATAGCTGTAGTTGGTTCCACCCTGCGATACTCCGGTCAATTGGTTGGAATGGTTGTAGGTATAAGTGGAGACCCCGTCTGAAAGCAGGTTTCCATTGTCATCCCATGTGTAGGAAACTCCTTCCACGCTGCTCAAACGATTGGCGGCGTCATAGGATTTGGACATTGTAATAACGTTTCTTATCCCAAATTAATTGATAATATCTCAAGTGGGATAATAAGAATATGGTCTTTAATACTCTCCATAACCACCCCATTCTTCGCAATGTCCTTTATAAGTAAGATACTCTGCTTTTTCAAAAAATAGATACCTTTCAATTTGGGTTTCTTCCTGCACAAGGTAAATCGGACCACTTTGTTCGGGAAGATAGACGACCATATAAACATTATCAAAATATAGACGTATTAGATAAGGGGCTGTATTCTCAACACCCGAACCGCTTTCATAATAGCAATCCGGAACCCCATATTTTTCTATCACATCTTCTAGAAATACTTTCTTCACAGGCGTGTAAGAAATCGAAGAAATGATATCTTTCTCAGTGAGACCAAGATAGACATTTTTACACAACATTCCTCTTGAACCCCCAATTGACAGGTTATCCCAATAATCACATTTTTTTGGATTCAAATCAAATTGAAGTATCTCTATTGCCTGATCTTTAGTCGTAATACCTGGAGTTATATTTTGGAAACATGGAGCAGAACATGGATCACCAGACGATAATCCTCCATCACCTAGATCAATAATTTCGTCGTTCTTGCTACACGATATAAGTAACAATGACGAAATAATAAAAGTAATCAATATTTTAACTCTAGGGAATCTCATCTTGAACCTCCATTCTTATGGATTTCCTGAGACTAGGTTATCAATAAAAGCCCAGCGTTTTGTTTTGGTAAAATCTAAATACCAAAGATATTTTTCTTTTTCAGTACCATAATATTTTTGGACTTGATCTTGTGCATAAGTCGGAAATACATATGCAGCAACAGATTCCGCAAAATCTTCTTGGGGATTGAAATAATTATCAGACCCCTTTGCAGGAATACCTCCATAAAAATAGCCGGCAGTATTACATCCTGGTAATCGATGATCGGCATCACAATTGCTGTTTGTTCCCCAACTGCCACCTGTATGCCAAACTAACTTAGTATGTAATGATCCATTTTTATTAAAATCCCACGCATGCCCCAGTTCATGAACTACAGTCCATTGATCAAAATTTATCTTAGTCATTGGAACCATTACCTTGTAATCAGAAAGATTTCCATTATTCGGAGAGTTTGATGGTAGCAAATTGTTGTCAATTAGCTTAATATGCCCAGGAGTTGTACACCCTCTACCACATGCGTATGGTGTTTTTGTAATCGATACCCGCCCTATGAAATTCGACATTTGATGGTTCAAAGCTGAACTTAAATTTTGGGCAGCACCTTTTACGATTTTCAATTCATTCAAAGACCATCGCCCGGGGTTCCAGCCACAATCAAATTTACCAGTATCGGCAGGATCGTTGAACCAGTAGTCCAATTTCTTTCCCCAATCAACATTAACATATACATCTACAATTGTTAGATATTGGATGATTTTATTAGCTTCCTCAGCCTCAAATTCTGCAATATAACCACTCGGATCCAAATAGGCTATCGGATTGGCATTAGCATATATCCACTTATTGTATGAGATTGGTTGAAAATAAACTCCTCCCCACCTATCCCGGCTCATAAACCTCCCCTGTGTAGGTGCATAATACCTCGCTCTCAAATTCACCAACCCAGTCCCGTCTGTCCACTCGCTTGTAAAGCCATAGGCTGTATTGCTGTTCCCCAGTGCGCCGTAGATCGTACCATAGGGTTCATAATTGCGGCTAAGGACGATTCCACCACTGGTGTTGGCCATCTGGCGTACACTTCCTAAAG
>DHFN01000031.1 GCA_002402275.1 Anaerolineales bacterium UBA4823
TAAACTAAAAGCTGCCGGCATTCCCTATATTATCTTGGAAGAAGGAAGCACATTCTCTAAGCTGCATTCGCTTGATCTACAAAATTTCTGCCGTGATAATCAGATTGATATAGTCCACAGCCACTTCCCTGTAGGGAACCTAGCGGGCTTGCATCTTAGAGGGCAGAACGCAATTAAAGCAGTGGTACGAACAGCCCACATTTCTAAAGAATGGGGTGACGGGGTGATCGCCTGGGTCTGCCGGCAGGTCTTTTCAGGTTTCCTTTACCCTTTGCTGACCGATCAGGTGGTGGGGGTTTCACAGGCGATTACCGACCAGCTGAATGCCACACTGGGGGGGAGACTTTCTAGCCGCAAAGTGATTACTATATACAACGGTATTCCTGAACGTTGGTTTGTCCAGAGCAATACCACTCTGCAAAAAGAACCTCATCTGATCGGGGCAGCAGGATTGCTGATCAAGCGCAAAGGTTTTGACCTGCTTATCCGCGCCATGCCGGCAATCCTTGCAGAATACAGCGATGCCCGCTTAGTGATTTTAGGCGAAGGTGAGCAACGCCCAGACCTGGAGAAACTGGTTCAAGAGCGAGACTTGGAGGGGAAAGTAGAACTGGTGGGAAATCAGCCAGATATGCCAGCCTGGCTGAGCAAAATGGATGTCTTTGTGCTGCCTTCCTGGATAGAGGGTTTGCCTACCGTGATCCTGGAAAGCATGGCTTGCCAAACGCCCGTGGTTGCTACCGATATTCCGGGGACACGGGAGCTTGTCCGGGATGGCCAGACCGGCTGGTTAATTCAGTCCGGTTCGGTTGAGCAAATCTCCGAAGCAGTAAAGCGTGCTTTTTCACAACGCGAGGCGTATGCGTCCATCCAAGCGCAAGCCTATGCCTGGGCACAAAACTTTACGATAGAGCGTGCCGCGCAACAGTACTTAGCGCTTTATCAACAGATTGCTAAGGGTTAAAGTCAAAATCCAGACTGATTTCGCCCATATCCAAGATCTTGCCGGCTTCGGTGTGCCAAACCTTGGCTTTGCCTTCCTCGTTTTCGACAATCTTATAAGCAGCGTCCGGGCTGCCCAAAACCAGCACGTAATCCATGGGTTTAATATCAGGGATAATGAAATAGCCGTCCTGATCGGTTATACCGCCGGGGCTGAAGGCAGTGTCTAAGACATAGGCGCCTTGATTGGGATCGTCAGTGGCATAGTAAACCTCTGCCAAGCGAACTATCAACTCCTTATATGGCTCGCCGGAAGTATTGACAACCCGTCCAATCACAGTAGTTTTATCTGCCGAAGGGGCTGCATAAGTTGGCGTAGGCGTAAGTATCGCGGTCGGAGATTCAATTCCGCTGCAAGCTGCTAGCAAAATGAGGCAAAAAAAGGTAAGAAAAGATATTCGACCAAAATAATTCTTTTTCATTATGTCTTTGTACCATCCTTAAAAGTCAGCATTGAAACGCGGGCCAATTTCTTTTTTAGTTCAAACCTATTTCAGAAAAAATAATCCCAATGGGCTATTGATTTGACGTCCGTTATCGATTAAATTATCTGTCAGATAGAAAAATTATACTCTAAAGAAGGAGCAAGAAAAAATATGAAAAATAAGCTATTCGGTGCACTTGTTGTTGTTATGATGGTCGTTGCTATGTTCGGTGCTGCCCCTGTTGAGGCTGCGGCTTATGGCGCCAGCTTTACAACCTCCATCACTTACCAGAACGTGGGAGCCAGCACGGCTACCGTTTCTCTGGAGTTCTACGCTGAAGCCAACGGCACCCCAATCATCATTTCCCGCCCAGATCTTGAGCCCATGGCCGGCACTTCCATTTTCGTTGGGTCGCTTGGTGACTTGGCCCCTGGCTTCAAGGGCTCAGCTGTGATGGTTTCCAATCAGCCTTTGGTTGCCACGCTGGTACAGGTTCCAGCCCCAGCGAGCGGCGTAAAGGTACGGCCTTTGTCCAACGGTTTTACCGGCGGAGCTGACTATATTTTGATTCCTACCGCGCTGCGCAACACCTTCAACTATAATAGCATTCTTTCGATTCAGAATGTGGATAGCGTCGCAGCTGACTTCAGACTGGTGTTCGTCCCAGTGAGTGGTTCCAACATCGTCGTAGAAGTTGAAGATGTTCCAGCCTACGCTACCAAGTATTTTGATTTGGCTCAAATGCCTCAATTCACGGCACCATTCAATGGTTCTGTGCAGGTCTTCGCTTACAAAGCCGGCACCACTGATCCTGGTGCAGCTGTAGCTTCTGCTATGGAATTAAGCATTGTGTCTACCGGGGCTTATGCCTTTGAAGGTACAAACGAATTTGGATCAACCGTTTATATGCCCTCCGCTTTATGCAAGCTGAACGGGACTCAGACTTCTTCATATGCTGTTCAGAACACGACTGATGCAGACGTGACCGTTTCGGTAACTTATGATAGTGGCGTTGTGGATGGCCCTCATACCCTCGCCCCAGGTGCAAAGCGAAGCTTTAATGCCTGCGATGGTGGCAATGCCGCAGGCTATATCGGATCAGCTGTAATCGAAGCGAGTGGCGATGTGGTTGCCATGGGCAAAGTGTTCGGCGGTGGACTTTCCACTGCTTTCTTGGGCTCCACGAGCGGTGCTTCCAAAGTGGCTCTGCCCTACGTCCGCTGGACGACTGCACACTGGTATGATGGTACCCGCCAGAGAGCTTTCATCGCCATTCAAAATGTGGGCGCTGACCTACCTGCTGGCGCTGTTACTGTGAAGTACTATGACAAAGCTGGCGTTTTGGTTGGCACAGACACATTAGGTGCCATCCCTGCTGGTGCTAAGGTCAATTCGAATGCTGGCAACATCGGCGCTGCTGGTGCAGAATTCGGTTACTATGCAGATGGCACATTCGGTGGCTCAGCAATTGTTGAAGGCCCTGCGGGCAGTGCGTTAGCAGTCATCGTCCGCATTCAGACGCGAACCGGTTCCACTTCTGTTGCTGAAGATTACAATGGCATTGCCATTCAATAATTAGCTTTACCAGCCAGATAATATTCTCGGTTAATAAAAAATCAGAAGCCGCTCTAATGAGCGGCTTCTCTGTTTATAATATTTATCCTTAAATTTTAATGATATGCAGGCGGGAAAGCTGCTTGAATAAATATCCTTCGTGGCGGTTGTTAAAGTAATCGTCAACAGCCCGGCGGCAGCCAGACCAATGCTCGTAATCATCAATGACCAATTGTCCACCTGGGATTAAGTTTGGTTCAATGCGCTGTAAACACGTCCAAACAGATTCATACCAGTCGCAATCCAAGTGTGCAAAAGCAACAGGTTCGTCTATTTGCATTACGTCTTGAAAAAGTCCTTGTATAAAATGAATGTTATTATCTTCAGGATTAAAACCGAACTTGCTGAAATTTTCATTGACATGTTCCAGGAGATTGTTATCGTAGCCATAATATAAGTCTCCCTGAATACCCTGGGCTTTGCCAGAAGAAATCTCAATCCAGCGTAGATGCACGTCGTTACCATCTTTATTTGATGGCGGCGGGATCATCTCGAAGGTATCATAGAGTTTGAATTGACGCGCTTTGCTCTTGGCAGCAGTGATTACAATAGCCGATCCTCCTAGAGCAACTCCTGCTTCTATGAATATCCCGTCAATTTTGTGGTCCTCGATATCACATATTGTCTGATAAAGCTCTACTAATGCTGAGTTCTCAAGATATGTCAATCGACTATCTTTTACTTTATGAATAATGTTTGCCCCGTCAGGATGTGTTTTTGATAACCGCTTCAAAGCTAGCGGAGCTTCGATATATTTATGCTGCCAACGCTTAATCAAAGGTCTTATCCGTGTTTTCATAATAATCTAATCTAATAACTAATAAATGTTTCACTTTATCACATTCGGGTTGGAAATCGTATATACCACGCGAAAGAACTAAAGCGTGTCCAGCGGGGTATAAGCTGCGTCCCATCCGCCCACAGCCCTGACCCTGAACGCTGTATTACAAAAAGCACCATACAGGAATGAATTGTTACAGTAAAGTAATTCCGCCAAAAAGGAATAAAAAGCCGAATTTGGCTATTGCTTTCC
>DHFN01000039.1:0-12203 GCA_002402275.1 Anaerolineales bacterium UBA4823
TTCATCTTCGAATGCCGCCTTCCGGCGGTATAGCCGAATCTCGATATGACAATGATGACTTATGGGACAATCTCGAAACCGCAAGCAAGCTGGCTGACTCCAAACCTGGAGTTCCAAATTTTTGGACTTACGGAACCGTACAGACCACATTACGTAGGAATTGTCCGGTATACGAATTTGGGTTGGCGCAAATCTCTTCGGGAGTGCCAATTCCCACAATTTCACCACCGCGATCGCCGCCCTCGGGACCAAGATCAATGATATAATCCGCCACTTTGATAATATCCAAATTATGTTCAATGATTAAAACCGTATTGCCTGCGTCAACCAAGCGTTGTAAAACTTCGATTAATTTATGGACGTCTGCGGCGTGTAATCCAACCGAAGGCTCGTCCAAAACATAGATGGTTCTGCCGGTCGAACGGCGAGAGAGCTCTTTGGCTAGTTTTACCCGCTGGGCTTCTCCACCAGAAAGTGTGGGGGCAGGTTGACCGATGCGGATATACCCTAATCCGACATCCTGCAAAGTTTGTAAACGGTTGGTCATATTTTGAAAAGCTGAGAAAACTTCTAATGCTCTATCAACGGTTAAATCGAGGACATCGGCAATGTTAAAGTCTTTGAAGCGCACCTGTAAAGTTTCGCGGTTGAAACGTGCTCCGTGGCAGACATCACACGGCACATAGACATCGGGAAGGAATTGCATTTCGATGCGTAACTGACCCTGTCCTTGGCAGGCTTCACACCGACCGCCATGAACATTGAAAGAAAATCGTCCCGGTTTATACCCGCGAATTTTGCTTTCGGGCAATTCTGCAAACAAGGTTCGAATTAAATCAAACAAACCCGTATAGGTGCCGGGGTTGGAACGCGGGGTTCTTCCGATAGGAGATTGATCTATATTGATAATTTTATCAATGTGCTCCAATCCTTCGATGCGGTCATAGGCTCCAGGCTGAGCGTGGGCGCGATAGAGATGTTGTGCCAGGGCTTTATAAAGAATTTCCACCATCAGAGTGGATTTTCCAGATCCCGAAACCCCAGTGATGCAGACAAATTTTCCTAGAGGGATAGAAACGTCTATGTTTTTCAGGTTATTCTCACGAGCACCAACAATCCGGAGGCTTTTTCCATTTCCCATTCGGCGCTGATTTGGGATGGGCACTTGCAATCGGCGGGAGATATAGGCACCGGTGAGCGAGCGCGGATTTTCAAGGATGTCTTCCAGCTTCCCTTCGGCAATCACTTCGCCTCCCTGTTCGCCTGCTCCGGGTCCTAAATCCACCACCCAATCAGCAGCTCGGATAGTTTCTTCATCATGCTCAACTACTAACACCGTGTTCCCTAAATCCCTTAATCCTTGCAGGGTATGGAGTAAACGGGTGTTATCACGGGGGTGCAGCCCAATCGAAGGTTCGTCCAAAACGTAAAGGACACCCATCAAGCGTGATCCAACTTGGGTAGCAAGGCGAATGCGCTGTGCTTCACCGCCAGAGAGCGAACCTGCTGAACGTTGCAAGGTTAGATAATCTAACCCGACATCCACTAAGAATCCTAGACGAGCAACAATCTCCTTCAAGATTCGCTCCGAGATGGTTTTTTGGCGGGTAGTTAATGGGGAATTTTCACCCATGAGTTTTTGCACCCAATCCAGAGTGCGTAAAACCGGCCATTCGGTCACTTCAATAATGTTTTTATTGTCCACTGTCACCGCTAAAGCTTCTGGGCGTAAACGCTTCCCCTGGCAAGCTGGACAAATCACTTCGTTCATCACCTCGGAAATCCTTTCGCGGATATATTCCGAATTCGTTTCCTGATAACGGCGATGTAAGTTATTGATGATTCCCTCAAAGCTAGTGCGAAAAGTGGCTTGCCTTCCATCTTTGTTCTGATACTGAATCGGCACTTCTTGACCGCGGGTACCATACAGCAAAATATCTAGCTTCTCAGGAGAAATTTTGCTGACCGGGGTATCTAAATCAATGTGGTATTCTCGGGCTACTGCTTGTAATGCCTGCCAATAATACCCCCCTTCTTCGCGTGGCCCATTCCATTCTGATATGATGATAGCACCTTCATTAAGAGATAGATCTTTGTTCGGAATGAGTAATTCAGGATCGATCACCAATTTGCCCCCTAATCCTTGGCATTCCGGACAAGCACCATGCGGTGTATTAAAAGAAAATGTACGTGGTTCAATCTCTGGAATACTGATCCCGTGTTCCGGGCAAGCCAGGTGTTCGGAAAAATGCTGATCATATGGTTGGGTCGAGCTGCCATTTTCATTTTCTCTTGGAGGAGGGGTAATCTGAATCGTCAAATATCCATCACCAAATTTTAGGGCTGTTTCAATTGAATCGGTGAGACGGGAACGGTTGGTTTTTTCTTCTTCCTCATCTTCTGCTTGATGAACGACGAGACGATCCACCACTGCTTCAATGGTATGGATTTTGTACCGATCCATCATAATTTCTTCTTCGAGGTCATGCACAATTCCATCTACTCGAGCTCGCACAAACCCGGCTTTACGGATTTCGTCAAGCACTGCTTGATGGGTGCCTTTTCTTCCTCGTATTAATGGGGAAAGGATAAGTAAGCGAGAACCTTCAGGAAGTTTTTCCACAATATCCACAATTTCCTGAGCGGATTGTTTGGTGACTTCACGACCACAGATTGGACAATGTGGAATACCCACCCGGGCATATAACAATCGCAAGTAATCGTAAATCTCAGTCACGGTTCCGACTGTCGAGCGTGGATTGTGAGATGTTCCTTTTTGATCAATCGAAACAGCGGGGGATAATCCCTCGATGTAATCAACATCAGGTTTATCCATTTGCCCAAGGAATTGGCGGGCATAGGCAGAAAGGGATTCTACATAACGGCGTTGTCCTTCTGCAAAGATTGTATCAAATGCCAGGGATGATTTCCCCGAGCCAGAAAGACCAGTAATGACAACCAATTTATCGCGCGGAATTTCAACGGTTATATTTTTTAAGTTATGCACCCGCGCTCCAACTACGCGGATCACGTTTTGAGTCATAATACCTGCCTGTTAAATGTCTAATATCAGACTTTTCATTATACCAAAAGGCGTATTGGATGAGGGCACGAACTAATCCTCAAAGTAAAGATAAATAAATAAGGGAGCTTTAGGAACAACTTTAAATTATCGTACAAAACTGTAAGGTAATTGCTGTAATTTGAATCCAAATTTTATGGTAATTTATGATTGTTTCTGGGATAGTAGAAAATACTATGCTCAAACTATTTTTTAAGCAGTATTCAAACCATAAGAAGTGGGCGGTTTACATCGCTACGATTGGGATAATTATTACTTTATGGGCTAATTTGTCATTAGCTGCAGCAAACTTTCAGGATCAAACTGCTCCTAGTAATTGGTTGGAGTTTAATTTGCTAGACTCAACAACGGGATGGGTTTGGCTGGAAAACCGCCTTTATTGGACCGAAGATAACGGAAATTCATGGCAGGATATCACACCTAATGGGAAAGAAGACCTTCAAATAGCAGCAGTGTTTTTCCCTCAACCCGGGTTGGGTTATGTGTTAATGAATAACCCTGAACCTGAGGATCAGCAAAAGTTATGGCTTGTCCAAACCACTAACCCTAAAATTGGTTGGAACTATCAGGAAATATTTCTACCGGATAATGGTCAATGGAATCCACCGATTGAATCATATCGGCTCGATTTTTTAGACGAACACCATGGTTGGTTGATGGTGAAATATGCAGGCAGTTCTAATTTCAACTTAGGGGCTTTGTACCTCACTCGGGATGGTGGAGCAAGTTGGGTAAAAAGTGATCTAATGGAGGCAGGTGAACTCTACTTTTCCAATCCTGATATTGGGTGGTGGGTTTCTGGTTTAAACGATAGTGAAATATATCAAACCACCGATAGTGGATTGACCTGGCAGCCAAGCCACAATATTCCATTATCCATTGATAGCCAGGGAATGACCAATTTTACAATTGCTAATGGCAGTACGAACCAGGCCAAATTACTGCTTGCCAAAGGAGATCCAATTGAATTGAAATCTCAAACTAACCTGGAATTCGATAGCGCTGAGGATTTTGGGAAAGGAATTGTTCGATTAGATTTTTTGGATGAGGAGCTCGGTTGGGGGAGTTTTCAAAATGGACAATGTAACGTCACTAAAGAGGGGAATATTCAATGCCAGCGCCGCTTCGGGTTATTAAAAACTGAGAACAATGGCAAGGATTGGGAAGTTATTAACCTTCCTAATTCGACTTCCTTGGGTGGAATTTCAGAAGAATCGTTTTCCATTCCCTCTGGAACACAACGTCTAAATGAAGCAACAACACCTAGCACAGAAAGCTTGGCAACCCAATTTGAGGGGCATGCCTTTGATAAATGTGAAGTGCCTACCTTAGCTCAATTGCAAAGTTGGATCACTTCCAGCCCCTATCGGGGTCTGAATTTATACATTGGGGGTAGTCTTCGATCCTGTGCAAATTCAGCATTGAATGCTGATTTTGTTTCCCAGATCAGGCAAACCCAGGGCTGGTATATCATCCCCACCTGGGTAGGTTCGCAGGCTCCTTGTACCAATTTCAAAACCCGTTTCAGCAGTAATACCACCACTGCCTTTCAGCAAGGAGTAATTGAGGCAAACAGTGCCCTAGCTGTGGCGCAGGCATTAAATCTTTCTTTCCCAGATCAGAGTGGTACGATTATTTATTATGATTTGGAAGCGTATGATACGACCAATGGTAGTTGTAACGAAGCGGTGAAGAGTTTTATGAATGGATGGACCACTCAAATCCATGCTAAAAGAAGCCTGGCAGGCGTTTATAGCGTTGGTCCTGCTTTAAACCTGATTTCAACAATTGTTAATCCGCCGGATGCAATCTGGCCTGCTCATTGGATCTATAAACAATATAACCCCGCTGCAACTGTATGGGATGTTTACCACTTATCGAATGCTTTTTGGAGCAATCATCAACGTATCCGCCAGTATAGTGGTGGACATTCTGAAAGCTGGGGAACGGTTAGTCTAAATATTGATAGCGATGTGACGGATGGCATGGTACTCAATTCATGGCGGGTATTCCTCGATTTACCCAACCAATTCTTTTTACCCATTATTATCCGATAAAACCAAATACAGTACCCTATGCTTTATCGTCTGGTTTCTCTTCATTTTTTTTAGCTTTTTCTTCTTGGTCTTCTTCGCCTTGAATTCCCTTGCGGAATTCATGCAGCCCTTTTCCCATTTCACCGGCGACTTTGCTGATGCGTCCGACCCCAAAGAGTAATATGATGATAATCAAGATGATAATTAATTCAGTAGGACCTAAACCAAACATTTGTACTCCTTTATCAACCTTTTTAACCTCGAAAAGATTAAGAAATGATCCGTTTATCCTTCAATTCCTGCCAATCGAAATCCCCCATGCATTCTTTGAAAATCTTTATGGATTGAAACCTGATTAAATCGAAGTGCTTTAACATACAACCTTCACTTATATTATACCCCTTATTTGTCCCAAATTCGGAAAAAAATTGGGGTAGTGAAGCATAGAATCAATTCTCACGGAGTTTGCTACATAACCAAGCTTATTGATGAAGTTATTCTCCTCCCCCCTAAGATGGAAATTCATGGTGTTCTGTGGAAATACTCGCAATCACAAAATACTTGTGTAATTACAAAAGAATAAAGTGACTAAAGCAATTTAAGTGGGGTTGTTAAGGATAATTCTCCCTAAATTAATGTAAAATAATAATACATTGAATACCTAAATTTTGTTGACTATAAATAAACCCGGTGCAGATGGAGTAATCAGATTCCGCCTTATTCTTTAAGTGCTTTTGTGTTCAATAATTTATCCAGAGGCGTCATTAAATAATTCAAAAAATTCAAAAGGAGGTTACGATGTTTAAAAAGATTATCTTAGGAATAGATGGTTCTGATCATGCACTCAAGGCAGCCCAAGTAGCTGGGGACCTGGCTCGTGTGATGAACTCGCAATTAGTGGTTGTAACAGCTTATGACCCCATTCCTTCTTACTTAGGAGAACCGAATTTACAGGAGGCGATCTCAGCGCGCTTGAATGCGGCAAATAAAATCCTCACTATTGGTCTTGAAGAAGTGGGTGAGGTACCCGCTGGGATTGAAACTGAAGCTATTGAGGGCTCTGCTGCAGAAGTAATCCTCGATGTAGCCCAAGTAAGAGGAGGGGATCTAATTGTGGTTGGATCGAGAGGATTAGGGACATTGACTGGTTTGTTATTAGGAAGTCAAAGCCAAAAAATCATCCAACATGCAACCTGTCCTGTTTTGGTAGTGAGGTAGATTATTCATTTAGCCAGTCTGAGGATGTGTGGTAGGAAACACGAAAATCAAAGAAATCGTGTATAATATTATTTACTTGCTTAGAAAAGGTAAGTTTATGGGACGAAATATTTTATAAAGGATAATATGAATGCCTGAAGTACTCCTTGATGTTCAAGACCTTGAGACTCAGTTTCGTACTTCTGATGGGATAGTTTATGCAGTAAATGGTGTCTCGTTCCATTTACAAGAGGGAGAAACACTTGGTATAGTGGGGGAAAGTGGCTGCGGTAAAAGCGTCACCATGTTGTCGTTATTAAGATTGATCCCATCTCCTCCCGGAAAAATTGCAAATGGTAAGGCGTTATTTTTAGGACAAGATTTGCTGACCATCAGTGATGAAGCTGTTCGCCAAATACGAGGTGGACAGATCAGTATGATCTTCCAGGATCCAATGACTTCCTTCAACCCTGTTTTAACCATTGGACGACAGGTATCTGAACCCCTTGAAATCCATTTAGGGATGAGTCACAAAGAAGCGCTTAATCGTGTAGTTGAATTATTGGATTTGGTGGGAATCCCTAATGCCCAAGACCGCATCAACGATTATCCCCATCAATTCTCTGGAGGGATGCGCCAACGGGTGATGATCGCCATGGCGTTATCTTGTAATCCGCAAATTTTGATTGCTGATGAACCAACCACAGCTTTGGATGTAACCATTCAAGCCCAAATCGTTGAACTTGTCAAACGGCTCAGAGATGAAGTGGGTATGTCGGTAATTTGGATTACTCATGACTTGGGTATCATCGCTGGATTAGCTGATCGGGTAGCGGTTATGTACGGAGGATATATTATAGAAGAAGCGCCGGTCAAGGAGCTCTACAGTCATCCGCAGCATCCTTATACGATCGGTCTATTAGGCAGTTTACCTCGTTTGGATCGAAAACAACACCACCGATTAACTTCGATTGATGGTTTACCACCAGTCCTTTATGAAAAACCGCACTATTGTCCATTTGCACCGCGCTGCAAATTTGCAGTAGAAAAATGCAGGAAAGAAAACCCAAGTTTGGAAAAATATGATACCTCACATTATTTAGCATGTTGGGTAGACACTGAGACGGGGAGTGAACGGTGATGACGAACGACAACGTTTTGCTTAGAGTAGAAGATCTGGTTAAACACTTCCCGATTAATCAAGGGATCATCATTCAGAGGCAAGTAGGAGCAGTTCATGCGGTTGATGGGATTTCTTTCGATATCCATCGCAGTGAGACGCTTGGATTGGTGGGAGAATCAGGCTGCGGGAAATCCACTACCGGGCGAACGATTTTACAACTTTATCGTCCCACTTCGGGACATGTCTATTTTGATGAAATTGATTTAGTTAATCTAAAAGGAAATGATCTCAGGAAAATGCGCCGGCGGATGCAGATGATCTTCCAGGACCCGTATGCCAGCCTGAATCCCCGCATGACTGTGGGTGAGATCATTGGTGAACCTTTGGTTGTTCACACCATTTCACACGGTAAAGCTATCGAAAGACGAGTTGCAGAATTATTGGAATTGGTGGGGTTGAATCCAGCTTTCGCTAACCGATATCCCCATGAATTTTCGGGAGGACAACGACAAAGAATCGGGGTTGCTAGAGCCCTTGCTTTACAGCCGGATTTAATCGTCTGCGACGAACCTATCTCTGCATTGGATGTATCCATCCAAGCCCAGGTTGTCAATTTGTTGGAAGATTTACAAAAGCAATTTGGTTTAACCTATTTGTTTATTGCCCACGATTTATCTATGGTGCGGCATATCAGTAATCGTGTAGCAGTGATGTACTTGGGTATTATTGTTGAACTAGCTGAACAGAATGAACTATACGATAATCCATACCATCCTTATACCCAAGCCTTGCTATCAGCAGTTCCCATTCCGGATCCCTCAGTAGAAGACCGCCGCAGAAGGATTATTTTGGAGGGAGACGTTCCCTCTCCAGTAAATCCTCCATCTGGCTGCCGCTTTCGGACACGTTGTAAATTTGCCAAAGAGATTTGTAGTGTTGAGAAACCGGAGTGGCGAGAAATCCAGCCTGACCATTTCGTTGCCTGTCATTTTGCTGGTGAATTAGGGTAAAATTAATTTTGTAAAAGGAGGTGATTGACAAAATTAGCATAATTATTTGAGAGTTTTGTTAATGGTTTTTTTAACCAAAAAATATCAATCCAATTAAATCTTATTTCTTTTGAGGAGAAGGTCTATGCGCTCCAAATTGTTTGTTCTATTTGCGTTGCTCGTTTCAATGAGTATGGTATTGGCAGCTTGTGCACCACAACCAGCAGCCACACCAGAAAAAATTGTGGAAACCGTGATTGTCGCCGGTACTCCCCAAACAGTGGTTATCACACCCACCCCAGAACCCAAACCAGAAGGTCCTAAAGTGTTGCGGATGAGCTTTGGTTATGGGGATGTCCCAACTTTGGACCCTGCGGTTGCAGAGGATACTTCCTCGATCCAGGTTATCAACGAAGCCTTTATCGGTTTAACTCAGATCAATGAGGTAACCAACCTTGTCGAACCAGGTATGGCAACAGCCTGGGAAAGAGTCACCAACGACGACGGTACCGAAACCATAACATTCCATTTGCGCAATGATGTACCCTGGGTTCGCTGGAATGGCGAAGCAGTCGAAACAGTGAAAACCTGTGATGGTTCAGCCGATCGCATGGTTACTGCAAGTGATTTTGCTTATGGAATCCAGCGCCACCTTACACCTGCAACAGCCTCTCCGTATGCCTATCTGTTAGGCTTTGTCCTAAAAGGGGCATCCGATTTCAACAATGGTAAGACAGACGACTTTACGACCGTTGGTGTAGAAGTTGTTGATGATCAAACCATCAAATTAACTTTTGTTGCTCCAGCCGTATATAACGAACAGATAGCTGGATTGTGGGTAGCTCGTCCCCAACCGCGTTGGGTGATCGAAGGGGATTGTGATGGTGCTGTTGAAGCTCGCGGTGAACGATGGACTGAAACCGGTTTCTTCCAAGGATATGGCCCATTCATCATGAGCGAATGGGTGCATGATTCAACTCTAACGATCGTAAAGAATCCTTTCTGGCCTGGAACTGATAACATCCCATCACCGAAACTTGATCAGGTAGTCTTCCACATGTTAGATGAGTCAGCTGCCTTGGCAGAATACGAAGCAGGAAGTCTGGATACTGCCGCGGTGCCTGGCACCGATCTAGACCGAATTAAGTCTGATCCGGTGCTTTCTAAAGAATACTACAATGGGGTAAACCTTTGCTCCTATTATTACGGCTACAATACAATAGCTCCCATTGTTGACGATGTACGTGTTCGCCGGGCTTTATCCATGGCAGTTGATCGCCAGAGTCTCATTGACAATGTCCTCAAGGGAGGACAAACCCCAGCCCAATGGTTTTCCCGACCAGGGTTGGCGGGTGCGCCAACACTTGAGGATCATCCTGATCTAGGGATCAAATATGATCCCGAGAAGGCTAAGACGGAACTGCAATCCTACTTGGATGAAAAGGGATTAACTGCTGACCAGTTAGATCTCACTCTGATGTTCAACACTTCTTCTGGTCATCAGCAAATTGCTGAAGCCATCCAGCAGATGTGGAAAGACACTCTGGGTGTCAATGTCAAGCTCGTGAATCAGGAATGGGCAGTCTACCTTGAAACAGTAAAAGGTGCAAATACCCCTCAGATTTGGCGAATGGGTTGGTGCCCAGATTATCCAGATGCAAACAACTATTTGCGTGAAGTTATGGCTTCGAATGGTTCATCTAATCCAACTGACGCTCAAGGGAAACCACTCGGTGGTTTAACCTGGTTCAACCAGCAATATGAAGACCTTGTGAAGCAGGCCGCGGTTGAAACCGATCCCCAAAAGCGGGTGGAACTCTATGCTCAGGCAGAACAGATTCTGGTGTACGATGATGCGGCGATTATCCCGATCTACTGGTATGCTAGAAACACTGTGACAAAGCCGTATGTGGTCCGCACATTCGGCACTGGTGGACAAGAAGCTTTAGAAAAGTGGGACATTCTGCCTCACTAATCTATTATTTTTTGTAGAGGGGAGCTTAGCTCCCCTCTCTAGATGATGAAATGGATTTTGGAGAGATTGAATGGGACGATATATTATCCGGCGTATACTCTATCTGATTGTGGTTATTTTGGTTGTCTCGATGATTACATTTGGTTTAATGCATGCTATCCCGGGAGGTCCTTTTTCGAGGGAGAAAGCATTACCTGAAGAAACAATTAAAATGTTAGAAGAACGCTACCATTTAGACGACCCTCTATGGAAGCAATATGTTGATTATATCTATAACGTCCTAATTCCTCATTTCTCCACAACTGCTCCCACCAATTCATTGCAAGATGATTTTCTGGTCAACGCCAAGATAGGAAATGTTTGGTTCCGTTGGATGAACTTTGGGCCTTCCTTCAAATCACGGAGTCGAACTGTAAATGATATCTTTCGCGACAATCTCCCCATCTCCGCCCAATTAGGCACGATGGCTCTTATTGTGGCACTGGTGATTGGGATGCCGTTAGGTATCTTAGCTGCTTTGAAACAAAATACACCCTGGGATTATTTGGGTATGGGAGTTGCTATTTTGGGGGTATCTGTGCCTGTCATTGTACTAGGACCTATATTTGTTTGGATATTCGGTGTGGAGTTGAAATGGTTACCACCTACCGGTTGGGGGGCGTCACCGCCCTATCTATTAGGCTTTTTACCATCTGAGTTGGGTTGGGAATTTTTTAGATATGCCATTATGCCTTCAATTGCCCTTGGTTTAGGTTCTTCAGCAATTATTGCTCGATTAACTCGAGCTACTTTATTACAGACCGTCCGGGAAGATTATATTCGCACTGCCAGAGCGAAGGGTTTACAAGAACGGCTGATTATCACCCGCCATGCTTTAAAGAATTCTTTGATCCCGGTGGTTACGATCATTGGCCCTATGTTTGCTGCTCTGGTTACCGGGACTTTCGTGACCGAGTTGATTTTTGGAATCCCCGGCATGGGAAAATATTTTGTAACCAGCATTACAAACCGAGATTACCCTGTGATCATGGGGACAATCCTTCTTTATGCGGTATTTCTGGTGATTGCAAATTTATTCGTAGATATTATTTATGCGTATCTAGATCCACGGATCCGCTATGATTAATGGATTAGCAGAATAGGAAGAGATTATGGCTCAAGAGACAATTGAAGTAGAATCAAAAAGTTTTTCTGGGGGAACGATTTTAACTCAAAAAAGGGAGAGCCTCTGGCTAGATGCCTGGCGGAGACTGGTACGTAATCGCGCCGCAGTTGTGGGTATTGTGACTGTGGTTCTCCTTATCCTCATGGCAATTTTTGCCCCTCAAATTGCGCCAAGCAGCTTTTCGAAACAAGTTCTTCCAGACCAAAATGTTGTTCCCCAATGGATATTAAACATATTTCCAACCATGAAGCCGTATGCTCGCCTTTCAGGTACCTACGCCCTTGGTGCGGATTACGTTGGTAGAGATTTACTGAGCCGAATCATTTATGGAGCCAGGGTTTCACTCACCGTAGCTTTTATTGGACCTCTGATCAGTTTGTTCATTGGGATTATCTACGGCTGTATCTCTGGTTACTTTGGCGGGTGGGTGGATAACTTGATGATGAGAGTCGTGGACGTTCTTTACGCCTTTCCAAGTTTACTTTTTATTATCCTCCTACTGGCTTTCTTCCGTTCTACTTTGACAAAATTAGAACCAGGCACATTTGCTTATACACTCAGCCAGCTTGATGCCCAAATGGGGGGAATGTTATTTATATTTATTGGGATTGGTTTAACCGCCTGGGAGACCATGGC
>DHFN01000039.1:12338-12879 GCA_002402275.1 Anaerolineales bacterium UBA4823
TTGGCTTAGGCGTTAATCCTCCTACACCCTCGTGGGGTTCTATGATCTCCGATGGTTCACGGGTTATCCGTACCTATCCAAATCAGGCAGTATTTCCCGCTTTAGCTCTCGCAATAACGATGTTTGCCTTTAACTTTTTAGGGGATGGTTTGAGAGATGCGCTCGATCCACGTCTGCGTGGAACACAATAAGAATTTATGATCTCTTCCGGGTGAGGATCAACTCCTCACCCTTTTTAACCATTATATACTGAGGGGGTAACCAAGAGGAATACCATCCACGAATACATGAATGATATGGCTTCGTTTATTCGTGACCCTCCTTCGTGGGGGGCTTTGATGCGAATCCCAGCATCTCCTCAAATAATAATGGATATAAGATACTTATTTTTGAGTATAATAAAAATACTACCAAATTGAATTGTGATTAGGTACTGTACATTCATTTGGAAATCTAATAGAAATATCAGCTATTCACTCAAATAGGAGGTGCAGCAGAATTACCAGATCGAACATATTCAATTCCAAATCAAACAAACCCA
>DHFN01000152.1 GCA_002402275.1 Anaerolineales bacterium UBA4823
CTATCAAAAAACGGCGTAAATAGTGTAAATAGTGTAAATACCTTCGTTCTCGCCGATCTCCTGATACCCATCCACTCCGTAGTGGTCACAGGCAGAGCGAGGAAGTTGACCTTTAGGTCTCAAATCCATACATCTGATTAATTAGGATTTGGAGAGTTACGGTCGGGTCTATGTGTTCGGACCTATGAGCTCTGTCCTGTGTGCTCGGTCGCACAGGGAGGCTTGTCACACGGAAGACCGGTAAAGATAAAAGAAATGTTGCCATCCTGAATGTTGTCATCCTGAACGAAGTGAAGGATCTTAGCCTGCCTATGTCAAGATTCTTCGCGTGCGCTCAGAATGACAACCATAATCAGAATGACTTTGTGTTAAATAAAAATGGTGAGGCTGGGATTTGTGGAGGAAACGAAGTGAGCAAAATCCCCTACGAGGGGAAACCCAGAACCTAGATGTCCGTCAAATTAAATTGGCCCTGGCGTTCCTGCCAGAGCCAATCAGATCAATCCAAATATAGTGTTTCTTCATAATGAATAGATTAAACTCAAAGGAGTTACCTCAGTTCAGGGTTTCAAATATCACATTACTTTATTTTCACTAAATAAATAAGACCAACGTAATCTGGACGATTTTCAGCCGTTGCTGACAATGAAAACGTTGTTATAGGTGAGCTTGCTCCACTCGTACCACTCCACGAGCCAGTTGAACCTCCTATATCTGCACTGTTATCGGTGATATGGGTGTTCTCCCGAGTCGTATTTGCTGTCGTTGTCGAATGCGTTGCGCTATAACCAGACCCAAACCGTTTTAAATAAACGAGCCCATGCTCTAGTGAAACATTCGCGTAAAGGCTACCGTCGCTGTGAGTATGATCTGGCACAGTGTGGCTATGGTTGTCAACCTGATGCTGATGATTCAAGTTGATAGTACTTGAGCCGCCTGTCTGACCAATACCTTCAGAAGTCACTCCCATAACAAACTTGTTCCTTAAATCAGGAAGTGTGGACCCATAAAAAGGACTTGATGCATCACCAACGACTGAACCATCTGCAATCATCCACTCTCCGGACGGAAGAGGAGTACTTGCATCCGGGCGCCACCAGCTAATTACACTACCAACTGGCATAGTAGAACTAAAGCTTCCACCACCCAAAAAATTTCCTACCATTTCTGTTCTAGGTGACAATTCAACATCAGAACCGACTTTAATGCCTAAAAACAACTGAGAATATTCAGAAAGTGATGAAGGAATTGGATTTAGACTCCCCAGCATAATATTGAATAATCCATTTTGGACAGGAACAGCGTTTGCCCCTGACCTTACCTCCTCCCAAAGAGGGGTTGAACCAGAAGGTGAGTCATATATCCTGAATGTGATGTCAATAGTTTCAGTCAGAGGATTCCCTTGAGAATCCATGAGTGTGCCTTGATAAGAAATTAAATTCGAATTTGTTGATTGAGTACTACTTAAGAGATCCGGTTTCGCAACAGCTTGATTAACCACAAGCATAATTGCTACTACAAGAATGGTCCCGATACTCAGCATTAAGTGCGGAAAGTTTTTAATGTTTGCTAGTTTTCTCATGATTTCTCCTTATTTTGTTATCATTGGTAAATAGTGTTTAAGGTAAAGTAATATCTCTCTAATCCAATCCCAAAATCCTGATATAACCTTGTAGTTCGAACTCTCAGAATACCCTGAGGCTGATTCTTGCGCCAATGTACCATTGAGTAAATAATTAATTGATTGAGCATCAGTTGCTCCAATCCCGAAGGTATCTTTTATCAATTGGTAATTTTGGGACGCTGGATGATCAGGATAAATATCAAGATAGGTCGAATCTACAACTACTTGTGAGAAATTCTCGGCTGCATCTTTATACTCAACCTCGACCGAATAATCATGCCCCGTGACCGCTGGTAAGAGCCATAAACGGGTTCCTTGAAAGGCACTCCAATCTGACCATGATTCTCCAGAATTTCTGACATGATATTGCACAGATCCACTACCAGTATCAGAAACTTCCATATCAATGTTCACTAATACTTGTGATGTGGTTTCCCATCCATTCATAATCAGAATTGATCCGATTGGAGCTGTAACATCATATCGTAGTATGAAAAGCGTCAACCAATCACTCCAGTTACCAGCATTATCTTTAGTCCGGATTCTTAGGTAATAAAACCCATCCGTAACTGGAGGAGGAACGTACAAGGAAAATGGTGTCTCTGTACCAGTCGATCCTAAAGGATCGGTTCCCCAATAATACTTGTACAAGGCAAGACCACTGGTAGCATCACTAGCCCCGGACCAAAAGAAATTTGGAGAATTACAAAAATTCTGCCAAATGTCGCTTTGAGCTGAACAGCCTGAAGTTATACTTGTTGGATTGGTTGGAACAACTGTATCAATGTTGAATGAGATTGATTTTGCTGCTTCCCAATTTCCATATACATCAACTGAGCGATATTGGATGGTATTTAATCCATTTAATGGAACCGTAAATGGACCTGAGTACGTCACCCACCCTGCTCCATTTAGGCTGTACTGCGAATAAGATACACCGGAAAAATTATCTGATGCAGATATTGTTGCGATTACGTTACTTATGTACCAATTATTTTCTCCTAAAGTACCTGATAAGGAAATTGATGAAACCGGGGGAGTTGTATCAGGACAATTTCCCGATGTGTACCATCCTATTTGCACCTCTCCTACATCATCAAAGACGGGTCTTAATCTGGTTCCGTTATAAGTTGCTTCAACTTCAAAGTGTAGATGGTTGTATACATTACAATCTGCGACATTACATGTTCCCGAATCACATATTGCTCTGGAACCACATGTCTTTCCAGTTTTGTAACTATAAGCAATTTCTTGACCTTGATAGACAGGATCACCTACCACAGGAAAGGCACCCCATTGTGCAATATGATAATACGTATCGTAATAACCTTGATTGTTGTGAATCGTAATGTAATTTCCTAAGTCACGAATAGAATCACTACATCCACAAGCAGTTTCATTTTCTTTAATGGCATAAACTGTTCCGGATGCAGCTGCAGTGATAATAGTGTTTAGATTCATATCAATGTCGAGAGCGGCACCGGCTGCATGTGAATCCCAATCTTGACGAATGTACATTGAAGTCCCACAAGTCCAAGGTAGCCGATACCCTGTAACTAACAAAGGTTCGTAATCATCCTCCCAATTGACATTTTTGTACTCCTCTATAATAAATCGTTTTATCTCATGAGAAACTAACTCATCTGGAAAATCTTTAATCAAATCTATAAATTCTTTTGATCCCTCATAATACATTGACCATTTATTGTTTTCCCAAATTGCTAAGAATGACAGCCCTTCTCCTTCTTGCAATTCACCATTAATCGAAGTCATTATCGTCCCAAATGCATAATTTCTGACAATTTTTGACTCTATTAACCTAGGAGGTTCCTGAAAATAAAGATTTAATTCTTGTATTAGGGCGTCCTTATCACCAGGCGGATTATTTTGAGCTTTGACTTGGGAGTTTGGACAAATCAAGAATAAAACGAGCAAAAGGAATAGGAATTTAATTGTTATTTTTGCACTTCTGGTGAGATAGCGAATTTGAATTTCCATGTTTCCCTCTTACTAAACATCATTATGATTGTATTTGTAATGATTCTATCACAATTATTGTCTTAATAACTTTGAGAGTGCCAGTCTGACCGATCGCTGCAATTGACTTTTGGATCTCACTTTATTCAGATATTGGTTAGTGGAGACCTTCGGTCAAGTTAATCTACGTGGTCTGCCTACTAACACCTAAGGCAGCATCCATAACTCTTAGTGCCAGGGTGCAAGCTAGGGTGCTATGCAAACCCGGCACGATTGGACAAAGGTTGTCATCCTGAATGCTATGAAAGAGCTTGTGGCTACCGGCAAGATTCTTCGCTAGCGCTCAGAATAACAATCCAATTAAACAAAAAATGGCGAGGCTGGGATTTG
>DHFN01000129.1 GCA_002402275.1 Anaerolineales bacterium UBA4823
GGGTCGCCCTTATGGGATGCTGATAAGGGCGAATACTTTCCTGGTTACACATCCATGTATCGCCGCGATCCAGTAGGCGTGGTTGGTCAAATTGCTCCCTGGAATTATCCTTTGATGATGGCCGTTTGGAAAATTGGTCCAGCCTTAGCAGCCGGCTGCACAACTATTTTCAAACCAGCCTCATTAACCCCTCTGACCAGTCTGTTGCTAGCAGACATCGTCCAAGAAGCCGGCATTCCGGATGGAGTTGTTAACATTTTCACCGGGCGCAACGCAGGGCAATTATTAGTGGAGCATCCGGATGTACGAATGATCAGCGTGACTGGTTCGACCGAAGTAGGTCAATCCATTATGCGCAACGCAGCAAACACTATTAAACGAGTCCATTTGGAATTAGGTGGCAAAGCCCCCGTACTGGTTTTTGAGGATGCAGATGTCAATCTAGTCGCTGAAAAAGTCGCTCTGGCAGGAACGATCAACACTGGGCAGGATTGTACTGCTGCCACGCGCGTCTATGTTGCCAAGAGTATACGAAAAGAAGTCGAGGAAGCTTTAGTCGCAGCTACCCGGGCACTCAAAATCGGCGATCCATTCGATGACGACACCCTAATTGGACCTTTGATCTCTGGAAACCAACGTCAATCCGTGAGTGGCTTTGTAGAACGCGCCCGGGCAACCGGTGCAAAGATCCTAACCGGCGGGCAGGTACCTGCTGGTTTTCCACACGGTTATTACTACGAACCAACCATCATCGCCGATGCTGACCAAAAATCCGAAATCATCCAGCAAGAAGTTTTTGGACCAGTTATTACCATAAACTCTTTCAATAATGAAGAAGAGGCAATCAATTTAGGGAACGATGTAATCTATGGCTTAGCCTCCTCTGTATTTACCAAGGACGTTGGGAGAGCAATGCGGGTTGCCCAAAAGCTTGAATTTGGTACCGTCTGGGTGAATGATCATATCCCATTAGCCTCTGAGACTCCCCATGGTGGTTTCAAGCAATCCGGTTTCGGTAAAGATCTTTCAGCAGAGGCAGTGGGCGATTATTTGGTTACCAAACACGTGATGATTGCTCGGTGATTTTTTGTGGGTCCCGAATGAAATCAGGTCTAACCCCTTTATCTTTTTTAAATTCACTGGAGAGGTTGACATCCTCTCAACCTCTCCAGCTCAACCCAGGCAGGTTTTATTCAAAAAAACTAGAACAAAACTACTTTAGCTATAAAAACGCTCATTTTCCTAATCGTCTTTTAAACTCCTCTGTCAGGGCAGGGACAACTTCAAATAAGTCACCCACCACGCCATATTTAGCCAAATTGAAGATAGGAGCGTCTTTATCCTTATTGATTGCTATGATAAGTTTAGAAGTCCGCATACCGGCTTGATGCTGGACAGCGCCAGAGATCCCGCAGGCAATATATAAATCAGGAGAGACTACCTTACCGGTCTGCCCAACTTGATGAGGGTAGGGAATCCATCCGGCATCCACAGCTGCACGGCTAGCGCCTACTGCTCCTCCAAGGACCTTGGCAAGCTGGCGGATTGGTTCAAAACCTTCTGGACCATTGACACCACGCCCACCAGCCACAACGATTGCAGCTCCATCCAGAGAAACCTGCCCCTCTTCAACCACATAATCGAGAACCTTGGTTGATAGAGAATCTTCGCTGAGCACAGGGGACACTTTAGTTACGATACCACTTTTTCCAGCTTCGGCTTGAGGTGGAGCAAAAGCACGCACCCGCACTGTGATTAACTGCGGTCGAGCTTTTGGGCAAAGTTCATTACAAAGGAGTTTTCCAGCATAGACTGGTCTGGTGACCACCACTGCACCATCTTTGATTGCTAGCTCGGTAGCATCTACGATAACCCCGGTCTGTAAATCTACAGACGCATAGGAGAATAAATCCCGCGTTCGAGTACCCGCTATGGCTAAAACGATTTCTGGTTTAGCTTCTCCGACTACTTTTGTAAAGACTGCTGAATATGGTTCTAAACGGAAATCTTTCAGGCTAGCATCATCGCAGACAACCGCTTCGTCTGCCCCAAACTCAAAAGCTTGTTGAACAATTTCTCCGATTTCACAACCCAGAACGAGTGCAGTAATACCTCCGCCAAGTTCTTTCGTCAGTTGTTTTGCAGCAGTAAGTACTTCCCAGGTTGAGGGAGTAGCTTCCCCTTTAAATTGATCCAGATAAACCCATACTTTGTTTGTCATAGCTCTACCCTCTATAGCACTTTCTCGGCAATTAGTTTATCAGCTAGTTTGGCTGCGATATCCTGTGGACTTGCGCCTTCAATTAATTCCACTTTAGTTTCTTTGACTGGCATTGGGTAAATCTCTGGCCAAACCACAAAGGCACCTGCTTTGCCCACTTTACAGGCCTCGATCCCCAAGTCTGCAATGCCCCATTGCGGAATCGTCATTTTAGAAGCCTTGCGAATTCCCATAAACGAAGGATAACGGGGTTCATTGATCCCTTTTATAACGCTCACAACAACCGGTAACTTTGCTGAGCAAACCTGACGTCCTTCTTCCATGAATCTTTCTACCTTGATTGTTTTCGCAGTAGGGTCAATTTCTGCGACTTTAATCACCTGGGTAAGCACTGTCCAACCCAAATGCCGTCCCAACATTGCCGCGGTCAATCCCGTATCTCCATCTACAGCTTGCCTTCCCATCAAGACCAAATCAACATCTCCAAGTTTTTTTATAGCACTGGCTAGCGTGTAAGCAGTGGCAGAGGCATCGGATCCTGTCAATGCTGGATCAGAGATCAGATAAGCTTCATCACATCCAACCGCCAAACAAGTTTTCAATGCTTCGATTGCCGTTTCCGAGCCCATGCTGAGGGCAATGGCTTTTCCACCAAATTTTTCCTTGAGCAGCAAAGCCTCCTCGTAGGCATATTCATCCCATGGATTAACAATCAAGGGTGAATCTCCCCAAGTGACATGGGAATCTACAACTTGAAGCTTGGCAGCAGTATCCGGTACTTGTTTAATACATGCTACAATATTCAATTGAAACCTCACTTTCTATAATAACCGGTTAATTATCTCAACTTCAAAAGAGCGAAAAGTCCATCCTTTTCGCTCCATATTCAGCCAAAATTCTAACTACGAACTCTATCTCCCTTAGGATCCCACAAGGGTTCTTTAACTACTTCAGCGCCAACAATTTCACCAAAGAATTCAATCTCCAGGCGGGTGCCAATTTTACTGTGTTCAACAGGTAAGTAAGCGTAGACAATACTCTTATGGACCGAGTACCCAAATCCACCTGAGGCAACCCAGGCGATTATTTTATCTGATCCAGCCAAACGGATTGGTTCTTTCCCCAATGCCACTGTTCGATCATCATCCAAGACCATGCAGGATAACTTAATATTAATCCCTTCTGCTTTTTGTTTCCGTAGGGCTTCCCTTCCGATAAAGTCTCCCTTATCGAGTTTTACTGCAAAACCTAACCCGGCTTCGTAGGGAGTATAGTCAGGGGTTGTTTCACTTGCCCAATAGCGATAACCTTTTTCGATCCGTAAGCTATCGATCGCTTTATAACCTGCTGGAACCATGCCAAAGGGATAACCGGCTTCCCACAACACATCCCATAGTCGCTGACCGTATTCCATTGGGCAATAGAATTCCCAACCCAACTCACCTACATAGGTTACTCGCATCGTTTGGCAAGGGACATCGCCAACAGCAATCTTCTTGGTTGTCATGTAGGGGAAACCAGCATTGGAGATATCATCTTTGGTCACTTTTTGCAATATCTCTCGTGCCTTAGGACCCCACAACCCTATGCAGGCATAGCTCGAGGTAATATCCTCGACGATAACCGAACCGTCTTCGGGCATATTCATCTGCAACCAGGACAAATCATGTTGACCAAATGCGGTTCCGGTAATAATCCAAAAGATATCCTCAGCAACGCGGGTTACCGTGAAATCACATTCGATACCGCCGCGCTTATTGCACATTTGAGTATAGATTACTGTACCAACTGGTTTGTCGATATCATTAGAGCAGAGGTACTGCAAGAAATTCAATGCTCCTGATCCACGTACTTCAAATTTATTAAAGGAAGTCTCATCGAATAGTCCTGCGATCTCACGTGTCTTGAGGTGCTCATAACCAATCGCCCTGGACCAGTTATAATGAGCCCAGCCTTTTGGTTCATGACCATGACGTGCTAACGCTTCATGAGGTTTGAACCAATTTGGACGTTCCCAACCCGTTTTTTCGCCAAAGAATGCCCCTAAATCACGCAAACGATAATAAGTGGGCGATAGTCGCAATGGACGCCCGCTCATCCGCTCTTCGCCCGGAAAGTGAACATCATAATATTGAGTATAAGTTTCGAGAGTTCGGGTAACGGTGAAGTTCTGGCTGGCATAATTGGAACCAAAACGGCGTGAATCAAGACGCCAAACTTCATATTCTGGTTGACCTTCGATGATCCATTCTGCCATAACCTTGCCAATTCCACCCGCTCCAGCTAACCCATGAGCGCAAAACGCACAGGCAACCCAGAAACCTTTTACCGAGGTTGGTCCTAACAAGAATTCCCCATCGGGCGTGAAACCTTCAGGACCATTATAGTACATCTTTATTTCGGCAGTTTCAATGGCTGGAACACGCTTAATCGAATTTTCCATCAGGGGGGTAAAACGATCCATGTCAAAAGGCAAGAGCTGGTACTTAAAGTCTCTCGGAATACCATCCAGCCCAAACGGCATAGGATTGCGTTCGTATCCACCCGTCACAATTCCGCCGGTTTCCTGGCGCCAGTAAACCAGCAGGTCGGGATCGCGTAATGTCGGGAAATTTCGTTCAACCCCAGCAATTGGTTTGGTAACAATGTAGAGGTGCGCCATGGGAACTACGGGGAGGAATAAACCAACCATCTTTCCCACTTCACCACCCCATTGACCAGCTGCATTGACTACAATTTCCGTTTTGATCGTCCCTTTATCCGTCACAACTTCATCTACCCGCCCCTCTTTAAGATGAATGGCTTCCACATTGGTGTCGAGGAAAATTTTTGCACCACCCATTTTAGCTCCGGCTGCCAGTGCATTCGTCACGCCAGTCGGATCGATCATACCATCGGTAGGTGTATAAGCTGCACCAAGTACACCATCCGTGGTCATGAGTGGGAACATTTTTTGCGCTTCCTTGGCACTGATTAATTCCAAAGGCATCCCAAAAGAACGCGCCATACCAGCTAAACGCTTTAAATCTTCCATTCGTTCAGGGGAAGAAGCTAGCCGGATACCACCCACTTCCCGCCATTCAGTTTCAACCCCCGTCTCGTCTTTGAGTTTGCGGTAAAGGTCAGTGCTATAGACCATCATACGGGTAAGGTTGGCATCTGAGCGTAATTGTCCCACCAACCCCGCAGAGTGCCAGGTCGAACCTGCTGTGAGTTCATGGCGCTCTAAAACAACCACATCTTTCCAACCCATTTTTGTCAAATGGTAAGCAATACTACATCCACCTATACCACCACCAATAATTACGACTTGTGCTTGGGAGGGTAAATCAGTCATAGAAATCTCCTTGTAATAAAAAATAATAAGAAACCAGAGTTAAATCACACTAGTTTCAAAAATCCTTTTGCCAAACCGAATCTGGGCGAGCCATTTCGGCAACAATGTCAAACGTTGAGATCACACCTAAAGGCATGGAATGCGGCTCGGCTGGGTCAATTACGATTAAACGGTGATAATGATGTTCGATTAAGACATTGGCAGCTTCTTGCAAGGTAGCATTAATTGAAATGGTTAAAGGTTTGTGCATCACTTCGGTAACGGTCATCTCTTCACAGCCATCATCCACGCAGGCTGGCAGCAAATCCAAACCACTCACCACCCCTAATGGGCGTCCATTGGCATTGACAACCACCACCGAGCGCCAGCCAGCACTGGTCATCGCCCTAGCTGCAGATATTATAGGGGTCTTATCCCGGCAGACGAGATAAGCATCCGACATCACATTGCCTACTTTGCCGCGCTCTAAGCGTTCAGTCGAACCGATTTTGGCGACAATGTCTGAAACCGAAATCACCCCCACCGGTTTACCCTTTTCTGTCACCATTAATCGGCGAATGTTTTCATCAATGAGGCGTTGCGCAGCTTCTTTTACTGAAGCATTTGCATCAATACTCGCCACGGGAGAAGACATTAAATCACCGGCTGTCAGCCCCCGCATCACCTCCAGGCTTTCTGGGTCGGCGGATAACCATTCACCGGCAAGTAAATCAAAATCCGTGATCACCCCGATAATGCGACCATCTCGGTCAGTAACCATCAAGGAGTGCACCTGATGCTGGTCGAGCAATACCGCCACCTGACCAATTTTGATCTCTTTGCGACAGGTTAAAACACCCGGGCGCATACAATCTTTTACTTTATCTTTCATCTCTCATACTCCTTTTATCCGTTCCTAATTCGTCCAATCCAAAGTCCATTAAGAATAATTAATGGACATCATCTACCTCTTTATACCATTTCACCCGATCCCCCACACGAGCACGCATCCTCCACTGCATCGGTTTTGGTTCTGCTTCTATTCTTTGGAGAGCTGAATCTACCTGTTTTTTAATTAGAGTTTTTTGTTCATCGGTCAATTGTGGATAAGTCTGAGCTAATCTTTTCACTTTATCCAGATTCATCGTAGTTGTACGCCACAATCCCCAATCCTTCGCACAGAGCATCGCAATCCGCCCAATATTGATCGTTCCTTGATCACTATCTCCTAAAGGGTGTTCCAGAAGCAGCATAATCGTATCAATCACATCTTTTTCGTTGATCTTTACGATTTGCATTTTCTCCAGCACCATTTCTGCCAAAGGGATAGTGGGATTGTCCACTTCTAATCTACCCAACCAACTGATTTCATGACAGAAATCTAATTTGTCATAAAAAACATCAATGTGTAATCCATTTTTAGGTCTATTGAAAATAGCTCGATTCCCCTCACTAACGATAAAAACTTCGCGCTCTTCTTCATATCCTAATCCCGCCATTAACACCCGGATTTCCTTTGCTTGATTTCGATAACCCGCAAAATCAATATCGGTATAAGCGCGACCCATTGCGGCTTGCAGATAACCATATTTCGGACAATGCATTTGAAAAGCTAATGAACCAATTACCCGTAAAATGACCCCCGCTTTGGTACTGGCATTAAGGACCCGCTGCAATTCGTTCTCAAACATTTGCCGCTCTGCTTCTCCCTGCTCACCCATGCCAATTGGACTGGTAGACATAACACGACTCCTGAGATGAATATTATTGGGGACGATCATCAATTTTGAGATTTTCCTCGACAGAGAAAAACTCTAAAACTGAATCAAGACAACCTATCGCCCATTATTATAACAAATAAATCAAATTCGTGCAAATTACTTCAAAATACGTCTTTTTTTAATGAAAATTTTCAGAATCCCAGGTCTGAGATCGTTTGTTTTTCCGATTGCAAACCAGCCTTCCCCTCCTTTAGATCCTCCCAGAATCGTTGATCATAGCGCCGAGAACGGATCGGAATCGGCATGGGAACCCCCCAACCCAATAGCAAAACTTCCTCTTTAGGTTGCAAGTGAGTTAACATCCCTCGGAGGGTTTCTCGCCCAGCCAATCCTGCGAGCACAGCCCGAATATCATCGTCATCACCCAGCCAACCCGAAATGCGCGTTCCTAATTGCGACATAACTTCGTCGTAAATTTGGGAAGGTCTTTGATCAACGATCAGTAAAGTGACATAATACTTGCGCATTTCCCGCGCAATGGTATTGAAAGTGGTTTGAGAAGCCATCTGGCGGTTGAGGAGCTTATGAGCTTCTTCGACCACAATGACCAAAGGACGAGGTTCATTCGATTTTTTCGTACGATATTGGTTCGTTTGGGCTTCCCAAACTTCTCTGATTCGGCGGGTTAAGAGATTGGTCACAAACAGATAATCCAGATCACGATCATAATCACCAAAAGAGAGAACAACATGTTGCCCTTGTTGCAACATTGTGACAATTTCGTTGATGCTGTCGCTAGCAGGATTTTCCAAAATATAATTTCGATGAAATAAGGGGCTCATTTTTGAGTGTAAACCTTCTGCAGCCATCACATTCACACCCGCCCGGTTTGCCCATGCTGCCACACTCTGAGGGGCAGGTACTTTTTTCCCATCTTCAGTTTCCATCATCGCCCCGTTTTCCATCTCGCGAAATTCGTTATACCAGTTTTCGACGCCAAAACTTGAAACTAAAGCCTCCAATGTAGTCGAAGTGGTTTCCTTGAGGTTTAACTCTGCGGACAAAAGCTCAATATCTACGGCGCAAATATCTTTCATTGCGATCTCAAGGTTGAAATCAGGTGCGGCACCCCGGATAGTGTTTCCGGCACCTAAACCAACCACACGAACGCGGGTTTGAAAAAGTGTTCTTAAACCACTCACCTTGGAGCCGCTGTCTGATGCAATATCGTCAAAACCATACTCATTATGCATATCAAATACTAATAACGAAGCGCGATTGCGTTGGATCAAACCCGCCAAAATGATGCGGGTTAAAAATGATTTTCCACTCCCAGTTGCACCGAAAATCCCAGCTGAGCGCTGGACAAACCGATCCAAATCCAAACACACCGGATGCTCACCTTCCCGCGTATATCCCAAAACAAAATTCTCTTCCCGGGTAGGTTTCCCAAATATTTCAGCTATTTCCCCTTCCCCGGCCAGGTAAACATCAGCGTGGTGAGGAGGGATCGTTTTAACCGGCATTAAGTGGGGTTCGCTCCGCGACCTATCCTCAATTTCTTGCGCCCAGGTTTGATATTCAGCTGTTTCTGGGGCGGGCCCGCGCTCGAGCATTAAAACCGGTAAAATCTCTAAATTAGTATACAACGTTTGGCCATGTAACCAACTTGCCAGATCAGAGGGTAATCGCAGCTCGCTTTCCTCGTCTGCAAAACGTGGATCAGTGGCGCCTAATTGAATATTGGTCACTAATCCATAATAAACCCAATTGCCGCTGGGAATCATCACAAAACTTCCCTCTTGCACCTGGCTTGCTGAAACAATCAAACGGGCTTTTAAATTTTCTTGCAAGCCGCCTCCTACAATGTATCCAATCTTCCTCACATCCTGGCTTACAAATTCATTCGTTTCGTCAGTCCTCTTTTTTTCAATCATGCAACACCCTCAATTATCTGTTAATTGGAATTAAAGTTTAGGAAAATATCTGGCTATCTGCAAGCGACTGTAATACGCGAGTCAAAGCGGCATAATCATCTCGTAATAACACAATCACTTCCTGAACTGCTTTGTGTGACCAATCCGCCTCCCCTTTTTGGCGGTGGGCGTTATCCGCTAATTTAATATGAGCCGCCAGCACTTCTTCTACAGCTACGTCTTGCTCTCGTAAAATATGTCGCAGATATCCATATCTACCAGAATTAGTGAATTCCACAATCTCTTCATCCGAACACAACCATAATATTTCCAATCCCAAGGGAGGCTTGGGAGGTAATAAATGGTATATTTGTCCAGCCATTTTATAACCTACGGACAAAACCCGAATCTCGATCGGTACACTCCGGTTAAGGCGGTGATCAGCAATCACTTTTTCATCCATTTCTCCGACCGTTGCCAGTTGCCTTACCAACCCATCATCTGCTATATAGAGATCATAAACCAAGCCATAGATCGCATAATCTACTTGCGGATTGATACGCACCAAACTCCCAATTGCAGGAAGATCAATCTGACTTACCTGGCAACCCACAACGAGTTGACGAGTAGTAGCACTGAGCAATCGTCCGATTTGAATTTGATTCACATCTTCCCTCCTAAAGGATTTTTCCATTCTCTTCGTGAAGGCAAATTTTTCAGCTCTTGTTTATGCGAATAAGAGCTGATGGGCAAACCGCTGCGCTGCATCTCGGTGAGTATCCAGCGGGTAATCTGATCCTTCTCCTCATTGCTCACAACAGCCAATTCATGAGCACGATGCAAAGCAAACGGATACGCAATTTTCCCCATTATTTGGCACTGATGTACGATCATCGTATGGACCAAATTCAACCATTGTTCTTCTTGAGCGACCCAGGCTGGCACTTCCACCCGACCCAACCAGGGATGGTTTTCGCTGCCCACATTGATATAGAAAAAACCGATCTGACTGTGGGTTGGATATTGAATATTTGGTTGAGAATATAAGGAAAACAAAGCCGACCTTTGAGTCGGTTTTAAAAGAGCCCCCAAAATATCCACATCAGAAACCCCAGAGAATGGGTGAAACCGCTGAAGATTCTGAAGTTCCTCCGGAGTGGCAACTGCAATTTCTAATAAACGTACCAAATAATTCGATTCCGGACGATCAATGTAACCAGCCAAGCCAATTTTTTGCTGATATAAATCCCCTAGCAAGTGAAAGTACGTGTTTAAGGAGCGTTGATAATCGCCTTGATCCCCACCACTATGACTCCCTCCAATCCATATCTCAAGGGGCCCATCCACCAAGCCAACACAAGGCATCTGGATGGTTCTTCCCATATTTAAAAGCATCTCCCTTTCGTGAATATCCCGTTGTAAAGCTAAACGAGCCTCACTGAAATTTTCAAGCTGTTCCCCGTAGATCAACTCGGGAATCTGAACAGTTTGGGGGAAAGCTTGAGGGTTGCCCGGGAAAACAAATCCACCCACATTGATGAGACCGTAATACACCGGTGCATGGCGGTCGGGTAATATTTGGGAACCGTCCGCAGCTAAAACCGTTGGCATTGTATCCAATTTTGGCAATATAATGCTTTGATCGAGCTGCTCTTGGATTGGTAAAGCACAGCGTAAATTTTTTTGCTGATTTACAGGAATTTGATCAATCCTCTGAATTAATTCGGTAACCTTATCGGAATAATTACAGAGTGCGTCGGAACAATTTTGGTAAGTAATTTGCCATTGTTGGCGATTAGCTTTAGTCTGAAACACAAATTCTTGAATTTGTGGGTAAAGTTTTTGATAGTCCATTCCTCTTTTGACCTCACCCTGAACAAATGTTTGTATTATTTTACCCCGAAGATTCCTACAATGCGAGCTATTTTTTCAAATTTTTTCGGTTACAATCAAAATATCTAAGTTAACTTTATGCTGGCTAACAAAACTCCAACTCGAATTATATTTCCTTCTCAGGTTCGTCTTTTTGAACCCCGCCATGATTTATTAGGGGTAGCTAATTTAATTGAGCTTTGCTTTTCCGATACCCTTAATCAAGATGGAAGAAAGTATATCCAAGAAATGCGCCAAACCGCTCAAAGCCATTCCCATTTTGTCTCTGTTTGGAGCAATACTCGTGAAAATGCGATACCCTCCCTAGGATTTGTCTGGGAAGAAAATCGGCAAATTATCGGGAACTTAACCATCATTCCCCACCACTCGAAAACTGGTACCCATTATCTCATTGCCAATGTTGCTGTTCATCCCGATTATCGCCGGAGAGGGATTGCTCAATTATTGACAGAGAGAGCTATTCTGTATTTGCATCAGAAAGGTGAAAAAGAAGTCTGGTTGCAAGTCCGCGATGATAATCAAGGTGCAATCAATCTCTATAAAAAGTTGGGTTTCGTTGAAAAAATGCGCCGCACAATTTGGGAAATTCCTAATGGTAAATTACCCTCAGTATCCTCTAACCAAGAGAATCAAAATTTTACTTTTACCTTAACTAATTATTCCATTCGTCGTCGAAAACCTTCCGAGTGGCACATCCACGAAAACTGGTTAAATGACACCTATCCTCCTCAATTTGGATGGCATGTCAATTTTGATTTGGATAGTTTTCAACCGGGCTTGAAAGGCTGGTTTTATAGCTCCTGGTATGAAATGGAATTAATCCATTGGTCTTTATATTTTCAGGAACGACTAATCGGAATAGCCAGTGTTGAATCATCCCCCTCAGCTTCGAAGAACATTTATCTTGCGACCGAAAAGCTCTTTGAAGATCAAGCCATCTTTGCTCTTGTAAGGTTTATTTTAGATCAATATTCTCGATACCATAATTGGCTGATTGATTATCCTGCTTATCGAGCTAATAAATCTTTACAAGCTTGTGGTCTCATTCCCACCCAATCTTTAATTTGGATGATGCGTCAAACCTGACCTTAATCCCGAAAAGGAAAGTGAATTTATCTATGACATCCTTCGTC
>DHFN01000106.1 GCA_002402275.1 Anaerolineales bacterium UBA4823
TCACTGCAGCAGGCATTCCTGTGATGGGACACATCGGCTTAACCCCCCAGAGCGTCAATCAAATCGGAGGATTTCGACCACAAGGTAGACACGCTCAAAAAGCTGTACGTCTTTTTGAAGATGCCTTCTATCTACAAGACGCCGGTTGCTTTAGCATCGTTTTAGAGTCACTCCCTGGGCAATTAGCAAGTTATATCTCCCAACATCTGGAAATCCCTACCATTGGTATTGGCGCGGGTGTCGGGTGCGATGGACAGGTATTGGTAACAAACGATTTACTGGGTTTGTTCGAGCGTTTTACTCCCCGGTTCGTCAAACAATACACCCATCTCAGTCAGATCATGAAAATCGCCTTCACCCAATATTGTCAAGAAGTACGAAGTCGGGAATTTCCAGCTGATGAACACACCACCGCGATGAAAAACGAAGAGTGGGAAGGTTTTCTGAAAGTCATCCAATCGAATAAACTTTCAATCTAAGAGAGGTATCCCAAAAATGGTTCATCAAAAGATATTAATCATCGGCAGTGGAGCAATGGCATGTCTGTTTGCTGCCCGTCTTAGTGCGGCGGGGGGAAAANNGGCATCCATGCTATTCAAAAAGATGGAGTAACCCTCAAAATGCCTGACCGAGACCCCCAAACCTATCCTGTCGAAGCAACCGATCAACCCTCCCAAATTGGATCCATAAAGCATGTCATCGTGCTGGTAAAATCCTGGCAAACCGATCGAGCTGGTCAACAAATAAAACGGATTCTAAGCGAAGATGGCATTGCCCTCACTCTCCAGAATGGAATGGGAAACCGAGAAGTTCTAGCCCACCGCCTCGGGGCAGAACGGGTTGGCTTAGGTATTGCAACTTTGGGTGTTTACCTCACCGCACCCGGCCATGTCCAATCGGGCGGTGAAGGAAAAATATACTTAAGTATCAATAACCGATTAACTTATTTGAAAGAGACACTCCAATTTGCTGGTTTTGCAGTAGAAGATGCGCCTGACCCGGATAGCTATTTATGGGGGAAATTAGTCATCAATTCAGCGATTAACCCGCTGACTGCTCTCTTACGGATAAAAAATGGTGACCTGTTAGAACGACCAACCGCACGAACCTTGATGATCAACCTGGCTCGTGAAACCGCCGCGGTTGCTTACTCCCTCCACATTCCTTTACCCTTTGATTCCCCGATTTCCGGAGTAGAAGGCGTTGTCCAACAAACAGCCGAAAATTATTCATCCATGTTACAAGATGTTCGCCGTGGAGCACCTACGGAAATTGATGCAATTTGTGGTGCTATCACCCAAGCCGGCGAACAGGCGGATGTGCCCACACCTCTCAATGAAATGATGTGGCAACTGATTAAAGCCCTTATTCCTCCCAGCACCCAGCAACCAACTTCATGAAAGAATTAATGCAAGTCATAACATCTTTACCAGAATTAAGAAAAATACGCTCCCATCTGGCAGAGCCGGTCGGGCTGGTCCCCACGATGGGATACTTACACGAAGGTCATCTATCCTTAATTCGTAAAGCCCGCCAGGAATGTGCGAGCGTTATCGTAAGCATCTTCGTGAATCCCACTCAATTTGCTCCGAATGAAGATCTAAGGCGTTACCCACGTGATTTAGCTCATGATCTTCAATTACTTAAACAAGAACGAGTAGATATTGTTTGGAATCCTTCTCCAGAAATAATGTATCCAACCGGTTATCAAACCTGGGTGACTGTTGAAGAACTCACTCAAACCCTGGAAGGAAAAATGCGGCCGACCCATTTTCGAGGGGTTACAACCGTCGTGAGCAAACTTTTCAATGCCACCCAACCACAGCGAGCCTATTTTGGGCAAAAGGACGCTCAACAAGCTTTAGTGGTGCGCCGGATGACCCAGGATTTAAATTTTCCAATCGAAATCATCGTCTGCCCAACCCAACGGGAAGCCGATGGATTGGCAATGTCTTCCCGCAATGTTTATCTCAATCCTGCCGAGCGTCAGGCTGCAACCGTGCTATCCCGAGCTCTCTTCAGAGCTCAAGGTGCCTATGAACAGGGTGAACGAAATGCCCAAACACTACGTGACCTGATGTTATCGGTATTGAAAACGGAACCTCTTGCCAACGTACAATATGTTTCCTGTGCAAAAATCGAGGATCTTCGAGAATGGGAAGGAAAAATCCAAGGGACAGCTTTACTTTCGTTAGCGGTCTTCGTTGGGCAAACCCATTTGATTGATAACGTGGTTGTGGGAGGTTCTTTATAACAAAAAGGAATGGCTCAATACAAACTATGAAGGGTTGATCCTAATTCTTAGGATAAACTAGATCCTTTCGGAGGAAAACGGATGTTACTTACTATTGATATCGGAAACACCAACCTCACCCTAGGAGTTTACCAAAATGATCAACTTACCGCGCATTGGCGTTTAGCAACCGATCATGAACGAATGCCAGATGAATTTGGCATTCAATTAATCAATTTATTGAGCCACCACGAGATTCCTATCCCACAAATTGATGGAATATGTCTGGCTTCGGTCGTTCCCCCTTTAACTGGTAAGGTTATAGAAGCATGCCAGAATTATCTTCATCAAGGACCATTAGTGGTGGATGCGGGTGTGAAAACTGGAGTGCGAGTACGTTATGATGATCCTCATGCCGTCGGTGCTGATCGAATTGTTGATGCTGCCGCAGTGCAAAAGCTCTATGGGGGGCCAGCTTGTGTGGTGGATTTTGGCACCGCTACCACTTTTGATGCCATAGCAGAAAATGGGGACTATTTAGGGGGCGCCATCGCTCCCGGCATTGGGATTGCTGCCGAAGCCCTGTTCGCGCGTACCGCCAAATTACCGCGTGTTGATTTGCAACGTCCTCCTAATGTAATTGGAAAAAATACAGTTTATGCCATTCAATCGGGTCTTGTATTTGGTTATGTAGCTTTGGTCGAGGGGATGGTCAAGCGTTTTCGGGCAGAACTGGGGGATAAAATGAAAGTGATCGCAACCGGCGGCTTGGCAGAAACAATTGCTCAAGAAACTCCAGTATTGGAGATCATCGCGCCTTGGTTAACGCTAGATGGTTTGAATATTATCTGGAAACTCAATCATCCAGTTGTCGCGTAAGTGCGGGTCGCTTGGTAACTATCAGTATCTGAAAGTCTGATTGGTGCCCACAATCCTCGTGTAGGGGCGGGTTTACCAAGCATCAGCAAAACTTCAAGATGTCAGGTTTGCTGGCTATCGCTCTTGTTAATATATTAGTCAAACCCGCCCATACAAGACCTTCAACGCCTCTAGATTCCAGTTATATATTTGCCAGTTTCGCTGAGGCAAACTCTAGCGGTGTTTCCTTCTTAGCGAAAAAATACCAAACAACACTCCACTGATTAATCCCGAGATGCCACCCCCATACCAGATTGCCTGAGGACCAATATTGTCATTTAGGAATCCTCCAGCCACTGGTCCAACCCCATTGGCAACCACGCCGGTCAGCCCATATAGACTCATATACCGTCCCCGCATATCTGTTGGAGCCAGGTTGGCAACATAGGTCGAGGAAGTAGGAACAATGATCAATTCACCGATGGTCATGATCACCATACTTGCCCAAAACCACCAAAAACCCGTTCCTAGAGCAACGCTGCCAACTCCCAACGCATAAAATAAAGCTCCCACCGTTATCACCGGCAGCGGATTAAACCTCCTCGTCAGAGCTGTGATTGGTAATTGGAATAAAACCACCATCAAGGCATTCGTCATAGGAATAAAGCCATAGATATTTTCGGGCACTCCGTAATTGGTCTTGGCATAGACCGAAAGCAGCACCCACATAATGGTCGCACTAATCTGAGTAAAAAGGAAAGCGGCAATGAAAACCATATACTCCCGGTCACCAAAAATGTGTAAATACCCTCCCAAAGGATATTTCCTCTCCTTCGAAGGATCTATATCCTCAGTTTTCAACTGTGGCAAGGTCTCATGAGCTAAGAAAGCCAGTAAAAAACCATAAATCGCTAAACCCACTGCAGCACAATAAAATGCAATAGCATAAGAGACAGAAGCGATGATGCCACCAGCAGCTGGACCAATTGCCACGCCGATATTATTGCTCAACCGCATTAGCGAATAACCATCCACCCGTTTTTCCGGGGGAATTAAATCAGCCATCATCGCATCCGCCCCAATCCGATAGAGCGGATTTGAAGCGCCTTGGATCATCATTAAAATGGCAAAATGAAATAGTGTACTGGCGTGGCTGAATAGTAAATAACCTAAACTGTTCGTCAGCAAACTGATCACCATCACCCGTTTTCTTCCCAATCGGTCAATGATCGGGCCAGCGATCAAGGAACTGGTCAAGCCAGCCACAGCATTCAGGGTCAACAGACTGGCATTCACCGATAAGGGTTGATGCAAGCGGCTGCTGACATAAATCATCAAGAAGGGCCAAATCATGCTGGAGCCAATCGCACTGAAGAGCATGCCAACGAACATCAGCCAAAACTGAGTTGGAAAACGGTATTGAAATAATCTGCGCATCATTTTTTCCATTTTGGGATTTTCAGGATCTTGGAGCTTACTTTCTCCCTGACAATGCTATAATTCTAACACATGGAAAATATTCAACCCGATTCCCAACGACAAGAAAAAGCTCGTCAATATGCCCGCATCAGCCGGCGGCTGATGCTGATGAATCTGGTTCTCAGTGGTCTTTATGCAATTCTCTGGATTGTCTGTGGTTGGTCGAGCTCACTCAGCCAAGCAATCCGCCTTATGACGCCCACCGTCTGGCTGCAAATCGCCCTTTATTTGATCGTCTTTAGCGCTATTCTGTATATCCTAGACTTGCCCCTCTCATTTTACGAGTCCTATACATTGCCTCAGCGCTTTGAAATGTCAAACCAAACCTGGCGTGGTTGGATCAATGACCAAATCAAAGAGATCCTTTTAGGAGGCGCGATTGGGCTGTTGCTGGTCGAGATGATCTACCTTATCCTTCGCCATTATCCCCAAACCTGGTGGATCTGGGTGAGCGCGTTTTTATTGATCTTCAATGTGTTGCTCTCCTATTTAGCGCCTATCCTGCTTTTCCCGATTTTCAATAAATTCACGCCACTAGGGGAAGAATATCAAGAATTGGTTGAACGGTTAAAACGTCTTGCCAATAAAGCTGGCACCCAAGTCGAAGGGGTGTACGAGATGGATATGAGCCGCCGCACCAAAGCGGCTAATGCTGCTTTGACCGGTATGGGAAAAACCCGCCGCATTATCATCGGCGATACCCTGTTAGAATCTTTTTCCCCCGATGAAATCGAAACCGTTTTAGCCCATGAGCTGGGTCATCATGTTCATAAAGATACCATTTATCTCATTTTGGTATCGGCAGCCAGCACAATTTTAGGAATGTTTGTGGTTTCGCTCAGCTTAGCTTGGAGTGTCGAGCAATTCAATTTTGGAAGCGTCAGTGATATTGCAGCTTTTCCAATTGTGCTAATCCTGCTGGGGGTTTTTCAATTGATCACCATGCCAATCACCAATGCTTTTTCGCGCTGGCGGGAAAGCCTAGCAGACGAATATGCTCTGGAAATCACAGGAAAAGGCGAGGCTTTTGCTTCAGCTTTGACGCGATTAGCCGATCAAAATCTATCCGAGACCCAACCCGAAGCCTGGGTGGAATGGCTTTTATATTCCCATCCCGCTCTGGGGAAACGTATCGCAAAAGCTCGAGCGAGTGTAAAAAGCCCTGAGCCAATTCCCTCCAATCAATCCTAAATTCAAGATCCTGAAAATTATGAATGAGTACATTGATAGAATGTCTAACCAACGAATGCAATACAGGCGTGATAAAATGACGCCCCCCTTCATTTACCTGGTTTAAAATTGGCTTTTTCAACGTGTTGCTTAATTTTTTTCTGATTTCCAACACACTAAAATTTGGAGGTTCTCTATGGAAGCTGTTGATTTAATCGCTCAAATGATGGAAATTGCTGCCATCACCGCCCCAAAAACCAAAGGTGAAAATTTCGTTCTCATTAAAACCCTCAAAAAAGACCAGCTAGAACAGCTGGCTCAAGGGATGATCGCTTTTGGAGAACGAAAACAGAAAAACAATTTTGACCGCGATGCTGATAACGTCTTGAAATCGGAATCAATTGTGTTAATTGGGTACAAGGATGCTCAACCCGCCAAGTTAGACTGCGGCGCCTGCGGATATCCCACTTGCAATGATTTGAAATCAGCCAAAGTAGAGAATGGTGAATTCCGAGGACCCACTTGCGCTTATCGCCTGCTCGATATGGGAATTGCCCTCGGTTCAGCGGTAAAAATGGCGAGCCTTTTTAACGTGGACAACCGCATCATGTATCGCATTGGTGCGGTTGCCCGTGATATAGGTTTAGTAGATTGGGATTTCGTGATCGGGATTCCGCTTTCGATCAGCGGAAAGAACATTTACTTCGATCGCCTATAATTAAACCGTTTCGATCTCTTCATCTTCTCTCTCCCATTGGATTTGCCGATGGCGATAATTTTCGTAATCGGGTATGAGCCGTTCATATTCGCTGTCCATCAATGGCGAAGAGATCATAAAATCCGCCGAGGCACGGTTATTGGCAATTGGAATGTTCCAGACCACAGCCAGACGCAACAAGGCTTTGACATCCGGGTCATGCGGCATCGGTTCTAGGGGATCCCAAAAGAAAATCAGGAAATCAATCTCATTCGCTGCGATCCGTGCGCCGATCTGTTGATCACCCCCCAGGGGACCACTTTGCAATTTGGTAACGGTTAATCCTAGCTCGCGCTCCAATACATCCCCCGTCGTTCCGGTGGCATAGAGTGCGTGGTGAGCCAGTAAGACCCGATTAAAGCGGGCCCATTCGAGCAAATCGGATTTCTTATTATCGTGGGCAACCAGGGCTATCTTTTTATCAGGTTGCATGATTATTTTTTGATATTTCATTTTCCATCTCTTTCTATGCAATCTTCGGAGCTATTTTTAACGAAGGTTGTCATCCCGAGCAAAGTGAGGGCTCTCATCATAAAGAGGTTCGTCACCCCGAACGAAGAGAGGGGTCTTATCCTTGACGTTAAGCTATCTCGCTTCGCTCGATATGACAATTATGGCTTTTTGGACAACTCCACAGGTTGCATAAAGAATTTATCGGTATGGTGAAAAGGATTAATGGGAAGACCTCTCACTAGAATTTCCCTCCCACCAACTCACCATTTATTGTACCATTGAAATTTTTTGTATTCATGGAGTTTATATGTAGGTGGTTTTCCTATAATACGGTTGTCACCCCGAGCAAAGTGGGGGTCTTTCCCTTTGGAGTTAAGATATCTCGCTTCGCTCGATATGACAAGCATGACTTTTGGACAACTTCACTCCAGGTTTGGAATCAGCAAGCATCCTTGCGGTCTTTTGCTTGCTTGCCGATTTCGAGGTTGTCCGATAATAAGGTTGTCACCCCGAGTAAAGCGAGGGGTCTTGTCATTGGGGTTTAGATACCTCCATCGCTCGAGTTAACAAGGATGACTTTTGGGACAATCTCATCATCGATATCATAGCCAGTAAGCTTACTCACTCCAAGACCCAAGATNNGCGACCCGTTTTTACCAACTGTCGGGATATTTCGCAGAGGGGACGTGTTGGTTGTGGAAATATTCCTATAGATATGGGTCGCCCCTACTAAAGATCCAGAAAACCGAAATTGCCCCAAAGAAGATTTGTCAACCCGAGCGAAGCGAGGGGTCTTGTCATCGTCGTTAAGATATCTCGCTTCGTTCGAGTTGACCATTATGACTTACGGGTCAATCTCATCATCGAAATCATAGCCAGTAAGCTTACTCACTCCAAGACCGCCAGAGGGGTGACCCGTTTTTGCCAACTGTCGAGATATTTCGCAAAATAAATGTGCCTGTTGTGGAAATATTCCACAACAGGTAGGGGTCCCCCCTACTAGAGATCCAGACAAACGGAATTGTCCCAAAGAAGATTTGTCACCCCGAGCGAAGCGAGGGGTCTTGTCATTGGCGTCAAGATATCTCGCTTCGTTCGAGTTGACCATTGTGACTTACGGGTCAATCTCATCATCGAAATCATAGCCAGTAAGCTTACTCATTCCAAGACCCAAGATGGGCGACCCGTTTTTGCCAACTGTCGAGATATTTCGCAGAAGGGACATACCTGTTGTGGAAATATTCCACTAGATA
>DHFN01000196.1:0-7913 GCA_002402275.1 Anaerolineales bacterium UBA4823
CCATCATCCACGGACCCAATTCGATATGTTTTACCTGTATAGAACAAAATACGCTCGGTAGTTGTCGTTTTCCCTGCGTCTATATGGGCAATAATGCCAATGTTGCGGATTTGATCTAACGGTAAAGGTCGTGGCATAAAATAAACTCAGCAATCTTAATTTACAGATTTTCCTTTTTAGACCCGATAATGGGAGAANNGCTTCAGCCATTTTATGGGTTTCTTCACGTTTACGAATCGCCGCACCGCTATTGTTAGCTGCATCCATTAGCTCAGCAGCTAATTTCTCGGAAAAAGTCTTTCCTGTGCGCGCCTTGGTTGCATCAATAATCCAACGGGTTGCCAACGCAAAACGCCGATCCGAAGGGACCTCCATCGGTACTTGGTAAGTTGCGCCTCCCACACGGCGCGGTTTGACTTCCATCAATGGTGAAACATTCTTGAATGCCAGATCGAAGACCTCTAATGGATTCTTCTTGGTTTTCTCTTCGATCATATCAAAAGCATCATAGACTAAGCGCGCAGCTACGCTTTTCTTTCCCCTTCTCATCACGCGATTGATGAAAGATTGAACCTCTACGCTGTTATATAAAGTATCGGGTGGTATTTCAAATTTTTCGGGTTTATTTCTACGCGACATTTATACTCTCCATCATTCCACATACACAACGAACCGATTATTTTGCCCGCTTAGAGCCGTATTTAGACCGTCCCTGTTTGCGATCTTTTACCCCAGTCGTATCAAGAGAACCCCGTACAATGTGGTATCGCACACCAGGCAAGTCTTTCACACGCCCCCCGCGTACCAATACCACCGAGTGCTCCTGTAAAGTATGGCCCTCACCAGGAATATAGGCGGTTACCTCGATACCGTTCGTTAAGCGCACCCGCGCGATCTTACGAAGAGCTGAGTTTGGCTTCTTTGGAGTCATCGTACGAACTGTAGTACAGACTCCTCTTTTTTGAGGAGCTCCTTTGTCCTGACGCTTACGCGACTGTTTCATCGAGTTCAGAGTGAAAAGTAACGCAGGAGCTTTGCTTTTCTCCTTCTTCGTCTGACGGCCTTTCCGGACTAGTTGATTGATTGTTGGCACATTTGCCTCCGCAATAATAAAATTGTCTAATTGATATTTTTATCCATCAAGGGAGGCCATCAACCCAACGATGACCTCACCTTTGAATTTCAACAATAACACACTCTCAATTGATGCCGTAAATTTTGACGGCGAACGAGGATTTTACCATGCGTCTAAATTATCGTCAAGCGATTTTCTAAAATCCCTCGCCTAAATCTAATAATCCCGTTGGTGGTTTAATGGGGCGAGGTCGTTCTTCCTCTTTTCCGAAGTGGATTGTCTCTCCATTTTCCGTTACAGCTTCCACTGCTAGTGCAAGACTCTGCAATTCTTTCACCAATACCCTAAACGAAGCTGGTATACTGGGTTCTTCAATGGATTCGCCTTTGACAATGGCTTCATAAGTCTTGACCCGTCCTTGAACGTCATCTGATTTAACGGTTAACATTTCTTGTAAAGTATAGGCTGCTCCGTATGCTTCAAGAGCCCAAACTTCCATCTCACCAAACCGTTGACCTCCAAATTGAGCTTTACCGCCGAGAGGTTGTTGTGATACCAGGCTATATGGGCCAGTAGATCGAGCATGCACTTTATCTTCTACCAGATGATGCAACTTCAACATCGTCATCACCCCAACGGTAATTGGCTGGTCGAAAGGTTCACCGGATTTTCCGTCACGAAGAATCTGTTTACCAAGAATTGGTAGAGGGATTCCGGTTTCTGCCACTTGTTTTTCAGCTAATTGCCTTATTTCTTCATCAGGAATGGCATTCGTCTCAACCCCAATAGAATTGAGCCATTCTTTCAAACAAATCACCACTGCCATTTGATCAAGGTGTTGACGAACCGACGAGCGGATATTCCTACGATCCGCAAAAAACAAGACTTCCTCAGGATCAACATCATGCTTCCGCAAATATTCCGAGAAGACCGCTCTGCGGGCATAAATCGGATCAGAGATCAATTGATATACATCATAATCCTTATCGCCAAGCCAACTTTCGATATACAAGCGTCGAACCTCATCATCATCCTTGACAATCTCTGGTGTATATTCTTCTTGCTCTTTAATCCAAACCCACGCATCCTCACCTACCTTTTCCCAAGCTTCATCCATCAACCATGCCCGCGCCAATTCAGCTTCGATTTCATCCTCGGTCGCCCCGTCAAAGACAGGTGTGATCGCCCGAAAACCCAATCGGCTTGCTGCCCATCCTAGATGAGCTTCCAACACTTGCCCAATGTTCATTCTTCCTGGTACACCAAGAGGATTAAGGATAATATCCACTGGTTGACCATTCTCGAGAAATGGCATATCTTCGATCGGGACAACTTTTGAAACAACTCCCTTATTACCATGCCGCCCTGCCATTTTATCTCCAGCAGTGATTTTCCGATACTGGGCAACTGAAACCCGTACCATTTTATCCACTCCGGCTGAGAGGTCAGTATTATCTTCCCGGGTGAAAACCTTGACTTCCACAACCTTTCCTCGTTCACCATGCGGCATTCTCAAAGAGGTATCTTTCACATCCCGAGATTTTTCGCCAAAGATAGCCCTTAGCAATCTTTCCTCAGGGGTTAATTCTTTTTCACCCTTAGGTGATATTTTACCTACTAAAATATCATTAGGACCAACCTCAGCACCTACCCGAATTATCCCTTCTTCATCAAGGTCTTTGATCGCATCTTCGCCAACGTTAGGGATATCGCGGGTGATCTCCTCAGGTCCTAAGCGAGTATCACGGGATTCAATCTCATATTTCTCGATGTGGACTGAAGTAAATTTGTCATCTTGGACTAAGCGCTCAGAAATTAAAATGGCGTCTTCATAGTTTCCACCTTCCCAAGAAAGGAAAGCAATAGTGACATTTTGTCCCAAGGCAAGCTCACCATTTTGAGTGGAGGATGAATCTGCAATGACTTCCCCAGATCGAACGCGTTGTCCTTTAACCACTGCTGGACGTTGGTCAATACACGTGGACTGATTCGATCTCTGGTATTTTCTCATGGTATAGGTTCGCAAATGTCCGTCAAAAGACCGAACAACAATATTCCGTCCAGTTACCGAGACCACTTCTCCATCTTCTTCAGCTATAACGACCTGACCAGAATCGATGGCAGCTGCGTATTCCATCCCAGTCGAAACCTGTGGGATATCTGGCTGGATCAATGGGACTGCCTGTGCTTGCATGTTCGAACCCATCAAAGCTCGGTTAGCATCATCATGTTCTAGAAATGGGATTAACGCAGCACTAATTCCAACAATTTGATGAGGGGCAACATCCATATATTCAATATTTGTCGGTGTTTGAAAAATAAATTGATTGTAATAACGGGATGAGATACGCGACCGAACAAATTCAGCATCTTCGGTGAGCGGAGCATTCGCTTGTGCAATTATATAACGATCCTCTTCATCAGCGGATAAATATTCCACCTCTTCGGTTATAAATGGAACGATCGCAATCTCTTTCTTGTATCCTGCGGATCTGATTTTTTCTGCTAATTCAGTCGTTATTCGATCACCACTTTTCGCGAGGGCTTCTTGATTGAGTGGATTGATGACATCCTCTCGTAAAGCCCGCCCGACAAAACGCGGGTCATCGGGCTGGATATATTTCAACACTTTCCGATAAGGAGTTTCGATGAAACCGTATTGATTTACCCTCGCAAAAGAAGCTAGCCGCCCAATCAAACCAATATTCGGTCCTTCAGGTGTTTCGATTGGACAGATCCTGCCATAATGGGAATGATGAACATCCCGCACATCGAAACCAGCCCGTTCCCGCCTTAAACCACCTGGACCAAGCGCAGAGAGTGTCCGCTTATGCCGTAACTCCGCTAATGGGTTCGTTTGATCCATAAACTGGGATAGTTGACTGGAACCAAAAAATTCTCTCAATGCTGCCACAACCGGGCGAATATTTACTAAAGTAACGGGTGAGATTTGCTCTTGATCCCGAATGGACATCCGCTCTTTGATCACCCGTTCCATCCGCCTTAAACCTATTCGGAGTTTGTTTTGGATTAATTCGCCCACGGTTTTTGCCCTTCGATTTCCCAAATGGTCAATATCATCTGGGTCGAGCATATTGTTGTTAATCATGATCATCCGCCGGATGAGACGAACCACATCCCACTTGGTAACCGTTCGAATCTGCATAGGCACTTTGTCATGCAGTTCTAATTTTTGATTGAGTTTATAACGTCCAACCCGTTCTAAGTCATAATGACGTTGATCGAATAACTGTTCCTCGAGAAATTCTCGTGCATTGTCAAGAGTAGCTGGATCACCTGGGCGCATACGTTTAAAAAATTCCAATAATGCTGCCTCAGCCACATTACTGACATGGGCCATTTCCCATTCTGGTTCTTGAGCGAAGGTTGAGCTCATATACATGCGGTCGGGATTATTGTCAACATCGCTGAAAAGGGTGAGTAACTCTTCGTCTGTGCCGTTAGTCAACGGATTATCGTCAGCAGTGTTGCCATCCTCTACTGCAGCCAAAGCCCTCAAAAATATTGAAACGGGTACAGTTCTTTTTCGATTAAATCTCAAAGTAAGATAATCACTTTTCCGCGTTTCGAATTCCATCCAAGCGCCTCGATCGGGAATTAATTTCGCCATTGCCAGGCGACGCCCGGTGGCACGGTCTAGTGCAGCTTCAAAATAAACCCCCGGGGAACGAATCAACTGCGAAACCACAACCCTTTCGGTACCATTAATGATAAAGGTGCCTTTTTCCGTCATTTCAGGAAAATCACCTAAAAAGATATCCTGTTTGATAGGTTCTTGAATTTCAGGGCCCTCCAGTAATACTGAAACGAACAAGGGGCTGGCATAAGTTAGATCCCTTTCAACACATTCTTCGATGGAATGCTTGGGATCACCAAAGGAGTACTTTAAATCCCATTGCCGGGAAAGTGCATTTTGACTTGGAAAATGTAAACGCATTCCTTTGTTATAGGATTCGATCGGTGAAATTTCATTGAATAAGTCCGCCATCCCTTCGGTCTTTAGACGGCGAAATGAGTCGAGTTGAACCTCAATTAAAGTAGGTAACGGTAGTTTGACATCAATACGAGCATAAGATTTGCTTGGGAGTACTTCCATAAAAATCTCCTGAAATTTTCTTTACTTAGCCAATAAAAGCATAAAACGAGAGATCGTGGCTTGAAGCCGCCCTAAAATAATGCCGATCCGTTTTATGCTAATCAAAAATTACTCTTCTGAAGAAGATAAATTGCCAACAGGCGAAATAATATTATATCTAATAATATAATTATTGTCAATAAAATCAAAACTTAAATTAATTATTTTCCGATAACCCAGCCATTAATAAACCAATACTTTCCCTTTTAGCTTGTGAAATTGGTACTATCCCCAATATTTTACCCTCATAAATTACAGCTACTCGATCCGATAATGTGAAAATTTCATCTAAATCTTCTGAAATAAGCAAGATCGCCTTCCCTTGATCCCTTTGTTCAATTAAACGGCGATAGACAAATTCAGTAGCACCGATATCCAATCCACGAGTAGGTTGATTTGCTAAAAGGAATTTCGGTTGGCGTGCTATCTCACGAGCTAAAACCAGCTTTTGAATATTACCACCTGATAATGTCTTTGCGGGAGCCTGAATGTTAGGTGTTTTGATATCAAATTCTTCAACTAAATTGGTGGTATATTTTTTTATATTCTCTAATTGTAGAAACCCATACTTGGATAATGGTTTTTTGGCATGGTCTTTTAATATCAAATTTTCTGAAACGGAAAAAGTTGGGATCGTTCCAACGTGCAAGCGATCTTCGGGTATATAACCTATGCCGGCTTCAATCATCTGAGCTGGGTTGGTATGAGTTACATCTTTGCCATTTAACAGGATTTTCCCACTTTGAACATCCCGTAAATGTACAAGCGCTTCTGCTAACTCGCGTTGTCCATTTCCCGAAACACCTGCTAATCCAACAATTTCTCCAGCGTGGATCTGTAAAGAAAGATTTTTAATAGCCAGCAGTCGTTGGTCATTGAATACTTCAAGCGAAGCAATCTCCAATATTGCCTTTTCTGTATGTTGGTATTGGCGGGGAAATTCATTGGTAATGTCTCTCCCAACCATCAATTCAGCTAACTCGTGTTCGCTAGTATCCGCCGTCGGTAATGTATGGATTGATCTCCCATTCCGTAATACCGTAACTCGATCGCTGATCTGCATAATTTCTTTCAGTTTATGGCTGATAAAAATAATCCCTAACCCTAAATCCACCATTTCTTCTAGAATGCTAAATAACTCATCCACTTCTTTAGGGGTTAATACGGCCGTGGGTTCATCGAGGATTAATAACTCCGCACCCCGATATAATACTTTTAGGATTTCTACCCTTTGCTGTTCTCCAACACTGAGCTGCCAGATATATGCATTAGGATTCGTTTTTAACCCATACTTCTGGGATAATTCAACTAGTCTTTCAGTTGCTTCTTTTGTATATAGTAATGGTCCTCTCCCAGTAGGTAATCCTAGAATTACATTTTCAACAACCGTGAGTGTGGGGACTAACATAAAATGCTGATGAACCATCCCAATCCCAAGACGCATAGCATCCCGGGGAGAATGGATTGTGACCGGTAGATCGTTAATCCAGATCTCCCCTTCATCCGGCTGATAAAGACCATATAAAATCTTCATTAAAGTGGTTTTCCCGGCTCCGTTTTCCCCCAATAATGCCAATACCTCTCCGGAATGGACACCAATACTCACGTTATCGTTTGCCAAAACACCAGGGAAACGTTTGGTGATATTTTTCATTTCAAGGTGTTGGATTTTCATCTTTACCCTACATAGAATACCCTAATTTAAGAAATAGGGGGCAGGTGATTCCTGCCCCAATCCACTCTTACTTAGGTAATTCAATGGTTAATTTTCCTTCAATAATATCTTTTTTAGCTTGTTCAACTATCGCCATCACATCAGCAGGAATTACATTGGCGATCTTTTGGTTGACAATGATCTGAATACCCCCATTACCCAAAGATAATACTAAATGTTCTCCGCCAATTTTTCCTTCTTGGTGGAATTTCACCATTTGCATCACAACGTTTTTCCAATCATAGGTTTGGGCGGTTAGTACTGTATTTGGTGCGAGTGAAGATTGATCCATATCATTGCCTAACCAGTAAACACCTGGTTTCTCAGCACAAGCTTTGATCGCCCCCACAGTCTGCTGAGCGGTTCCGGTTAGTATATCTGCCCCGGCCTCAACCTGTGCCTTGGCTAACTCTGATGCTTTTGCAATGTCACCAAATGAACCGGTATACGCCACTCTTACATCGGCATCGGGGTTAACCGATTTCACTCCTTGCTGAAACCCAATATTGTATTTAATCGCGTCTCCCGCCTCGATTGGTCCAACAATCCCAATAATATTGCTCTTGGTTAACTTTCCAGCAATAATCCCCTGCAGATAAGCACCTTCCTGCGATTGAGGGTCATAAGCAAAGATGTTGTCATGGGCTTGGAATCCAGTGCCATACGCAAAGGAAGTTTTCGGAAATTCTTTAGCAATTTCATCCAAGATGGACTGGTATTGTGATCCATGAGCAATAACCAAATTGTAACCTTGGGAAGCATATTGTCGAACAGCAGCAGCCGCGTCGGTTGGGTTAGCTAATCGTTCACTGATAGCTACTTCAACCTTATCTTCACCCAATTCTTTTTGTACCGCTTTGACCCCTTCTGTCATCCCCTGGCTCCATGATAGATCATCTACTGTGCTTGGTAAGACCAGAGCGATTTTGATCTTTTGAGATGTTGTTTGCCCACTACATGCACTCAAC
>DHFN01000196.1:7954-27929 GCA_002402275.1 Anaerolineales bacterium UBA4823
GCCGGTTCCCAAATCCTCCTCGCTGCCACAACTAATGCCAAAATGGTTAATACGTAAGGAGCCATAACCGCAAATTCATAAGGGATTTTCAAGCCCAATACCTGAACCCAAAGTTGTAGTGCATCTACAAAACTGAATAATAAAGCTCCGCCTAAGATTCCCCAAGGATTCCATCGTCCAAAATATACCAATGCAACCGCAATAAACCCTCTTCCACCAGAAATGTTATCGGCATACATATTGGTATGCCCCAAGGTCAAGAATGCGCCTGCCATTGCAGCAGCAACGCTCCCAATAATCAAACAGGAATACCGGATAGCAATTACACTCAACCCCAAGGTATCTGCTGCTTCAGGAGTCATGCCTGCTGCTCTTATTTTCAAACCCCAAGTAGTCTTGAATAAAATAAACCAGGAAATCGGCACCATTAGAAAAGCAAAATACACCATCCAATTATGATTGAAAAGCACTGTCCCTAAGATGGGAATATCACCTAAAAGCGGTATTTTAATCGGTTTAAATCCCTCAATGTTGGTTATATATCCAATCGTTATCCGAAACAAATATCCTGCCAATCCTACTCCGAACATATACAATCCTATACCACTGATCCCCTGTTCTCCTTGTAAGGTTATACTCACTAAACCCATTATCAATCCCATCAAAATTCCAACAAATATGGCTGCAGCAATCCCCATCCATGATGATCCACTTCGCAAGGCAACCCAAAATCCCACAAAAGCCCCCATCATCATCACACCCTCGACGCCGAGATTATAAACGCCTGCTCTTTGATCAAACATCTCCCCCAATGCTGCTAACAAAAATGGCGTCGCCAACCGGATAGCAGTCGTAAGAATTCCAACAATCGTTCCGAATTGGAATAATTGTTCAATCATTCCTATATCTCACTATTTTGATCTGGTGGTGGATTTATGATCGTGGATTTTTCCTGTTGTTCCAACTTATTTTTCCCTTTTTTCATTTTTATGCCAAATAACTGCTTCGCCCAATCTGGTCTACGAATAAAATAATCGGATCCGACAACAAATAACACCATCAGCCCCTCTATAGTTTGAACGATTGCAGCAGGAATGGCAACTGCCCTTTGCATCATATCAGCACCAAGCATTAACGCTCCAAACAAAAAAGCCGCTGGAATTACACCTAAAGGATGCAAGCGACCAAACAGTGCAGCTACAATCCCTGAGAATCCATAACCTGCAGAGATGCCATCCAGTAACCGGTGATGGATGCCTAGCACTTCAACGAAACCCGCTAAACCAGCAAAGCCGCCACTCAAGAACATTGCTAACAATAACCCTTTCTCCACATTTATCCCTGCTGCCCGGGACGCTAACACGCCAGAACCCACTGCGCGCAGGCGATAACCAATCACTGTCCGCCATAAAAAAATATAAACCACTATAGCTGAAATGATTGCAATGATAAAACCAAAGTGTAATCGGGTTTGAGGGATTAATTTCACCATCCAAATTGACTCCGGCAATTGTTGTGTCTGAGGAAAGCCAGTTCCATAAGAAATTTGAGATGGATCAATTAAAGGACCTCGTAACAGAAAAATCAATAATTGTTGGGCAATTGCGTTCAACATGATTGTAGATAAAATTTCATTTACTTTGAAGTATGCTTTGAGGAAACCAGCAATTGCCCCATAGAATGCTCCCCCAACAAATCCAGCTAGCAAAGTCAAAGGCAAGAGGACTATTCCAGGTGACTTTTGGAATATCAAGGCAACAACCGTCCCGGTTAAAGCTCCTATTATCATCTGGCCTTCGGCGCCGATATTCAATATGCCGGAACGGAAGGCGATGACTATGCCTAGGCCTACTAGGAGTAGAGGGGTTGCTTTTGCAGCGATTTCCGTTAATCCATACAGGTCACTAAAAGGACCAAATAACATAGCCGCATAGGCTTTAATGGGGTTGGCTTGTACAATCAGTATTAAAATTGCCCCTACAGCCAAGGCGCCTAGAACTGCGATTAGAAGCGTTAGCAGTTGTGCTCTAATAGAAGTTTTCATTAATGGAAACTCAGTTCAATTGTCTGACAAGTTAATTATATTCGAATTATTGTATCTTTGTCTATGGTTAAATCTCACAAATATTCAATCCCAAAATCCAGCATGAACAATACGAGCAGCGGCAAGGTCTACCGGACCTTCAACGATTATCTCCCTTTGACCACGCTTAAATACTTCTTGGCAAGATAAATTCAAGGTCGGGTTTTTAGGGTTTGCACCAGTCATATTGAGTAACTCCTTTTCACTCAAAGCAAAAACCACTCTCCCAACTCCTCCCCAATAGATCGCTCCGGCACACATAGCACAAGGTTCAGCGCTTGAATATAAAGTACACTGCTGTAAAAATTCGGGGAAATATTTTTTACTTGCCATACGCATTAAATTAGTCTCGGCATGACCGGTACAATCCTTGTCAGTTACAACTGTATTCTCTGCTGCCAATAAAACATTTCCATCCCTGGTTCCCAGTAATGCCCCAAATGGATGATTCCCATTTTCCCGAGATTGAGCAGCGATAGCTATGGTTTGATTTAATAACTCTAAATCAATTTCATTTAGCATAGGTTGATCCTTTGTGAAACCTAACTACTGTAACTTTAGATTGAGCATGATAAAATATATTTGAATTTTATCTTAATTGTTCTAGCTGAATAAGGTCTCTCGAATAAATGTCTGAAAATCATATCCAAAAAACCTATCGCAGTGGTTTTGTCGCAGTTATCGGACGACCCAATGTGGGAAAATCCACTCTGATAAACATGCTTCTAAAGCAAAAAATTGCGGCGGTCTCTCCCCGACCTCAAACCACCCGAAAACAACAATTGGGAATTTTAACCACAGAAACAGCTCAAGTCATATTTGTAGATACTCCTGGTTTCCATAAACCCCGTCATAAACTCGGAGAGAAAATGGTTACTTCCGCTTTAGCAGCAATAGAGAATGCGGATACTCTCCTTTTAATCCTCGATGCAAGCAATCCTTTTACACCAGAGGACGAGTTACTCATTCAACGAATCCAACCCTTCACCCAAGAACAGCAAAAGCCATTAACGATTGCATTGAACAAAATTGACCTTATAACTTCTGAAAAGGTTAACCAAATTCTAGAACAATTAAAAATAATATTTTCCACAGCCAACCTCATCCCAATTTCGAGTACTCGTGGTGAAAACCTAAATATCTTGCTGGATCAATTAATCCTGCAATTACCCATGAGTGAACCTCTTTATCCAGAAGACCAATTGACCGACTTGAGTGAACGGGATATAGCAGCTGATTTAATCCGCGAGGCAGCCTTGAATATCTTGCGTGACGAAGTGCCACATGGTATCGCTGTCCGCATTGATCAATACCAGGAAAAAGGAGAAGGAGCAGCTGTGATCTTTGCCACTATCATCGTCGAGCGCGAATCCCACAAAGCTATTGTCATTGGAGCGAATGGAAGTATGATTAAAAAGATCGGAATTCAAGCCCGTCAAGAAATTGAAGCCATGACGGGACGCAAAGTCTTTCTTAACCTGAAAGTTAAAGTTCAGAAAAATTGGCGTAAGGATGAAAATTTATTGAAATGGTTGGGTTATTAACGTTTCGTAACGGATTCGCTCCCAAAACGGGTCATCACAACTGCTCCAAAGCCAATCAGTCCTAATAAAAATGGGACTACCCACCCTATACAAGGGATAAATGCCGAGACACCATCGGCAATGAAAATTAGGATAAAGGTTCCCAATCCAGCCGAAATAGGCCGTGACCACTGTTGATGGAATTGGATAGCTAATTGATCTCCCAAGGCACTTCCTAAACCAACCATTCCCAATAACCAGCCAGCCAGAATAGCTAAAACCACAACCAATGCTAAGGGGATAAAAATTAAAGTAATTGTCAAGAAAAGGATCGCTAATATTACCGTCAGCCAGGTTAAGAAACCAACCCCAAGGGCAATTACAGTTTGTGAATTTACCGCATCCGCGATGCGTTCTAATACAAACGGAAATAGGAGACCCAGCAATACAGCTAAAGCAGACCAGGCAAAAACTTTGAAAAGGAACCCAAACCATTTACCAATTCCGGTTGAAAACCAATTCGAGCGCACACTATTAAGATTTGCTTGGGGATTTAAATAAAATGGTTGCGTTTTCCCCAATTCTTGGACCTCTCCAACCTGTGCTGTCGGATCACGCTGTAAAGTTGAGCTGACCAGAACAACCCGCCCCATAACTACGGAATTTGCTGATAAATCAATTTTGCTCCCTATACCGACCACATCACCTTGCACACTTCCGGAGTTATCCAGGCTGCTTCCGATCAAGGCAACATTCCTTTGAACCACTGAATTTTCTTCTAAGACAGCCTGTCCACCAATTACCACTAAATCACCGGTTAAGGTTTCCCCATTCGCTAAACGATAGTCCCCGCCAATAACCACGCGACCATCTTTAAAGCCGGCGTTAAAACTGATCGCCGAGAGAAACAACCCTGCCAATAGAATGGCAAGCAATTGCCATCTTTTCTTAATAATCATATAACTCTCTCCTTCCCATGACAACCTGCCATATAACCACTAACCCTAAAAACAAACAACTCCAGAGCATAAAAATAACTCCCAATCCAATAACTGAAGGAATAATCATGTTCACAGAACGAATAATCGTTAGCAGAAACCTGATCAAACCTTGCAAAGTTTCAAAAATAACCATTATGCTATGGAATTGATAGGATAGTACTACAATAGGTGAATTTGAAATAAAGAATCTCAACAAAAGGATTCCAAAAAGCACCGCCCCACTGGAGGTGGTCAAAAATGCCCAAAAAGCATGCCTTCTCTGGTCATGGAGTTTTTGTTGTTCTAACCTAGATAACCATCGTTGAGAAAACCCTTCTTCTGGCATTACCCAATTTTGTGAGTTTATATCCTGGCTGATCTCCTGCCAGGCTCCTTCAAGCATTTGGCATTGCTGACAATCCTGCTTATGAGATTCCAGTAAATCTTTCTGTTGTGAATCTAAGTCTTCTTCGGCAAACAGCCAATCTTCAAACAACTGGTGCCTCATATTGCTTCCTTCCTACTTCTGATTTCATTATTGAGGATTGCTTCACCCAGAGGGTTGCCATTTCCTTTTTCGCTCGATGTAAACGGCTTTTCACAGCGCTCACCGAGAAACCCAAAATAATACTAATTTCTTCATACGAAAATTCATACCAATAATAGAGAATTAAGGCTGCTCGGTCTTGTTCAGAGATTTGTTGTAAGATGTTCTGCACCTTCAATTGATCGTCTTGTTGGACAATTACCCGCTCAGGCGACGGGTTCGGATCAGGTATTTCTCCGAGTAGGATATCTTCCATTGAAACAATTTTGGCGCGTTTCTTTCTCAATTGGTCAATACAAAAATGTGCTGCGATAGAGAGTAACCAGGTGATAAAAGATCGGTCTTGATCATATTTCTTTAAGTTTTGATAAGCTCTTAGAAATGTTTCTTGGGCGGCATCTTCAGCATCTTCGCGATTCCCCAACATGCGGTAACACATATTGAAAACTGACCTTTGATATACCTCAATTAAATGCATAAAACCATCCGGATTTCCATGCAAAGATTGTTCCAACCATAACCTTTCATCTTCCTGGGAAGGTTTTTGAAGTCTACTCATTGTTTCATCCTGTATAGTTATACGCCTATTTAGGCAATAGGTTTCAGGTTTCGTTATTCCAGGCGTTTAAACCCCTCGCCAATGGCTTCGTAGGCTTGCCCTATTACAACAAATGCAGCTGGGTCTGTTTCTCGGACTAACGCTTTTATCTGCGAAACCTCTGACCTGGATAACACGCAATACAACATGCTTTTCATCGCTCCACTATACCCCCCAACAGCAGGCATCACCGTCACCCCCCGTTCCAATTCGTTTATTATTCGCAACCGAATAGAATCGGGTTGATCCGTGATAATCATGACTGTCCGGACAACATTTGAACCTTCCAAAGTGGCTTCGGCAGCCAGACCACTGATATACAAACTAACAATAGCATATAAGGCATTCTCCCAGCTGAATGATAAACCCGCAAGCAGCATAACTCCAGCATCGGTAAGTAAATAACTCTGGGAGATTGAAATTCCTCTCCAATGGTTTAAGATTCGACCCAGGATGTCGCTGCCCCCGCTAGTTCCTTTTGCTCGATAAACTAAACCATATCCAATCCCACTGATTACACCGCCATATAAGGCATTAAGCAGCAAGTCAGAAGTTAATCCATTGGAAGGCAATATCCACATTAAACCATCCACAAAAATTGAAAAGAGGACAACTGCAAAAATCGTTCGCAAACCAAAACGGAAGCCACCTAGATAACGCCAACCCAGTATAAACAACGGGATATTACCAATGATTACCATCACCCCAATAGGGAAATTTGTATAATGGTTAATGATTTGGGCTAATCCTGCTACCCCACCACTTGCCAAATTAGCCGGGATCAAGAACAAACGCATTGCCAGGGCTTGTAGGAAAACGCCTCCCAGAATAACCAGGAAATCCGTCCCCTCTTCCCAATTAAACCGATATTGCTTAAATCCCAACTTTCTCATTTTTCTCCAAGTTGATGATGAGCAAGGGTTTCGATCACTCCAATCACTGCCGAATTATCTAAATCCCGCATTCCCAAATTCAACATCGCCTGATAAAGTTGGGCATGAATGGCAGCACTTGGCAGAGGAATGCCATATTCCCGGGCGGTTTCCATGACAATGGTTAAATCCTTTGCCTGCATATAGGCTTTGAAACCTGGTAATCGGTTTCCTGCAAACAACCTCGGTGGTTTAACATCTAAGGTCCAACATTGGGCTGCACCCCCCTTGATTGCCTCCACCACTTTTTGCGGATCTGCTCCAGCTTTCTCGGCAAAGATAAGCAATTCTCCCATTGCCACCATTTGAGCTGCAACCATAATTTGATTGGCTGCTTTAGCAATCTGGCCTGCTCCAGAATCACCGACATGAGTAATTGTCTTTCCCGTTGCTTGTAAAACAGGCATGACTTTATTGAGAGCTTCTGCTTCTCCCCCAACCATAATCGCCAGGGTTCCATTGCGAGCTCCAATATCGCCTCCGCTGACTGGAGCATCTAAAGCCATTACCTCCTTTTCAGCAAGTCGTGCGGCAATTTCACGTGCTTTGGCAGGTTTGATAGTGGAATTATCTACATAAATCAAGCCAGGGTGAGCGCCTTCAATAATTCCATCTTTTCCCAGAACAACCATTTCTACGTCAGGCGTATCTGGTAAATTTGTAAAAACCACATCTACCGATTGGGCAACCTGGCGCGGCGAAGATGCAGACTGAGCCCCTTCGCTTACTAATTCATCAATAGCTGCCTGGCTCCGATTGTGTACAACCAGAGGATAACCTGCTTTGAGAATATTTTTTGCTATAGATTTGCCCATTAAACCCAAGCCAATATAACCTATACGCATTTCCATCACCTCGCTCCTTTAATCCCTTTTTTAATCAAACTGAAGAAATGACTATTTGAGAAGAAATTGTACACTAGAATTTCACGTTCTAAACGTAACCTACAAGTTAATCTATTTCATCTTTTACCCCGGCTGGCGATACTTAAAGGTCAGCTTCAAATGTAACCTCCCCATCCATCTTAGGCATTTCTTACCCTCGGAGCTCTGGTTTCAGCATAAATTCAATGATATTCCCACTAACGCTTTAAATAGCGCATTGAAATATTCGGAACCAAGTATTCATTAAAGGAACGTTCCAAATCATAGTCTGGCTGCCAGCCCCAATCGCGGCGTGCGTCATTATCATTCATATCCTCTGGCCAACTATCCACAATTCCTTGCCTTTTTAAATCCGGCTTAAAAGTGATTTCTGCTTGAGGGAAAGCTTTTAATACCATCTCTCTAAATTCTGTTGCACTTAAACTGAACGAGGTGACATTATAAACTCGCCGGCTTAATTTTTCCGCTTTTGCGGAGGCTAAATCAATTAATGCTTTGACAGCATCCGGCATTACCATAAAGGGAATCCGAGTGTCTTCGCGTACAAAACAGGCATAAGGCTGCCCTTTGGCAGCAGCATGAAGCATTTCGGGTCCAAAATCGGATGTCCCCCCGCTTGGAACAGTGTAAGCGCTGATAAGCCCTGGAAAACGGACAGATCGAAAATCAAGCTTGACCGGTTGTTCGACTGCCAGCTGACGATAGTATTCACTATAATACATTCCAAGCAACTCGCAATAAAGCTTATTGCAGCCATACATTGTCCTGGGATAATTCCATTCCCATTCTCGAACCTTCTGAAACTGGGCTTTGGTTTCCAAATCTGGTAACCCATAGATAGCAACGGAACTTGGGAAAATAAATAAAACCGGTACACCCCGCCAATCTGATTGTTCACTAGCTACTTGCAATAATCCAAGCGTTCCTTCTACATTCACTCGATGGGCAGCTTCAGGTGTAAATTCAGCCCGTGTGGATAACAAAGCTGCCAGATGATAGATGGTCTCAATTTCATACTCACTTATCAAACGCTCCAATAATGCATGGTCACAGATATCCCCCACAACTTGAATAACCTGTGACCCTAATTTCTCATCAACCGGTCGAATATCTAAAGCGAGTATATTTTCAACCTTCTGGGATAATAACTTCGCGATTAGTGCAGTACCGATCTCTCCGGCAGCCCCGGTTACAAGAATAACTTTCTTGCGCATGTTTTTCTCCTTTTCTGGGTAATCTCCCTGTAACTTCCTAAGAGAATGGTTATAATCATAATGATGATTTGATATTTTAATATTGTACAACATCAAAGTCATTTGGAGGTCTTCAGAGTTATTCATTTCGGCTTTCTCCAAAAACATTTGATTGTCCTTAGGAGGCTTTATAATGCCATTAGAAATTATCATAGGAACACAATGGGGAGACGAGGGTAAAGGGAGAGTAGTTGATCTCCTATCAAAACAAGCGGATTATGTTGCCCGCTTTAATGGTGGCGATAATGCTGGTCATACTGTAACTGTCGGGGAGAAACTTTTTAAATTACATTTAATCCCTTCAGGGATCATCCATACTCACACAACCGCTGTAATCGGTAATGGGGTTGTCATTAATCCACAGGTTCTCTTGAATGAAATGAAAATGCTCCAGGATAATGGAATTGAGGTTAGTCCCCGCCGTCTATTGATTTCCCATGCTGCCCACATCATCACCCCAGGCCACCTGGCGTTAGATCGTGCCCAAGAGACGGCACTAGGGAATACTAAAATCGGGACAACCATGCGCGGGATTGGGCCAGCTTACACCGATAAAGTTAGCCGGAATGGAATTCGCATGGAACAAATGCTTGATCCCACCAGTTTCAAAGATTCTCTAACCCGTCATTTAGAAGCAGTCAACCAAAAACTCGTTATACTTTATCACGCAGAACCAGTCGAGATTCCCCTTATTATTGACGATTACCTTGATTATGCTCAAAAGTTATGTCCTTATATAAAAGATATCTCAGCTGTTCTTTATGAAGCATTGAGAAGCAGCAAAAATGTTTTAGCTGAGGGTGCTCAAGGTAGCTTACTTGACCTCGACCATGGCACCTACCCATTTGTAACGAGTTCTTCTCCAACTTCCGCGGGAGCATTTACTGGACTAGGCATAGGTGCCAGTAATCAAGCCCATGTGATTGGAGTGACCAAAGCGTTTCAAACCCGCGTGGGTAGTGGACCTTTTCCAACCGAATTATTCGATGAAACTGCCCAAAAATTGCGCGGAAGCGGTGCTAACCCCTGGGATGAGTATGGTACAACCACCGGGAGACCACGCCGAGTGGGTTGGTTGGACCTGGTTTTGCTCCGTTACGCGATCCGGATAAATGGCATTAATGAACTCACCATGACAAAACTAGACATATTAAGTGGTTTCGACCAAATCTACCTTTGCAATTCCTATCTCTCTTCAGGCAATATTTCCTCCGATTTACCATTAGGACCAGCCTATCTTGATCCTTATCAACCTGAATACGAAAGTATGGCTGGTTGGAAAGAAGAGATTCGGGGGATCAGGAATTGGAACGACTTACCTGACCACGCTCAGACTTATGTAAAAAAGGTCGCAGAATTGTGCCGGGTGCCAATCCACCTTGTCTCAGTTGGACCTGAGCGTGACGATATTATTGCAGTACCAGAATAAGAGAACAATCTATTTTCTTCACTCAGAACTCTGGGATATAGCAATTGGATTTTATGTTTAAACCCAATATCAACGGTCAATTAATAAAAATACTCGCTTTATGGTTAGCTTGCTTTAGTTTCAGCCTGCTCATATTCGGCTGTACAACTCCCTCACCACCCCTTGAACCCGATACGCCGATCCCACCTACCTCAACCATACCTCCCACCGTCACGATTGTCTGGTTTCCTCCTACTCCAACATCTACAACGCTGCCTACCCCCATCATTACGCCCACACTGAACCTCAAGTCAAGAATTGGTGAATTATTATTTTTAGATAATTTTTCTAACAGCAGTTTCTGGAGTTTAGCCCAATCAAACACCAGCAGCGCTGCTCTTGGAAAAGGTGAAATAACTCTTGCTATCTCACAACCTAAAACCTATCTTTATACGTTACGGAATGGACCCGAATTAGATGATTTCTATTTAGAAATAAATGCCGAACCGAATCTTTGTCTTGCTGATGATGAATATGGGGTTTTATTCCGTTTCACCCCCAATCAAGAATTTTACCGATTAGCGCTTACTTGCGATGGTCAAATCCACTTAGACCGTTACATCCAAAACCGAGCAGCAATGATTTACCCTAAATCATATAGTGGAGCAGTACCCCCAGGTGCACCAAGCCGTTCCCAAATTGCTTTGTGGGTTTCTACCAATCAAATAATCGCGTTTATCAATCAACAATACCAGTTCACCATAACTGACACAGCTATACCTGGTGGTTCAATCGGGCTGTTCGCACGCACTGGAAGCCACGACGCTATGACGGTAAATTTTTCGGATCTCAAGGTATTTGAGGTTATCACAGTCAAATGAAATTATTTTCATACCTTGTATTATAATGAAATAAATCTTTTAAGATCTTACTGTAAATTATGTTCCATAACTAGAGGAGATTTTCATGACGTACCATACTGTAATTTTAGCTGGAAATTTAGGTCGGGATCCTGAGATGCGTTATACCCCCAGTGGTCAACCCGTCACATCTTTTTCTGTGGCAGTCAATGATAACTATACTTCCAATGCTGGAGAAAAAATCCAAAGAACGATTTGGTTTCGCATTACAGCTTGGGGCAAACAAGCTGAAATCTGCAACAATTACTTAAAAAAAGGTCAGAAAGTTTTGGTTGAAGGGCGGTTGGTGGTGGATCCCAATAGTGGAGGACCTCGAGTTTGGCAAAGGCAGGATGGTTCCTCAGCAGCATCTTTCGAAGTAAGCGCCCAAACGGTCCGTTTCCTTTCTTCTAAAGGCGAGGTTGAAGTTCCGGAAGGTTTTACTGAGAGCGAAGACACTAGTAATACCGATAATATTCCTTTTTAGGTTCAATCCCACATCTTAATTTCGTGCTTAGGAGCGAAACTTTTTATCATGCCTCAGTGGAAATTATCACCCGCCATGAAGCAACTTTTGGAGAGATCTGCATTCCTGGCGACTTATGCCCTACCAACCATTTTCCTATCCTCCCAATCCGTATTCCCCGGAAAAAACCATGATGTATAACCTTGAATCCATTGTAGAAAGAATTCATGAATCTTTTACATCGCGAACCTCAGCTCGCGAGGAAGCTCTCGCGCAAGCTCGTTCCCTCATTCGGCATTGTGCTAATGCCATTCGAGCAATTCATCGCGATGAGAGGGAATTAGCTCACAATGAACTTCAAACCGCCACTAGTTTAGCGAGTTCTCTCCAAAAAAATCAACAAACATTTCCAGATATTTATTTTGAAGGATACACTCAAGATGCCCTCAAGGAATTTGCTGAAGCCAGCATCGTCTATTCACTCACTGAAAACGGGACCTTACCCTTACCTGAAGAATTGGGAATCGAATATGCAGCTTACCTCAAGGGAATGGCGGAGGCGATTGGTGAATTACGACGACGTTGTTTAGATACGCTACGCGTTAATCATACCCAAGAAGCTGAACAAATGTTGGCTTATATGGATGATATCTTCGCGATTCTGATAACTATGGATTATCCCGATGCAATCACAGGTGGTTTACGGCGCCTAACCGATATAGCTCGGAGTATCATTGAACGTACTCGCGGAGACCTTACCCTTAGCCTTCGCCAAGAAAACCTTGAAAAGAGTCTTCATCATTTAGAACAACAATTAAGATCCCACCCGCCCCAATAAAATAGGGTATTGAATCACTAAAACTATGCGGGAAAACCATCTCTAGGTAAAGTTTCTCTAGTTATAATTATTGGTCATGACAAATTACACATCTCGTTTTAAGAAAATTGCCATTGCTCCCCATCCCAAACTCAGCGATGCAGGTCAAGAAGCCACTAAAATTGAGGATTATTTAAAACAACACGGACAGGATACCTGTTTGGCAGCCCTCTATGATGATCAATTAGCCCAAAGCATTAAAGAACGGGAGATTGATTTATTACTGGTCTTAGGAGGCGATGGAACCATGTTACGAGCTGGGCATATTTGCGGACCTTATGGAGTACCCATTCTAGGAATCAATCTTGGTCATTTTGGCTTCTTAATGGAAATCCGCCAAAACCAATGGCAAAATTATATCTCCGAATTATTGGACGGAAAATTTTGGCTAGAGAAACGCATGATGCTCACCGCGCGTATTTATCATCAGGATGAATTAAATGGCGAATATCAAGTTCTAAATGAAGTTTTTGTTGGGCGGGCAGGGATTGTTCGCCCGGTCAGACTTGAAGCGTATGTGGATGGGCGTTTCTTAACCACCTATGTCGCCGATGGCTTAATTGCTGCCACTGCCACAGGCTCTACCGCATACGCATTAGCTGCGGGAGGTCCTATCCTGCCCCCTGAATTGCGTAATATCCTTTTATTAGCAGTTGCTCCGCATCTATCCATAGATCGTGGCATCGTGCTATCAGAAGGGTCTACAGTAAGCATCATTGTCCATACTGACCATCAAGCTCAAATCTGTGTGGATGGACAAACTCCAATCGCACTGGTGGAAAACGATCGAGTGGAGATCAGTGCCAGCGAACACAACGCTGAGTTTGTCCGTTTCCAAGACCCCGGATATTTCTACCGCAACCTAACTCCCCACATGAATCAAAATCCATCCACAGGTAATTCAAGATGACTGAAGATACCCCATCTCTCTATTGTGTTAATCACCCCAATATAGAAACTCATTTACGTTGTAATAATTGCGGTAAACCTATTTGTCCAAAATGCGCTGTTGCAACCCCGACGGGTTATCGCTGCAAAGATTGTGTCCAGAATCAACAAAAACTATTTGAAACTGCTCAATGGTTTGACTATCTAACTTCCATTATAACTGCGGTCGTTCTATCATTTCTAGGTAGTTTGATCCTTCCCCGAATGGGATTTTTTGTACTGATTCTTGCTCCTATTGCAGGCACTATCATCGCTGAGATCTGCCGGATATTCATTCGTAAGCGTCGTTCCAAACGTCTCTACCAAAGTATTACGATCGCGACTGCCTTGGGAAGTTTCCCCCCCATTTTAGCTAATTTGCTTGGCTTTACCCTTTCAATCGGTCAAGCAAATTTTAGCAGCCTTGTTTTTTTGATTGTTGAGGTAGCCTATACATTTTTGGTAACTTCGACAACTTATTATCGTTTGACAGGTTTAAATCTCAAATTGTAAACTCCCGGTCTTCAATGTTAACCTCACTTCATATCCAAAATTTTGCCATTATAGACGATCTAACTATGAGCTTTAAGCCCGGGTTGATCATGCTCACCGGGGAAACTGGCGCGGGTAAATCCATTTTGGTAGATGCACTGGAAGCAGTGGTGGGAAGCCGGGCAGAGGTAACCTCTATTCGCGCCGGAGCAGACAAGGCGATTATTGAAGCGGAGTTTACATTTTATAAGCCATCCAAAAATCCAGTTCTAGAAATTCTCAAGCGCGAGGACCTTTTAGAAGAACCGGCTAGTCTTATTTTAAGCCGTGAAATCCGCAGCAATGGACGCCATATCGCCCGAGTGAATGGCAGATTAGTCAATACTACTCTGTTACGCGAAATTGGAGAAAACCTTATTGATATCCATGGTCAATCCGAACATTTGTCATTGCTTAAGGTCTCTGAGCATTTGCGCTTATTAGATAGTTTTGCAAAATCCGAGTCAGTCTATGCTCAATATCGTCAAACTTACCAAAAACTCAACGAGATCCGTCAAAACCTGGCTCATATCCATCAACTGGAGCAAGAATCAGCTCGCCGTCTCGATCTTATTAATTACCAACTCAATGAAATCCGCTCTGCCCACCTGGACCGAGATGAAGAGGATAGCCTCATAGTAGAACGTACCCGCCTGGCAAATGCTGAAAGTCTGACCAGCATCATGCAACAGACTATTTTTATTTTAGATGAAGAAAGCCCGGATAATAAACCGGTAATCAATCAGCTCGGCGAGGTCCTCCATCAACTCAATAGTCTCTTGCGGTTCGATCCAGCTGCTGCACTGCTTGTGGATCAAGCCCATACCCTTTTTGAAACCACCTCCGACCTCATCCGTAATTTACACGCCTATCTGGATACGATTGAATTCAACCCCAAACGGCTTGATCAAGTTGAAGAACGACTAAACCTCATTCATTCGTTGAAACGTAAGTACGGCAATACAATTGAAGCCATTATCCAATATGCTGACCAAATTCAAGCTGAGTTGGACGAAATCTCTACTGCCACAGATAAAATTACTGACCTTGTTCAACAAGAACAGGAGCTATTATCTATTATAAGAATCATTGGTCAAAAATTGTCCTATTTAAGACATCAATCTAGCGAGAAATTATCGCAAGCAGTTGAGAAAGAACTTCAAGAACTACACATGGCTAAAGCTCAATTTGCGGTTCAATTTCAAGAAATTACCAATGGGAATGAAATCATTTTAGACAATGGACAGAAAGTGTTATTTAATCAACTTGGATTTGAGCAGGTTGAGTTTTTCATTGCGCCAAACCCAGGGGAAGGTTTCAAGCCATTAATTAAAATCGCCTCTGGAGGGGAAACTTCACGACTAATGCTGGCATTAAAGAATGTCCTTACTGCTGCTGACCAAATCCCCTGTTTGGTTTTTGATGAAATTGATCAGGGAATTGGGGGCAGAGTGGGTATGATCGTTGGCAAAAAAATGCGCCAGCTGGCTCGATTTCACCAGGTTTTTTGTATAACTCATCTCCCCCAGTTAGCTGCGTATGGTGATCAACATTTTGGCGTCTCCAAGAAAATGAGTGCCTCCAGGACTGTTACCATAGTAGAAGAGCTCACTTCTGAACGAAGAGTTCAAGAAATTGCCTTCATGTTCGGTGATATCAATCCATCCACCTTACAATCGGCACGAGAATTGCTCCTTAATGTCCAAGATCAGGATTCCATAATGACCGCTTGAAATCGTATGAAAAACACCGTTCAAGTCGTCCTGTATAGGAGGGCGCGTAAAAATAAAAATAATTCTCATTCGGTGCCGCGCATACCCTGGAGCGCAGCATTAGGAATTAGTTTAATTATTGTATTTTCAAGTATTGGAGCTGCATATATCTCTATAAACCTGTTTTCTGACTTGCCCCCCCTTGAGGAATTATCCTATCAACTAGACGACCAAAATGGTATCCTTCTCCAACCCACTCGTTTTTACGATCGAAATACCACTGAGATTCTCGCTACACTTGAACAACCAGGTGTAAAGCGTTCCTGGTTACAAATCCATGACCCAAACAATCAAGAAAATTACCTCGATCTCCAATCCCCCATCGCTCGTGCTTTTTTAGCATATTATGAATCTAATTCATCATTAAACAAATCAGCCTTTTCCCTGGGTTTAACCAATCCGCAATTAAACTCCATCGCTGAACGGCTGGCTTATGATTTATTGCTGTGGCGTGAACCAGCAAATCGAACTAAAATGCTGCGAGCAAAAATTTTATCTAACCAGATTACCCAACGCTATGGAGCTGCCCAAACCTTAACCTGGTTTCTCAATAGCACCAAATTTGGACCAAATCTCTATGGCGCCAATACCGCTTCAAGGGTCTATTTTGGAAAACCCGCTAATCAGCTTAACTTGGCTGAATCTGCAGCAATGGTCGCTATTTCAGCCAGCCCGGACATCCACCCGCTCAATGCCCCTCAAATTGTTCGCCAGCGAGCGGGTGAAATCTTGTCGGAAATGCTAAAATCTGGACTCATAGAACCTGGTGAGCTATCCCAGGTAAATCTTGATCGGATCCAATTTAACCCCACAGTAAGCACCCTCGATCAATCTTTCCCTCCTTATCTTGCTCTGATTGAATCGCAGCTATCCGGACTTTTTCCGAAAAATCGACTCGAACTAGGTGGACTAAAAATTATCACCACGCTCGATGCAGATTTACAAAAGAATTCTGAGTGCGTCAGTCAAAGCTTGATCACACGAATCACTCAGGCAAACTCAGATGAAAAATCCCAAGATTGTCCAGCTAGCCTCTTATTGCCAACTATTTTACCCACAATAAAAGATATCACCAGTCCATTAGGTGCTGATTTGATCATCCTTGATATGACAGATGGGCAAATCCTTGCATTGGTAAGTACTCAACAAACTTCAAAAGCCAGCCCTCTATTTCAGGTGTCTCGGCTAGGAATCCATCCAGCTGGAAGCATCCTTTCGCCCTTGCTTTATCTTTCCGCATTCGCACGTGGTTATCAGCCAGCTAGTTTGGAATGGGATATTCCCATTGCAGGGGAAGCAGATTTACCTCCTAACATAGACAACCAATACCACGGACCCCTCCGAGCGCGCTTCGCTTTGACTAACGATCTCTTCTCCCCTGCGTATCAGCTCTATCAGCAAATTGGGGATGAAACCGTTCTGAACACCACTGATCAGTTGGGTGTTTCTCCCCAATCAACAATAAATTTCAATCAACCTCAAGAACCAAATGATTTTATAAAGTACTTTGGTTTGCAAACCACATTAGTAGATGTTGCCCAAGCCTATTCGATCCTCGGAAATGAAGGAATTTTGAAAGGGGTAACTCAACAAACCCAGTCTGGAAAAGGTGATACCCCACTCCAACCCTTGCTCATCTTATCTATTTTGGATAGTCATGGGAACCAACTGCCCGACATTCCATCTGACTTCGCAATCCGTACCCAAGAGCAATCGGTTATCAGCCCCCAACTAGCTTATCTGGTTACGGATGTCCTCTCCGACGAAGCTGCTCGTTGGTTAGTTTTCGGGCATCCCAATTTATTTGAAATCGGGCGGAGTGCTGCATCTAAACTAGGGCGAACACTCAATCAGGATCAGGTTTGGTCAGTGGGATACACACCCCAAAGATTAGTTGGGGTATGGTTAGGTCAAGCTGAGACGGTCACGCCACAACCAAATTTAACAAGCGCTGCAATGGCAATCTGGCATGCATTAGCCCAATATAGCACTAAGGATTTACCAACCCAAAGTTGGGCTATTCCAGCAGGAATAAACAAGGTTTCTGTTTGTGATCCATCCGGTTTATTACCCGATCAAGACTGTCCAACTACAGTAAGCGAAGTTTTCATCCAAGGATTTGAGCCTCATCAAACTGATAATTTATTTCAAACCATTCCAGTGAATGAACAAACCGGACGGTTAGCCACAATTTTCACTCCATTTGAGCTAGTCAAGGAGAAAACATTCATGAACATTCCTGCCTTTGCACAAGAGTGGGCACAGGCAGCCGGGATCGAGCTGCCTCCCATTGAGTACGATGTGATTCAATCCTCCCTCAACTCATCTTCAAATGTTCAAATCACTTCTCCATCAATGCTCTCATTTGTGCATGGGAAAATTAAGGTGTTGGGGACCGCTCAAACGGAAGGATTTCGCTATTATCGGCTCCAAAGAGGAAGTGGTCTATTTCCCAGGGAATGGCTCCAAATCGGTTCAGATGGGTCTAGGGCTGTAAAACAAGGGCAATTAGGAGAATGGGATACAACGGGTTTGAATGGGCTTTATACATTACAACTCCAGGTGGTAGGCGAACAAAATCAACTTCAAACTGCCTTCGTTCAGGTAACAGTGGATAATATTTCCCCCGAAATATCTATCATCTATCCGTCTGAAGGGGATGTCATATCAGCCCAAGAACACAGACTGATCACTTTTCAATTTCAGCCAACCGATGAAATAGGGATTCAACAGGTTGAAATTTATTTAGATGATATTAATATTTCAACGATTGTTCAACCGCCTTATGCTTATCCTTGGAAGCCAACGGTTGGAAAACACACCCTAAAAGCGGTTGTTAATGACCAGGCTGGCAATCAATCTCAAGCCGAAATTACCTTTATTGTAAGTCCATAATAACCAAAAGTAGAATGACACAAAAAATTAGTTGTCTCCTGATGGAATCAATTTCAAAAAATGGATTAAAATATTATTAACATTTGGTTATGAAATGTTTAATAAATAAAAACCTTTCTGCCTTTATTATTTTATCTTTGTTAAATATACATCCATCTAAAATATTCCCCAAGGTGCAAAGGAAAAATTAGTAAACCGTTCATTTTAGGAGAAAAAACATGAAAAGAATAACTTCTCATCCCTTTCTCGTTTCATTTCCACGGCAAGGTTTTACTATTGTCTTATTATTAACCTTTGCTAGCCTGAGCTGTACCCTCAGCGGTAGTTCTGATACTGGACTGGTTCAAACCCAAACTGCCCTGGGCATTCAACAAACCATGTTGGCACAACAGAGCAATCAGATACAACAACAAACCTCAGACGCGCTCAATAAAACTCAAATTGCCCAAGAAGTTCAAGCAACAGTGAATGCGAATCAGAGTGTGATGTTAACCCAATCTGCGTTGTCAATCCCGCCAACCCAAGTTCAACCCACCCTTCTTAGCCAACCAACCGATGTGGTAAACCCGGTTCAACCCACCGAAGGTATTTCAACTGATGATTTAGAAAATAAAATCAAATCAGCAAAAATACTCCTTTATGAAGATATGGCTGGAACCGGTCAGGTTGAATATTACAAAGATGCCTTAGATATGGGAGGTTACCAGTATAAATGGGATGGCAGTGCTTTGGGATGGTTTAAAGAAGACCTGCTCGGAAGCAATTGGGATTTGATTATTGCTGCTTCTGAGGACCGTAATGTCGTCCAAGGAGAATTTTTCCAATATTTGCTCACCCATATCAATAATGGATCGGCTGTGATTATCGAGCATTGGGACCTAGATGATCTTTATAATGGAAAAGTTTCTTCAATCTTGGCGAAATGTGGGATCACGATTTATCGCGACTGGTTCTTTCAAGATATGGTCGGGGTTGCTGATCTATCGGTATGGCCCTTAGTCCCCGGTCACCCAGTGTTCAATGAGCCAAACAGCGGGATTTCCCTGCGCAATTTCAATTATTTCTGGAAAGACAATGACCAGGGAGATTTACTCAAACTGACCGGGGGTGGTGATGCAACCATGCTAGCCGGCAATATTGCAACCTCGAAATCCGATCATGGTACATTAGCAACCTGTATTGGAGGTCGAGTCATCATTCAGACCTTTTCTTCCCATACTTATCTACATGACCAGGTCACCCGTCTCATTGAGAACTATGTCCACTACACATTAAAGAATCACTTTTTATACCAACCATGAATAAATAAAGATATTGAATCCTTTGGGTTGTCCAAAAAATCATAAATTTCATATCGAGATTCGGCTATACCGCTGGAAGGCGGCATTCGAAGATGAAAT